>JBDNDE010000175.1:0-10124 GCA_046719305.1 Gemmataceae bacterium | reverse complement strand
GGACGTCGCGGCCGCTGGGGGTATCGTCCTCACCACGGCGAAGGAACTCCGGCCATGACCGGCGTTGGACTGCTCGGGTTGGGGGTAGGGAAAGGTTTGAACGGGGTTATAGATCAACCTGCCCTAGAGGATCCACAGATCCAAAACGGCCTTAACGCCTTGGGCCATCTTCTGGATCACCCCGAAGCCGACAACCTTTACTTCTTGTGGACGCTCGAACGAGTGGGCGTCCTGTATGGGGTAAAGAGCATCGGCCAACGGGATTGGTATCGGTATGCTGTCGAAAAGTTGCTTCCCAAACAAAGAGAGGACGGGAGTTGGAACTTGAAAGGTTATCCTGGGTCCACAACCGCCTTGGACACATGCTGGGCACTACTCATTCTCAAACGAACCAATTTCGTTCCGGAATTAACGCGAACGCTTAAAAGCAAAAGCACTCTTGATCGTTGAGGTTGATTAGGAGATCAACGATTCAACTATAAACCGGTCATCGGATGAATGGAATAAAAACAAGACCACAACCGGGAGGGAGACTAACTCCCAGAAGGGTCTTGCTCATCCTCAATTCTATGCCTGGTAAGAAATTCTCACCAGAACCGCAACTTCCACCAGTTGTGCGGGTGTCCGACTCGGCTAAACCACCAGTAACCGTCATCCCACTCCAACTTGACCGAACGCCAGCCCAATGGAACCTTGGGGAAAGGATAGATTGGACCGATGAACGGCCAAGCGTTGTAGGGGTAGGCCGTGGGGTAGGCCACGCGGCTGAAGTTGTTGTACGGGGCATAGGTCGGCCAAGCGTAAGGGGGCAGGGCCGGAGGATTCAGAGCAGCAAAGGCCGGCTGGGGAACACGGAAGATGGGGGTTGGCTCGGGAATCATCCCGCCCGCGCCCGCACCACCGCTTCCAGGCCCTGCGCCCGGTGTGGGCGGAGTGAGGATGCCGGGTGCCCCTCCGTTGTCCAGAGCGGGCAGCTTGGGCGTTCCCTCATCCCGCACACGACGAATCGCCTCATCTTTCACGATCAGGCCATCTACTACTCGCTGGACGCCTCGGACCGATTGCACAAGCCGTAACACTTCCTGGCGCTGCTTGGCGTCCGCGATCACTCCCTTGAGTTCGACCTTCCCATCCTGCGTCACAATCTCCACCGTATAGTCCTTTAAGACTCCGGCCTGACGCAAGCGAGCGGCCACATCATCGGCAAGTTGTTGATTGGTAGGAGCTACCAGATCCAAGCGAGCGGGTTCCACCGCTACGACTTGGTTAGCCCACAGGGCAAGTCCGACTAGGCCGGACCAAGCGAGACGACGCACAATCACGGTGCATCCTCCTGATGAGTAGTGAGGCCGTCTTATCAACCCGCGGTTGTGCGGCCATCGTGCGACAATCTCTTATTGCCGCGCTTGCGTGGCGAAGCAAACAAACCAGAGTGAGCAAAGCGTCGAAAGCAAAGCTGTTGGCCGTTACAAGAGGAATGAGCGGAGAACTTGGGGTGATCGATAGTTGCCACCGACGCGAGGTCGTTGTGCGAGTTCGTGGATCTGCGAACTGTAGATCTGCCGGTTCTAGGAGGGGTGAGCAGAGAAGTTAGGGGATGGATCGAGACGAGTAGAGAGGTCGGTTGAAGAAAAAACTAAGGGGCAGCAGTCGGCGTCGCCCATCACCGATACTGCCCCCGTCGCCCAATGGCGACAACGTTATGATACCCGACTGGTGAAAAGGGACAAGTGCCAAGCCATTTTTTTTGAGTTTTTTTGAAAAAAATTCTGCAGGTACGCTCTCTGAGGATCGGCCCCTTGCGTAAAAAGGCCCCAGAACCGATACCCAGACACTAAACACTTTTTGGGGACTATCGCGTACACGGACGCTATGAACGCTGCCAAAGCAACTGTGGTCGACTATGTGACTGTGGTTCTCAGTCCGGCTTTGATTGTCGGCATGATCACAACTCTGGTCCTGTTCTTGTTGGAATTATTCTATCCCAGCGACGGTCCTTGGCGGTTTCGTCTGCAATGGATTATGTGCTTCTACATTCTCGGTGTGGTTCTCACCGGGCGGATTGCTCTACACAGCGAAGCCGCTGCCCGTGCCCCACTGTATTCTCTCATTCTGGCCGCTCTCGCCTATTTCGGCTTGAGTTGGTTCATCGACTATCCGCCAGCGGTACAGCCCTGGAGCGTTGTGGTCAATCTGGTTTTGGTTGGGTTGGTCTGGTGGTCGGCTCAGCGTCTGGTCCGTGACTGTACGCATGTTGATGACGACGTGGAAGGCTCCGCCGAGGGCCTGTTGCAAGTCGCCGGCTGGGAAGGGGACCCGCAGCAGACCTGGGAGGATACCGCACCTCGTCTGGTTCAGCCGCCCCCCTCGGCCAAGCCGCAGAGCTTTCTCGACCGCTGGCGCCAGTACAGCGAACAAGCCCGATCCGGCCGGGTTCTGGGGCTGTGGGTCGTGTACTTTTCGTTGGCTGCCCTACCGCTCTTTGGGCTGGGGCAAGCGTTGCTACCGCTGGATCAACCCGAGCGGCGCGTCTGGTCGTTTCAACTTTTAGCTGGCTATCTGGCCTGCGGACTGGGGCTGCTGCTGACGACCTGCTTCTTGGGGCTGCGGCGGTACTTGCGGCAAAGGCGCCTACAGATGCCGCCGGGGATAACGGCGATGTGGCTGGGGGTCGGCTGTGCGATGATCGGCAGTCTGCTAGTGGTAGCGGCCGTCCTGCCGCGCCCCTATTCCGAGAATGCGTTATGGAGCGGGTGGAAGGTCCATTCGCAGAAAAGGCAGGCAAGCACCTGGGCCGTTCAAGGCGACAGTCCGGCTGAGGGGAAAGCAAGCCCGGGGCAGGCCCAAGACAAGAAGGGTGACCCTGCCAACAAAGCCAACAAAAACGGCGAGCCGGGCAAAGACGGCAAAGTAGGTAAAGATCGCGATAGCAAAAGCGAAAAAGGCCAAACCGCCAACAAGGACAGCAAAGCCAAAAAAGACCAAACCACGGACAGAAACGGCAAGAGCGGCAATCAAAGCGACCCCAGCAAGAAACAGCCTGACCCCAGCAGGAAACAGCCCCACGACGCCAACAGCCGACCCTCCTCGCCGCCACCGCCGTCCTCCGCGACACAGAATCTTATGTCTCTAGCGCAGTGGCTCAAGTGGCTGGTATTCGCCGCCCTAATCGTGGCAGTGCTCTACTTGCTCATCCGCCACGGACTGGCCTTTTTCGCCCGCTTTAGCGACGCGGCCAAGGGGTGGTTGGCTTGGTGGCGCGGTCTGGTTGGCCCGAGTGGCTCTGGCTCCGAAGCGGATGACGAACCCTCTGACGCCGACGCCCATACGCCTTTTGCTGCTTTTCCTGACCCTTTTGTCAGCGGGCAAGCAGGAGGTTGGACACCCCGGCAATTAGTGCGGTATTCTTTCGCTGCTCTGGAAGCCTGGGCGCGTGATCAGGGCCTCCAGCGCGCTACCGCCGAGACGGCCCAGGAGTTTATCGCTCGGCTGTCTGCAGAGTATCCAGAGTTAGCCCGCCAGGCTCAGGCGCTCTTGCGGATTTACACCCTGGCCGAGTATTCCCCTCAGGAGTTGCCCGCAGATAGCGAGGCTCTGCTGCGAGCTTTTTGGCAGCAGCTTAACCGTGCGACCAGAACTCGGGTGTCGGTCTGAGCCGCCTATCCTCGCAAACTGGCCTAGGCTCAAAACTGGCCTAGGCTCAAAACTGGCCTAGGCTCAAAGGGTGACGGCCTATAATGGGATGACGGCGAGAATCTGCCCACTCTCCGTCCCGTGAACGAGTGTAGAATCCCGGAAACAATCTCCTTGGCGGAGTTAACTGCCATCATGTCCAACCGCACGACCCGATCCAGCCGACCTATGATGGTCGCGGTCCTCATGGGGACCGCTCTGGCTACCCTGGGTTCCGGCACCCTGCGAGCCAACCAAATCTCGCCGCAGCATCTCAGCGACATTGGCCGCTATTGTACGACCTGCTGGCGTAATGCCCGGCTTCCCTCGCATGCCTGGGAGGATTGCACCCAAGAGGTGTTTCGCCGGCTACTAGAGCGAGTGCCACCCCATGCCTGGTCACGCACTTTGCAAATTGAAAGCGAAGAACGTCGGGAGTTTCTGCGGGCCATCGACGCGGTAAAGAAACGTACCCAGCGGAGCCGTAGGCATAGCCCCGAGATCGAACAGGCTGCAGATACCCGCGATCAGATCGACCGCATGCGACACGAGGATCGCGAAGCGGTCGAACGAGTTGCCCGTGAGCTGTTGACCGAGCGGCAACAGCAAATCGTTCAATTGAGCTTGCATGGACACACGGTCCAGGAAATCAGCGAAACGCTCGGACTGGCTCCCGAACGCATTAGCGATGAGAAGTACAAGGCCATCCGCAAGTTACGTGAGCGGCTGGCTGAATGATTCGCCCGCAGAGCCGGCAACAACATGTCCAACGGGAGCCGGTGCCAGTTCCCCTCTGGTTCGCGCGACTATTTGCGGTTGCATGGAAGCCGGTGCCAGACGCCCTCTGGTTCCGGCGACTATTTGCGGTTGCTCAGCCAGGTGATCCCGCCGACAACCAGCATGATGACGGTGACACAGAAGAAGATCTGACCAGGGAAACCACCCACCTGAGTAACATAGTTCCACAAGCGTACGAACGGCGCTGCCAATTCATTCATGACCAAGCCCTCGTTCCGATTCTCACCTTGCCGCCACTACTATGGGATGTTTTTCCTGTCGGGTCAAACTTTTGGCTCCCTGAATGCGTAACAAACAGACGTGTTAGAAACTTTTCACGCTGCGACTGCGTATTACGTTGTAAGCCCTTTGACGCACCTCGGAGGTAATCCGCCATGCGCTTCGCTGCTCGATTCGGCTCCGCCCTCTGCCTGGCCTTGTGTCTGGCTCTGCTCACTGTGCCCATATGTGGCTGTGGCACGATGACCAATCCCTGGGAGGGCGAGACGGCTCCCAAACGCGTTATCGTCACCATCCCGGCTTTGGCCAGCTTCGTCTATGCCGTGGGCGGCGATCAGGTTGCGGTCAAATGCCTGTGCCTGGAGCATGGCCCCCATGAATACAAGGCCGACATGCGCGATGCGGCGATGTTTCGTCAAGCCGATCTGTTTCTGAGTGTGGGGTTGACATTGGACGACTCGTTTGCCGATCCGCTCTACAGGCAGGCGCGCAATCCCAAGCTGCCTCATATTAAGGTGGGCAAAAAGATTTCACCGGAGCTGTTGATGGAATTGGACCACGACCACGACCACGACCACGGCGACCATCACCACCATCACCACCACGGCACCTATGATCCCCATCTGTGGCTGGGCATACCCGAGGCGATTGCCATCGTCGAGGTGATTGCCAAAGAACTCAGCAACATCGACGAAGCGAACGCCTCGCTGTATGAAGAGAATGCCAAGATGTTTGTTTCCCAGCTGAACGATCTCAAGGCATACGGGGAGAAGATGCTCGAAGGCAAAAAGAACAAACGGATTGTTTCCTTCCATGAGTCGTTCGGCTATTTTGCTCGTGGTTTTGGCCTGAAAGTCGCGGGCGTCATCGAAGCAGCACCGGGCGATGAGCCGACTCCTGGCCATTTGGCCAAGATCATCAAGTTGTGCAAAGATCCGAATAAGCCGGTGGCGTTGATAACCGTTGAGCCACAATACTCGGCTGGATCGGCCAAGAAGGTTAGCGAGGCGCTGGAAGGCAAAGTGCCGCTGGTGCAAGTCGACCCGTTGGAAACGGGCAGCCTGCAAGAGATTAAAACCGAGGGGGGGCAGTGGTATCTCAAACGCATGGAAACCAACCTGAAAGCAATCGCCGACAAGCTCCCCTGAGCGATTCATCGGTGGCATCTCGCATGGTATCTGCCGTGGCCGCCCCTACTAGCCCCTTGGTCGTGCTTGATCAAGTCTGCGTCGAACTAGGCGGTCGGCCCATCCTGCGGGGGGTAACGGCCGCTCTGCAACGTCAGCAGATCACAGCGTTGATTGGCCTCAACGGAGCGGGCAAGACAACGCTGCTCAAGGCGCTGCTGGGCGAAGTGACTTATCAGGGCCGTATTCGTTTTGATTGCGTACATGGCAATCACCAGCAACCGGGACATATTGGTTATGTACCGCAGCGTTTGCGGTTAGAAGGCAATTTGCCGCTTACCGTGCTGGATCTGTTTGGTCTGTCGCTGAGCCGGGCCCCGTGGTTTGCCGTCTGGCAACCGTCGTTGAGTCGCCGCGTCGAACAGATGCTCGGGGGGGTCGGCGTACCGCATCTGCTCCACAAAGAAGTCCGCGTGCTATCCGGTGGCGAATTACAACGGGTGCTGCTAGCCCTGGCCCTGGAGCCAACCCCCGAACTGCTGTTGCTGGACGAACCGGCTGCTGGCATCGACTTCCAGATGCAAGAAGAGTTCTACCAACTCATCGGCCGCTTCTGCCGCGAACGTGGTGTGACGATCCTGATGGTGTCGCACGACCTGAGTATGGTTCATCAAGTTGCGCAGCATGTCTGGTGTCTGAAGGATGGTCGCATCGAATGCGAGGGTAGCCCGCAGGAGTTGTTGCACGGCGAGGCGTTGGCCCGTACCTTTGGTGCCCAGCAGGGCTTCTTTCTCCACCAGCACGGCTGAAGCGTTGATTGGTGCTCTCAGCGATGCCAACGATGTTCCCTGACAAGGAGCGGTTTGCTTGCTTGGGATTGAAAGCGTTCATGCGTTAGCCATGTTTGCACGGTCACGGTGCCTGCTGGAAAGGCTTCGCGGTGCAGCCACGGCTGCTCGGGACGTAGGCGGGTATCTTCGTTTGGCTGGCCGTGCCAAAATCGGCCGCTCAGCTTCCGGGCGAAGACCACCTCTCGCCGCCCCAAGACTCGGTCGCGCGCATCCCGATATTCCCAACTCAGCTTGAGTTGACGCTCGATAAATCCCGTGGGTACGCAATGGCCGACCTGTCGCGCGGTGAGACGGAGTTCGATTTCGGCCGGGCCAAAGCCTACCTCTAGGTCCAGGCATCGTTGCAACATCGCCCGCTGGTCGCCGTCCCAAAACGTATGGGCTGTGGTTCGTCCCTGGCGGATGCTGTGGCAATCCTGGCACTGCTGGCCGCGATGGCTAGCGGGGCTGGCCTGCCACTCGCTGTAAGTGGTGTAGACCGGTACGCCAAAGAGGTTGCCCTCGTGACAGGCGGCACAAAAGCGGCTGTCGCGGTGTAACGGCGAGTAGGCATCCTCGTCACGGTCTACATCGTCCAGCGGGCCGAAGAATAACTGCCCCTCACGCGGCCGTAGCAGCTTCAACAGGTAACGGCCATGCGTTAGGCCGATGGTGCCGCCTGGCTGCAAGTCGGCGACCTTGTGGCAATAATCGCAATGGACGCCGGCCAGGGCACCGCGAACCTGACGGAGGTCGAACAGCGCCGGGTCATCGTCGGCCAAGCCCGGCGCGTGGCACGAGCTGCACACACCCGCCCCATTGGGTTTGTCTTGAAGCAGCGAAGCGTAGTAGGCTTGGAACTCCTCACTTGTCGAAGCGCGAGAATGCGCCCCACTCGCCCAGCCGGTGTAGGCCTTGGAGTGACAATTGCCGCATGCGCCGCTAGGACCTGGTGTAGGATCGACCCAGGCGTAGTCGCGATGGTCTTGCTGGGGCAGTGGTCGCAACTCTAGCCGTGCCCCTGCTTGAGCCGTCACCCCAGCAATGAAATGTCCCGGCATCTGTGCCGTCCAGCGGCCCTGGAGTGGTAGAATGAATTTTCCCATGGAATCGGCATGCGTGACGTAAGTAGTTGCTTTGACGCGCACGCAAACGCCTGGCGGGGCAGAACCGCTGGCCAACGGTGGTCTCTCTGGCGGAGCTGGCACGATAGCTAATACGCTCAGCAGCACGGCACCAGGCACGAGAAGCCAACGCAGCATAAGCAACCCCTCCACGAAAAAAGAGCGTGTCATGCATGGGATTGTACCCCTGCCAGTCTGGGTAGTAGAGATTTCTCCGCTTGCCTGACTTGACAATGCAGAAGCTTGACCTAGAGTTGTTTCGTCTTTAGCCGCCCCTTGTGCTGCACGCGAGACCCGTTCCCCCGCGTTCTCTCCAAGACGTTGTGGACCTGTTGCTACACGAACCAGGAGGAACTTTGAACGTGCCTTGCCTTCGCTCTGTCTATCGTCGGCCCCTTCGCCTGGAAGCTCTCGAAGACCGCCTGACTCCTACTTTCAATATTTCGATCGAATCTATTGCTGCCACCACAGGATTTGAGATCGTCCACTCAGCTAGCCAAGTTACATACACGGCCAACGCCACTGGAGCTACTCTTAACCTAGATGATGTGTACGCTGAACTGCAGGCTGGCAAGGATGTGATTATTTCCACTGGGGTCGGTGGTGGGGAAGACGGCGAGGTGACCTGGTTCGACAATTTCGATTTTGATGGCATCAGCGGTTCGCGGACACTCACTATCGAAGCAGCAGGAAGGCTAAGCGTCTTCGGCAGTATCTCAGACAGCGAGCCACTGACCCCGGATTCGTTCGGTATACAAATTCAGGCAGGCGGGGATGTAAATCTGGGTGGCTTGTTGGGCAACCTGTCGCAACTCACTGTCAATGCGGGGAGCAAAACGGTCGATTTATCGGTCCTCGCTGACATTAACGGCACCGTAGAGATCACCGCTGGGACGATCTACCTGAACAACTCCATCTCCTTTGCATCGGGTGATCTGATTCTGCGAGGAAATGTTGAGTTATACAACGGGCTTGAAGATATCGAAATCAACCTCAACAGCACTTTAGGCTTGCCGGCCGGCAATCTGACGTTCACCGGCACGCTGAATGCGCCTTTGGGTGATGGCTTGTATATCTCGGCCGGCAACACCAGCTTCGGTGGGGTAATTGGCGGTTTTGATCGGTTGGCGTTCCTTACGGTTGTGGGGAACAGCCGCTTCGAGGCCAGCGCCAACACGTTGAGTCTGGTCGGCTCAGCCACTTTTACCGGCGATGTTGTCTTCGACAGCAATTTCACTGTAAACTTCAGTTCCACCAGCGAAAGCATCACTTTTAGCGGTAGCCTTACCGAGGTCGGTAGCAACTCCTTCACCACCAACGGCACGCTTAGGATCCTTAGTTCCACCAACGATGCTGTCCTGGCCGTCTCGGGAAATGTGTCGGCCAACCATGTCCGAATTGAATCCGGCGGTGTGTTGGCACCCGGGGGGATCGGCACCAGCCCCACAACGATGAATATCACGGCAGATGTATCCTTCATCGGTTCGGGCCGGCTGCATCTGGATCTGGACGAGGAGGCCGACGACCAACTGAACATCACAGGCAACCTTTCGCTCGGATCGGGTTCGCAACTGGACAGTTCGGGCAGTCCGGGTAGTGGATCGCGTGTGTTGGTGATGGCCAACAGTATCACGGGAAATTTCGGCAACGCACCCGATGGTCAAGGTGTCGTCATGAGCATGGATGCTTTTCTAACTACCTACACCACCACTCAGATAAGCATCGAACGGGCTCCCGACGGACCATCCACCGTGGTGGGGGCCACCGCCGATGGCTCGATTTACACGGTTCGGCTGTTAGGACCGACAACCGCGCGGCTGGTGGTGGTTCCCAACCCCACCGATTTGGGACGCTTCGACGTGGTCATACGCAATGCTGCCCCGACTACTTCGTTGAGCATCACGGTCCAACCCAATGGCGGACTCGGCCAAGTGCAGCTTGGGGCTTTGCGGGTGAATGGTCCCTTGGCTGCTCTGAATGCCCCGAGGGTCGATTTAGCTGGCAAAGCGATCGTCACTGGTCTACTGGGTTCGGCCCACCTTCGCGATATGACGTCTGGTAGCTCGCTCAAAGCCGGTGGCCTGGCCACACAAACCACCTCGATGATTCGCAGCCGAACGATCACCCACTTGGAGGTGGGCAGCCGCATCGGCACACTCACCACGCAAAGGGCAGGCGATCCTTTTGGTGGATCCCAGATTGCCGCCGCGGGCATCAACACGCTGCAGGTTAGCGGCAGCCTGTCGGCCAATCTTCGGCTGTCGCCGCCCTCCTCCACGGCCACGGCCCTGGGGAAAGCGAGCTTGGGTTGGCTGGTGGAATGTGAAAGAACCCCTCGACTCCTTCCTGGCCAC
>JBDNDE010000174.1:0-10139 GCA_046719305.1 Gemmataceae bacterium | reverse complement strand
CTAGAACCAACCATTTTCGGAGCACTGGTCGAAACCTGGCTACATTTCTAACCTTACCCATCATGGCAGAGATAGAAGGCAATGAACTAGCTTTGAAAATTCGCCGACTGGTAGAAGAACGTGGTTGGAACCAAGAGGAATTTGCCCGGATAGCTCGGATAAATCGGCATACCGCGCGGCAGATTCTATTACCGGGTCCGCAACGCAAGCTCCGAAATGCTACCGTGTTGGCCTGTGCCCGCGCGTTTGGACTAAATGTTAGTGAATTACGCGATCAACCGCTGGAACGATTGTTGGCCCGACTAGCTTCAGGAGCCTCACCTAGTGGCGATTTATCGCGCCTGCGGTATCAAGAAGCAACGCATCCCGAGTTGCGATCTTGGATCGAACGCAACCCAGATCGAACGCGGCAACTCGACGAAAGCGACTTCCGCGAGTTGTTATCTTTACAGGATTCAATCGGTACCTTAGGCGTCGAAGGGTTGATAGCTCGATTAGAACGGCGTCGTCGCCTACTAGGTCGTGTTTCAGCGATCGCTGGTACGGAGTATCTGGAATTGTTGGAACAATTAGTCGACTTGCTTTATGAAAAGATTCAACCGCGCGGAGAGAATCGATGACCTCCGAACTTGTTCAGGTCTCTACGGCTGATGGTCTGACCTTAGATGGATACTGGCAGATACCGGCTCAGCCATGCGCCTCGGTGATCTTGTTGCATGGTACGGGAAGCAATTTTTATTCGTCCGCTGTAGGGAATGCTTTAGCGGGTTTTTTGACGGAGCGTTCGTTTGCTGTTCTTCGTATCAACACTCGCGGACATGATCTTGTTGCCACTCAAGGCGGACGACGACGAGGAGCAGCTTACGAAGTGGTCGATGAGTGCCGGTTGGATCTGCAAGCATGGTGTGACCGAGTAGCGGGTCAGGAGTCCCGCGTGTTTCTAATCGGTCACAGCCTCGGGGCAGTAAAAGCGATTTACAGTCAGGTTCATGCTCCACACCCATCTGTTCGTGGAGTGGTTGCTATCTCTCCACCCCGGTTGTCCTACACGTGGTTTAGCGAGCATTCTGCCGAATTCCGCTTGACTTATGCTCAGGCCCAACAACGCGTTGCTGAAGGACGCGGCCAGGAGCTTATGGAGGTGACTTTTCCATTGCCGTTTCTGACTACGGCCACAGGTTACCTGGAAAAGTACGGGCCAGAGGAACGATATCATCTGCTCAACTTATTGCCCAAACTGGAGTTACCCTCGTTGGTAATCTTGGGCAGCAAAGAGATGGAAACCAATATTGCCTTTCAGGGATTGAGTCAGGCTATTGCGGAAACCGTTCCACAAACAGCGGTCGAGGTCATTTCAGGAGCAGACCATGTCTACTCGGGACTGCGGCGGCAGTTGGGCGAACGGATCATCTCCTGGCTAGAGGCTCAAGATTTAGAGTCGCCCGAAGTTTGACAATTCGACGCAGTGAGGTAGTTTTGAGATATAACACGATTTGCATATACTGATCGTCTGGGATTTTTTGATCATGGATTCTGCGCAATCCCCTCTGACCAACGGCCGCACGACCGCTGACACCCTCTGTACGTTACCCCGCGTGAAAACCAGTCTGGGGGACGAGGCGTGTGTCGTCCATATCTATCCGTCAGGTCCGAACATGGGGCGTCGTTACCCATTGAGTCATTCGGCCAGTACGATCATCGGGCGGAGCGCAGAGTGTTCGATCCAGATTGACGATCACTCGGTGTCGCGTCGCCACGCCCGGATTGATCCGACGCCCGAAGGTTACATCGCCAGCGATCTGGGTAGTACGAATGGCACCTATGTGAATGATACCCCATGTGAGCGAATGATTCTTAAAGATGGTGATTATGTTCGAGTCGGCAACTGTATTTATCGCTTTCTTGCAGGTGGAAATATCGAAGCCGAATATCATGAAGAGATTTATCGACTAGCAATTATTGATGGTCTGACCGAGATCCCCAACAAGCGTTACCTGATGGAGTTTCTCAACCGAGAATTAGCCCGCTCCTCACGGCACTCTCGGCCTCTGAGTCTGCTTGTTTTCGACATCGATCACTTCAAGCGGATCAACGATACACATGGGCACTTGTGTGGCGACTATGTGTTGCGGGAGATGGCACACCGACTTCGCGAGGGAATTCGGGCCGAGGAACTCTTTGCACGCTACGGTGGTGAGGAATTCGTCATAGTATTGCCGGAAACGGAGTTGGAAGAGGCGATTGTAGTTGCGGAGCGAGTTCGCTCGTTGGTAGCGGAGGGGCCGTTCCGTTTTGACGAGCAGATGTTTGCAGTCACCATTAGCATTGGTGTAGCTTCTACCTGTGGGGAAACCATCGACCCCGTCGAGTTGATCTCCAAAGCTGACGATAAACTTTATGAGGCGAAGCGCTTGGGCCGCAATCGGGTGGTTGCTTAAGCGAGCGCGGCAATGTGGGTGCTACGACTCGACCTTCTCGCCGGCCCCGTGATTGGCTCCACTACGCAGGGCGGCTTCGAGAAATCCGACTAACTCAATCGATTCCTCTAATGGCACGGGCGATTGTTTTGTCTGAAAGAAACGCACGATCTGTTTAAGCAGTTCGCGATAAATGTAGGTCGTCCGCAGCATCACATGCCGATTTGTCTTTTCGGTGAAGGCTAAAAAGCCATACTCCCCCTGAGCGCCTGAACGCAACCCCCTTAAAGTGGCGACCCGGCCGTCTTTCCATTGTCCGGTTACTACATCAACATCCTTCTCATGGGTGCAGGTAACCCGCAAGCACCCCGGACCCATCAGGGTGTATAGAACCTCGGCTGGGTGAATGCCATAATGAAACAAGCCTGGATTTCGCACCGGTCCTCCAGGTTTCTGCGGAAACAAATGCGCCGGGCCATAACTGACGGCTCCGAGAAGTTTCCCCGTCTTGTCTCGCTGTTCTAGAAACGCCACCAATTCCGGTGCGAAACGCAGCGACGACGACGTAAAAACTGGGGCTTTATATTTCTGCGACAAGGCTGCAATTTTGCGGGCGTCCGCCACGGAGCAGGTGAAGGGCTTATCGATAAAGCAGGGCAAACCCGCTTCGAGAAACGGCCTGGCGCGTTCCAGATGCGCCCCTCCTTCGAGCGAATGAATCAGTACTCCGTCTATCTTACCGATCATGTCGGTGGGCTTATCCACCAAAGGAATGCCCAGTTTGGTCATGACATCCTTGTAGCCGGGTATTCGTTCGGGGGACATCTCCGAAGAGCCGGGGCAAGCGACGACTAAGGTTGCTCCCTCGACCCACTGCTCCTTAGCAATCTCTTTATGCAGCAGGCGTTTGGCAAACTCCACAACGTGTGAGGTGTCGAAATCGACGGCCCCAAGTCGGATCATGGTTGGCTCTCCCGCGAGACGAACACCATGATCTACAACTAGGGATCTTAGCAGTGATCGTCCACGGAAGCTCTTTTCGCCGGATCAGTCATACCCTTTCTAATCCGTGGTTCCTTCTCTGCGAACCAGGGCTTCAGGCAGAGGGCCGAGTTTCTTGGAAGGCTTGCAATACTTCATAGAGGTCTGCCGAGATCCGCACTTCATCTTCTAGGAAATCTTGTAACCACAGATAGTTTTTACGGTGCGCCAGGGCGACTAGCGGTAACAGGTCGGCTAAACGCACAGGAACATCGGCATAGCTCGGTTCGTTCGGAACCGACTCCGTGGGGCTATACACGCGAAGAAATGCGGCCATGCGAATACCCTCCAGCCGATACAGATTCACCGACGGCAGAATTTATCATCGACTGCACGAGAGACTTTGTTGAGCGGTCGTGCTTTAGAAAGACCAATCGGCCGAAGGATGTGCTGATTAGATCGGACCAAGCGGCAACTTTTGCCCAGATCACCAGCCTGCTTGTCCGAGTCGTTCTGCGAGGCGTGCTAACACGGCAGCAGGATCGCCCTGCCACTGCAAGCACATTTCGCCGCTTTGTGGCTGTAAGTCGCTTTGGCCGAGAACCTCGAAGAAGGGGTCCGACTGGATCAGGGCAACGGCTGATGCGAACGCACGTACCCGACGCAAGCTATCGCGTACCTGGCCGCGTTGCGGCTCGTGGGGGGGTAAAGGAGTCGAGAACGTCAGCTTCAGTTGATCGGTGAGAGAACCACGCAACTTCAAGACAGGCAGATCAGCAAGGAGGGCGACTCCTGCGAGTCCCAACATCGACCGTAGTTGCCGCCGCATTGGCTCATCAGGCTGGAGAATCAGCAGCGCTTGTTCATCTGGAAGCAGTTCAGCAACAGAGGCGGTGGGGCGAGTCCCCAGACGGCGTCGCAGACGCAGCGCTTCTTTTAGATTTTCCGGCCCAGCCACCAGAAACCACTGCTGGCTCAGTTGCGTCAGGGCCAAGCGTTTATTCTCGTCCACCCAGCCGATTCGAAGTTGCAGGCGGCCGTGCGGTCGGATTTCGCTCGCTTGCCAATGTTTTGACAAATCAAGCAGCCGACTACTTTTGTTGAGGCGGAGCAAAGCCCAATCTTGGGCCTGATCCGGACGATTGCCCACGAGAATTAATTCTAAAACCTCTTCAGGCGTCAAATGAAACCACCGCCTCAGACGATCGACGGCTCCCCCAGGTCGATCAAACGCCCGGCGGAAGGTAGTGTTTTGCCACAACTTCCCTGGCCGCAGATGCAAGACCACAATGCTATCCTCGGGGATGTAATCGCTGGGATCGAACTCCTCGGTTTGCGACCACTGGCGAAGCAGCAAAACCAGCATTGTCAGTACCACTGCCCCCACCAAGATGGCTAGCAGCTGCAGGGCTAACCCCTTCCAGGAGTGTCGCTTGGACCAAGATACCCGCGTAGCAGTGGACAGCAGGGCAGCCGCCCCCGTTGTCGGCAAGCTTTGGACCACCTGCGAACGTCCGCACGTCGGGCATTGCACGGTTCGACCGAGGTAACGCTCATGGAAACGCAGCATTTTCCCACAAGAACACGGCAGCAGCATCAGCCTGAATCCTCCCTTTTTGGGGTTGTTAAGTCGGTGCAGCCCGTTCGGCCATCATCCACGCCGTGGGGGCAATCACCAGTACGATGCCGGCCAAAGTCCATTGACCGAAACCGGAACCCCCTAACAACAACTCGATGCCCATGGCAAAGAGAATTTGTGTCAGGCCGACGATCGAGACTCGTGCCGGCTGACCGCGGACAAACGCTTGCGTGAGGCAATACTGGCCAAGGCTGGCGGTGGCTCCGATGCCCACCAACAAAGCCACGATCTCCCCTCGGGCTAAAGGGGCCAAAGGAGGCGGTCCACTGATCAGCCAGGTGATCAAAACGGTGAGGGTAGCCACGGCCGAGAAATGCGTGACAATGGCCCACGGATGTAGATGCTTGATTTGGTTCAATCCCAGCATAGCAATCGCCGAGAAGATCGCTGCCAGGAGGGCTAGCACGACGGCCAACTGCCCCGAGTAGCTGAACTGCTGTTTGTCAAACTCGATGAGAAAGACTCCGACCACGCCACAACAGGCAGCCAGCCAGACTGTCCCTCCCGGTCTCTGCCGCAACAGCGGCCAGCTGAGCAGGGCGACCCAAATGGGGAAAGTGTTCGTGAGGGTCAAGACTTCGCTAGTTGGCAGCGCGGTTAGCGCGTAAAAGGTACAAATCAAACTGAGGCTACCGGCAATCGAACGCATCCAGAGAACGGCCGGCCCCCAGATGGCAAAAGTCGCCCCCGAAGCCCGTACGATGAGTAAGGCTGGGGTCAGCACAAGTAATCCACGAGCCAAAGCGACCAATCGCCAATCGCAGTTCATCTGCCCAAGCAGGTTTGCAAATTGACTCATCCAAGCAAATGAAAAACAGCCGACCAACATCCAGACGTAAGCCATATTTGTTTGGTGATCCCATCGCCAAAGAAAGTGCACCCTCCAGACGCATGCCAAGCATTCTCTAGAATAGTAGAACAGAGCCAAGGAGTGCGCTATGAGTTCCGCTCGTTCCGAGATCATTCGTCGCTTGCGTGCCAACCAGGAAGTCGATGACTGGGCGGATCTATGCATCTACCCTTCGGGCAGCCTGTTCGTTCTGGAGTTCACCCCTCCGGCCGGCTTCGTCCATTTCGATGGCTTGCGGGCCGAGTGGATCGACCAACTTCAAGACGAGGGCGAACTGAGCGAATACTTCGACACACCTGAAGAGGCCGCTGATCTATATCTTCTCTTAGAGCAGCGTTGTGAGGGCCGACTTCTGCCCCGAAGTGCCGTCTTCCGCGAGGAGGTGGGCAGCCCACGTAAGGCCCGCCCCGCTAAGAAAGTCACCTCACTACCTGCAATCACCACGGACTGTTTTGAAGAGGAACTTCGCAACAGTTCTGTGCCCGTCGTCGTGCTGTTTTGGTCCCCCTGGAGTGCCCCGGATCGCCTCACGCTTCCATTGTTGACAAACGTAGCCAACACGATCCCACATCAGGCACGGTTTTTTACCTGCGATATCGACGAATGCCCGGAAATTTTTCATGGATTAAAAGTTCAAATTACTCCAAGTGTATTGATCTTTTTGAATGCGGCACTGCATGCACGACTAGAACCCCCACTCACTGAGGATGCTATCCGCCGCTCGTTAGCTGCCTTGCGAAGCGAAGACTGATCAAGCCAAGCGGCTCAACCGAGTTCCCGCTGGAACCGACGCAGCAGCTGCAGGGCCTGTTCACCGTTGAGTTGATTAAGGTCTAGCTCACGAATCGCTAGCAACACCGGATCGTCGCTACCGGCAAACAAACTTGGCTGGGCTAGTTTCGGTCGGCGCAGGTGTGCGGTACTTGGTTGGGCTTCACGAGCGGCATGTTGAGCCTCTAGCTCGGCTAACACCGCCCGGGCCCGACGCAGCACTGGCTCCGGCACCCCGGCACGTTCGGCCACATGGATGCCGTAACTCTTATCGGCACTGCCAGGCATGATGCGGTGCAAAAACACAATACCCTCGGCTGTCTCCTGCACTCGGGCCTGAAAGTTCCGCAACCCCGCAAGCCGACTCTCAAGCTCGGCTAACTCATGATAGTGAGTGGCGAACAAGGTTCGGCAGCGGATAGTGTCATGCAGATACTCGGTGATACCCCAAGCAAGCGAAACGCCGTCATAAGTACTTGTGCCACGACCGATTTCGTCCAAAATGACCAAGCTCGAAGACGTTGCATTGTTGAGGATGTTGGCTGCTTCGGTCATCTCGACCATAAACGTCGACTGCGAACGGCCCAGATCGTCACTAGCCCCGATACGAGTGAAGATGCGATCGGTCAGGCCAATGGTCGCCGCTCGGGCCGGAACAAAACTGCCCATCTGCGCCAGTAACGTCAGCAGCGCCGTTTGCCGCAAAAATACACTTTTGCCGCCCATGTTGGGGCCAGTGATTAGGTGAAAGCGTCCCTCGGTCGGCCCCATGGCCAGATCGTTGGGCACAAAAGTTCCTGCAGGCAAGGTTTGCTCCAACACCGGATGTCGGGCCGCTTGCAACTCTAAGACTGGTTCGGCTACCAGCTTCGGCCGCACATAGCCTCGTTCGCTAGCAAGTTCGGCCAGGGAGGCCAGAGTATCCAGCATGGCCACGGCTTCGGCGGTGATCAGCAATCGGTTGGTCTGAGCCGCCACTTGTTCGCGCAGAAGGTTGAACAATTCTGTCTCACGTTGAATCATTCGAGCTTCGGCCGACAACACTTTCTCGGCCCAGGCGGAAAGCTCTGGGGTGACAAAGCGTTCGCGGTTGGTCAGTGTTTGCCGGCGTATGTAGTTATCGGGTACCCGGGCCAGATGAGCGTTCGTTATTTCGATATAATATCCAAAGTTGTCGTTATAACCGACCTTCAAACTGGGAATGCCGGTGCGGCGGATCTCCTCGGCTTGGAAATGGGCCAACCACTCCTTGCCTTGGCTGCTGAGTTGTCGCAGTTCGTCGAGATCGGCATCGAAACCCGGGCGGAAGATCCCGCCTTCCTTGACAGTTTGCGGGGGGGCATCGACCAAGGCGCGTTCCAACAGATCGCGTACATCTGGGCAGGCATCCAGTCGACGTTCCAGCTCATTCAAGAGCGGCGACCGGCACCCCTGGAGATGATGCAACAACTTAGGGAGCAAGCCCAGCGTTCCACTCACACTGGCGAGATCACGCGGAGTTGCACGGCCAGTGCTAACCCGTGCCGTGAGGCGTTGCAGGTCGAACATCTCGCTCAAGAGGACACGGATACGTTCGCGGCGGGTAGGATCGTTGAGGAATTCTTCGATGGCATCTTGACGAGCATGGATAATTGACAAATCCACACAAGGCGAAAGCAGCCACTCCAGTAAGAGACGCGCTCCCATCGAGGTGACTGTGCGGTCGAGCACCGAAAGCAACGACCCTTCTCGGGTACCCTCGCGTTGCGTCCGCACCAACTCCAGGCTTCGCCGCGTTACCTCATCTAGAAACAACACTTGCTCGGTGCGATACGGTCGTAGACGGCCCAAGTGCCCTAGGCTCGCCATGAGCGTCTCTCGCAGGTAGACGACCAATGCCCCCGCCGCGCAGAGGCAAGGCTGGGCATCGTCGAAGCCAAATCCCGCAAAAGTGGTAACGCGGAAGTGCTCCTGTAGCACCGAACGCGACGACAGCGGATCAAATGTCCAATCCGGTCGGGTCGTCACCGTTAAATTACCCAGGTTCTCCCGCAACTGCTCTAACAACCTGGCGCACTCGGCCAGTGCTGCCATCTCACCTACGAGAATCTCGCTAGGAGCCAAGCGTTGGAGTTCATCGGCAAGACGCTCACGGGGGATATCGGCCGCTTGAAACAATCCGGTGGAAAGTTCGACCCAGGCCACGCCGACGTGCCCGCGACGGGGCAGGGGAGCCAAGGCAACGAGATGATTGAGGCTACGCGGATCCAGCAGGGTGTCATCGGTGAGGGTGCCAGGTGTAACGACGCGGGTGACCTCTCGGCGGATGAGCCGTCCCTTGGCCTGGGTAGCGTCCTCGACCTGGTCGCAGATTGCGACACGATGACCAGCCCGAAGCAATTTTTGTAAATGGACTTCCAAGGCCAGCGCAGGGAAACCCGCCATGGGGATTTTCCCGTCTCGGCTAGTAAGGGCAATATTCAAGACACGGGCAACAATTTCAGCATCTTCATAGAACAGTTCGTAGAAGTCGCCGGCACGAAATAACAGCAGCATCCCGGGGTAGCGTTCTTTGGCTTCCCGGTGTTGCTGCATCATCGGAGTGGTCATAGCAGTCGGGAGGGGATTTTCGGCAGTTAGTTCTTCCCTTGGAAAATCTTGATCATCTGAACCGAGTTGCCCACCTCGTTATATTCCACTTCCGACATGTAGTGCCGCATAAACATCAGACCTCGGCCACAAGTCCGGTCCAGGTTTTCCTCGGCAGTGGGGTCAGGGACCTCTGCCGGGTCGAATCCCGCCCCCTCATCCGTGATGATTATTTCTAGACGTAAAGGCGAGTCATCGATAAAGCGATAGCGGATATGCACTTGTTTGGATGGATCGTACTGGTTGCCATGTTTGATAGCATTGACGAGAGCTTCTTCTAGCGCGAGGCGAACACTGAAGATATCTTTTTCAGTGACTTGGCGTGAAACGAGTTGTTCCTCGATGTTGTCTTGGAACCGACGTACCTCGTTAGGATCACTAGGTAAAGTCACCTCGTGATAAGGGATGTCACCTGATTCGTTGGTAGGGAATGTCATGTCATCAAGATGGGTAGGGGCATGGTACTAAACTCCTGTCCTTGGCATGTTCCCGGTTGAATCACCTGGAAGGCAGGGCTTACCCGGTTGGCCGAGAAAACGGGTTCCAGGCTCCCTATGAAAAGGTGTAGCCCGTCGTTGCCACGCAGCCGTGAGGGATCAGCAACTCCCGTCAACTCTAGGAACTATAGGCGAGGGCAACCATCAGAACGACTGCAATGCTTCTTGCTCGTCCTTTTTGATTTTGAACATCTTGTCGAGTTTGGTGATCTCGAACACTTCAATAATCTCGGGGTTAATGTTAGATAACACCAAGGAACCGCCAGCCGATTTGACCTTCTTATTCAGTGCAATCAACTTCCCCAAGGCCGCTGAGGACAGATACTTCACATTGCGGAAGTTTAACGGCGAACCCG
>JBDNDE010000173.1:0-10151 GCA_046719305.1 Gemmataceae bacterium | reverse complement strand
TCACCTGCTCAGCATGGCCGTTCGATTTTCCGTGGAATAATCCCAATGGAGTGGGGAGCATGGATGGGGCTGAGGATCTGTAGCGAGCTTCGTTCCGTCAGCCGGAGCCGTACTTGTGCTTGTTCCGTGTCTCTTCCCCTGGGAGGAAAAGGGCATGGACCGCTCGTCAGCAGAAGCATCACTTGGGGTTCTCCTCACCACACGGTTGCACACGAATCGCCAGTAACAGATGCTCGCCTTTCTTGGTTTTGAAGGGCGTAACGATCGGCAAAAACTTACCGCACGGCGTGGAATAGGTGATCTTGCCCATCGACGGCGGAGACACTTCAAGACGCACCCGGTCCATCTTGTCGGCGGTTGACTTGATCTTGATGGTCGCCCGCTGGTCTTCGATCAGGTCGAACTCATCCGCCTTGCCCAGCGGTAGTGACTTGCACGCCATCTTTAGCAACCGAAACCCCTTTAATTCGGCTTTGGTTTTGCGAATCTCCGCAGCGAGCGATTCGAGTTTCGGGTCGGTAGCGCTGTCTGTCTCGCTAGCCAAGATCACAATGACCGAAACACGAACCTGTTTATCGTTTGGTTTCCCGCAGGCGTACACTGGGAGGACACCTAGCAGGCTCAGGGTCATCACACTCAAAAGCAACGGCTTGGTGCTTCGCATCGTTACGGCTCCTGGCCCGAAGCCACAATCAACGGCATGGCCGACTGGGCGGACATGGTGGGGGTCCAGCCTTCGGTGGGATCGGGTCGTGTTTCGACAACCTCGATTTCGCCGGCGTCGGCAAATTCTAGTTTCCCCAACAGCAGCCTGCCCAGAGCGATCCGGTCGGCATCAGCGATGGCAATATCGTGAATGAAGATTTCAGCAGCGCTGGCCACGGCAAACGGTTCGGGGTTGGCCTCATCGGGCGGTAGCGAAGCATAAGGCCGCGGAGCCGTACCGATTAAGGTCCACCCTAGGATGCTACCTAGAGCGAACAGCAGTAGAGCGACACGCAACCACACAGTCCGGCGAAGGTTTGATTTCGCAGAAGGTACACAGGACTCAGAAGGCGAACAATCCAGGCCGCGAGTGATCGCCTGTTGCACCCGTTGCCATTGGGCGGGCGAGGGGTCCGGCGGCGCGTGACGACGGTAGACCTCGGCCAGTTGGTGCAGGTCGTCGTCGTCGTCAGCACGATCCGGGGGAAAAGCGTTCATAGCGGTATCCGTTGCGTCAGGTAGGCCCTCAATTTTTGTCGAGCATAAAACAGGCGACTCATCACCGTTCCTAGCGAGGCCCCCGTAGCTTCAGCTACTTCACGATAACTCAGTTCAGCGTCAGCATACAAGACAAACGTTTGCCGCTGAATCGGGGTGAGGGTGGCCAGCGCTTCGGCGAGCAGCGAACCGAGTTCCTGGCGTTGCAAGGTCTGGTCGGTGTCATCCGGGCTGAGCAATTGGTTGTGGATGGCACCGGGCATCGCGTCGAGATGCACACCTTCGCGTCGCCCTCGGCTGCGGCCCAGATCCAGTGCCGCGTTGCTTACCACGCGTAGCAACCAGGTTTTGAAGGTACTGCGGCCCTGAAAACCATCCAGATGCTTAAGGGCCTTGATGAATCCTTCCTGTACGGCGTCTAGGGCGTCGGCCTCGTTGCCCAAGAGGCGATGCGCGACCCGAAAGGCAGCCTGACGATAGCGACGAAACAGTTCTTCTAGTGCCTGCCGATCCCCCTGAGCAAAACGATCCAGCAGGTGGTCATCGGTCGCGATCCCCTGGCCGGATTGGCTCGATTGGTTCATGACCGAGACACACCTCGAGGTTCCAGACGCCTGATCCGCGGCATCTATTCACTTTCTTACAAAAGCAGCAGACCAGCGGCAGAATTATTTTTTCTTCATCGCTTCCCGGATCTTCTTCTCGACGTTTAGCTTGCGTTTCTGATCCCGCACACTATCCGTGGCGGTTTCTAGCCCCTTTTTCCAGGCGGCCAGGGCGGCTTCGACTTCTCCCAGGGCCATATGCACATCGCCCAGGTGGTCGAAGATTTCCAGATGCTGACCGCGAGGATCCTGTACCGCCCGTTCCAGGTAGGGCTTGGCTTCCTTGGCTTTGCCGCGCTTGAAGAGCACCCAGCCCAAGCTGTCGAGGTACGAGGCATTGTCTTTGTCGTCCTTGGGCAGGCTACCCCCCGCCGCCTTGGCCCGAGCCTTGCGATCCTCTTCCAACGCTTTGCGGATCAGCCTCTCGGCCTCTTCCAACTCTTTGTCGTTGTCGGCCAAGATGAAGCCCAGGTCGTTGTTGTAGCCAGGGTTATCCGGGTGGCGTTTGAGCAGTTCACGCAAGACCTCGATCGCTTTATCCGGCTTACCAGCTTCGGTGTAGACAGCTGAGAGGATGTAGCGATAATCGTCGGCGAGTTCATCGCGGGTGGACTTATCGACACCTTCAAGCGATTCAACATTTTCGATCACTTCTTTGTAAGCAGCGACGGCATCATCATATTTTTTGAGTTCCATGAAAAGCTGGGCCTTGAGCGCCCGCATCAGGAAGTTTCTGGGCTGGGCCTTGATCTCGTCGTCAATGATCCCCAGGGCCCGCTCGCTTTTCCCCTGCCGGGCGATGGCCAGGATCATGCGACGAAAGGCCAGACTTTTGATATTGTCTAACGGGTCTTCCTCATCGGTACGTAGGCGAATGATCTCCAGGCAGTTCTTCTCGGCCTCCTCATGCTTGCCCGCTTGGGTATTCAGTTCCACCATCCCTAACAACGCAGTTGCCACCCCTCGATTGCTGCCGCGTTTGACAGCCAGTTGTCCCAAGTGCTTGTACAGGGCCAAGCCCTCGTCGGTGAGCTTAAACTTCTCCGCGAGTTGGCCCAGGATTAGGGCACTATTGTAGCCCAGGGGCGAATCCTTCTGTTTGGCTAACTCGGCCCCGGTTTTGACAAGCTTTTTGGCCGTGTCGGGCATTTTGCTCAATTCGTCGATTTTGCCCAGAATGGCTGCATTTCCGGTGATGGTGTTCAGTTCGAGCACGGCTTGACGGTCATCGGGTTTCACGGGGGCAGCAAGAAGGGTTGCGGCCAGAACAAAGGGCAGGGATAGAGGCAGGGACAGGGAGACGATCCCGACAGCAAGCCGTGTAATCATGGGGTGGTACTCCGCTCGTGAAACCTTCGCGTGAAACATCCGTGTTCGCGTGATCCTGCCCAATCGCAGAACCTTCTGCCGATCATGGTAGCGACTGGGCCTTCGCGTTACCAGGGGAAGCCAATCGCCCTGAGACTAGCTACACTATCCTGTGGTGCGTCGCCTGTCATCTTTCGTTGTGATATTCTCCCGTGCAACGTATCACCGTCATCGACAGTCACACCGCTGGAGAGCCGACCCGGGTGGTTCTCGCTGGTGGCCCGGATCTGGGAAGTGGTCCTTTAGCGCAACGACGCGAACGATTTCAACAGCAGTTCGATCGCTTTCGTTCTGTTGTTGTCAACGAACCGCGCGGCAGTGAGGTGTTGGTAGGGGCTTTGCTGCTGCCGGTCCATGAGCCCACCTGTGACTTAGCTGCCCTTTTCTTCAATAACGTTGGATATCTTCATATGTGCGGCCATGCTACCATCGGCTTGGCCGTCACCCTCGGCTACCTGGGCCGCCTCGGCCTGGGACGCTATCACTTGGAAACCTCGGTCGGGGTGGTACCCTTTGAGTACGATGGTCGCCACCGTGTTTCCCTGGAGAATGTGCCGTGCTATCGGTACGCGGCCCGTGTACCCGTCGAGGTCCCGGGGGTCGGCACGCTGCTGGGCGATGTGGTTTGGGGCGGCAACTGGTTCTTCCTCGTAGAAAACCATGGCCAAGCGTTGGAAGTCGGCCGAGCCAACCAACTGACAGCGTTTTGCCTGCGCATCAAAGAAGCGCTCAGCACTCAAGGTGTCTGCGGCGCGAATGGGGCCGAGATCGACCACATCGAACTGTTTGGCCCGCCACACAATCCCGCCAATCACGGCCGAAATTTTGTCTTGTGTCCAGGGGCAGCCTACGATCGTTCACCCTGCGGCACCGGCACCAGTGCCAAAGTTGCTTGCCTGCAAGCCGAGGGCAAACTGGCTCCAGGAGTCATTTGGCGACAAGAAGGCATCCTAGGCGGGGTCTTCGAGGCTAGCTACCGCCTGGAGGGCCAACAAGTCCGGCCGCGTATTACCGGTTCGGCGTATGTAACGGCCGAGGCCACCTTGATTGTTGAGCCTGACGATCCGCTGGCCTGGGGAGCGTAGGCGTGAAAAAGGTAGTCATCCTTGGCGCAGGTGTGGTCGGCGTAGCCGCCGCCCATTATCTCCGCCAGGCAGGCTGCCAGGTAACCTTGGTCGATCAAGGCAACCTCGGCGGAGCTTGTTCGCACGGCAATTGCGGCTACGTCTGCCCTAGCCATGTCCTCCCGCACGCCGGCCCCGGTGCCATCAACCTGGTGCTGAGCAGCTTGTTGCAGCGTAACTCGCCGTTCTCGGTGCGGCCCCGACTGGATTGGCATCTATTTGATTGGATGATGCGTTTTGCTCGCAAGTGCGACTATTGCTCTCTGATGCGGACAGCAAAAGCTTTGCATGCCCTGCTTAGTTCCTCCAGGCGATTATATGACCAACTGCTCATGGATCTAGAGGCCGATTGGCAGACTCAGGGATTGTTGTTCGTCTTCCAGACACGTCGGGCCTTCGAGCATTACCATCACACCGACACCTTGCTTCGTCAGCAGTTTCACCTCGGGGCCACCCCCTACGCCGGCGGTCGTGAACTGACGACGCTCGAACCGGCTTTGCGTGAGGAGGTGGCCGGGGCCTTTCACTATGCCGGCGATGCCCAATTGCGGCCCGATCGGTTGATGCGTGCGTGGAAGGTCCGCTTACTTGAGCAGGGAGTCACCCTCCAGGAAGGGGTTACCTTTTTCGACTTTGTCCGCGCCGGCGGGGTTGCTGTCGCTGCTCGTACCAATGCAGGCGACCTCGACGCCGACGCCTTTGTCGTGGCTACGGGAGCCTGGACGCCGCTATTGGCCAAAGCATTGCGTGTGCGGGTACCAATCGAGCCGGGCAAGGGGTACTCGATCACCCTGCCGCGTCCTTCGGTTTGTCCCCGTTATCCGCTCATCTTCGAGGAGCATCGCGTCGCCGTTTCCCCCTTTCGCGACGCTCTTCGCATTGGTTCTACCATGCAATTTGCCGGCTACGACAGTTCGATAGATCCGAGACGAGTACGACTGCTGACGCACGCGGCGCAGATCTACCTTCGCGAAACGCCCAGCGGCCCGGTGGAAGAAACCTGGTGGGGCTGGCGACCTATGGTACCTGATGGCTTGCCGATCATCGGACCGGCTGGGCCGCGGGTTTGGCTGGCAACCGGCCACGGCATGCTTGGCCTGAGCCTGGCCACGGCCACGGGCAAACTGCTCTGTGAGATGATGCTGGATCGGCCGCCACATCTCGATCCCCGCCCCTACGCGGTGACGCGTTTTGCCTGAAGCGAGCGAAGAAGCCACCAGGCATTTGGTTAAGCCGTTGGCCCACCGCAAGAGTTGCTCTGGCATTTTGTGGCTCGTCTGGCTATGCGAGCGCTACGGTAAAGTTTCTCCGTGCTCGCGTGGGGGGCAAAGATGACCAATCGATTTTCTTGGGTGTTCGCTCTGGGCTTGGCATTCACGTACTTGGTTCACGGACAATCGCTCTCGCGTCCAGCCGCCACCGTCAATGGAGTGGCCATCAGTATCGAACAGGTTCAGGCGGAATTGCAAAACCTACCGGTGGCCCTACCGGATGCCCCCGAGCAACAGCGGACACGGCAACTCGAAGTGCTGGGGCTGCTGATCGACCGCGAACTCCTGCGCCAGTTTTTAGACAAGCACGTCGGCCGAGTGACTCCCGAAGCTGTGGAGAAGCGTCTGGCTGAATTTGAGACGGCGCTGCTGCGTCGCGAGCACAAGATCAGCTTGGCGGATTTTTGCCAAGACACCAATCAAACTCCCGAACAACTCAAAGCCTGCTTGATCGAGCAGCACCGCTGGAATCAATATTTGGCCACTCGTCTCACCGATGGGTATCTAGAACAGTATTACCGCGAGAATCGGGCGATTTTCGACAAGGTAACGATTCGTGCCAGCCATATCGCCCTACGCGTGCCAGTAGGAGCTAGCCCCGAGGAAAAAGAGCAGATCCGTGACCGGCTAGTGAAACTGCGAGCGGAATTACTAGCCAACCCTAGCCTCGACTTTGCAGAAATGGCCCGTAAGCATTCCCAGGGTGCCCAGGCGGAGCGAGGCGGCGACCTGGGCTATTTCCCACGGAAATGGGTGTTCGAGGAACCGTTCGCCCGCGAAGCCTTCCGTCTGCAACATCTCGGAGCGATTAGCGAAGTCGTCGAAACCTCTTTTGGGTATCACCTCATCAAGCTGACCGATCGCCGTGTGGGCGAACGCACGGAATTCTCCCAAGTGAAGGAAGCTGTCCGGGCACATTGCGCCCAGGAATTACGCCAGTCGATCCTAGAACAACAACGCAAGGCCGCCCTAGCTGCCAAGACGCTGCAGATCGAATTGCCCTGACCTCCTTCAGAAGTTCCGGCTTAGCGTTGCCTGCTTGTACGAATCCCTTCACGGGGCGTCGCGCAATTCGCACACACCGTCTGTTCGCCCAGCAACGGCTCGTCACACAGGGTGCAAACGGCCGTGTGCTCGGCGAGGGTTTCCCAGTCGTCCTCCAGGGTGGCGTTCATCTCCGCCTCGGCCAGCAAAGCAGTGGCTCGGGGCGCATCTTTGCCTTGTACAGCCAGATGAATACTAATGTTCAGCCGAGCCAATCCAAAGATATTCTTGGCATCGGCATCATCGAGAATGCAAGCGATGCCCTCGCGTTCAAGCAGGTTCCGGGCCAGATTGGCCTCGACGGCAGAGCCAAAGCTGCCGACCACCACCGTTCGCGACTCTTGCTCGTGCATTAGGTGCGACTCCTCAACGGCTCTGAAGGGTCTGGCTGTAGGTCAGCCTAGGTTTATCCCGCGGCACCGACTAGGGCTTCGTGTCCCTGCTCGACGTGCGCGGTGTAGGCGTCGATCACCTCTTGCATGCGGCCCACCATGCGCACTTGGCCGCGTTCCATCCACACGCCACGATTGCAGATTTCGGTCAAGGGGCCAAGGTCGTGGCTGACGCAGACCAGGAGTTGCGCTCGATCCATCATCTGATGCATCCGACGGCGGGCCTTGTTCTGAAATGCCAGGTCGCCCGCGCCTAGCACTTCATCCACTAGCAGAATCTCGGGATCAATCGCTGTGGAGATGGCGAAGGCCAAACGGACTAGCATGCCAGCGGAGTAGTAACGAACTGGCATATCGAGATATCGGCCCAGTTCGGTAAATTCGGCAATCGACTCCATCTTGTCGCGGATGGTTCGCGGCGTTTCGCCCTGCAAGTAGCCGCGGTAGCGGATGTTTTCCCAACCGGTGGCCTCGCTCTCGAAACCGAGCATTAGGTCGAACAGAGCGCTGATTTTGCCCTCGACACGGAGTGTGCCGCTTGTGGGCGTGTAAACCCCGGCCAGCAGTTTCAACAGGGTGCTTTTGCCGGCTCCGTTGTGGCCGATAATCCCCACCCGATCGCCGGGGCAGAAGCGGAGCGTCAGATCACGCAACGCCTCGATCTGCATGCAATCGGTGGTGCTGCGCCAAAACAAACCGCGACACAAATACTCTTTGAGGCTCAGTCGGCCTTGTTTGCTGCGGACGCGGAAGGTGAGTCCAACCCGGTCCAGTTCGATGCGGGCCATGCCCCTGCTCCTGTGGGAAAAGCGGTCCAGTGAGCCAAATGCTCCTGTCCTGGGGTGTCGGTCTTGAAGCCACGGCTCAGGCTCTCGTAATGAATCAGACGAGCCTGTGCAGAGATAGCCGTTTGCCAGCCTTTCAGTCTAGCCCGAACGCACAAATCCACATCGTTGTACGTCACGGGATATGCCTCATCAAATCCACCTAACGCCTGCCATTTCTCCCGATGGATCAACAGGCAGGCTGCACTCACAGCCGGCACCACGCGATCCTGGGCCAAGGCCGGCTCGTGTGCTGCCCGATGCCGATGCACATGCACCCATTGGCCGTGTTCATTGGGGTGTAAACCGGCATGTTGGATGCTCCCATCGGGATAAACCAACGTCGCCCCAACCGGGCCGATGGTGGGCAGGGCCGCCAGACGCAGCATGGCTACCAGCCAATCGGGATGCAAGGCCTCGATGTCGTTGTTGAGAAAAAGCAGCCACTCGCCGCGGGCTTGGCGTGCCCCGAGATTACATAGCCGAGCGAAGTTGAACGGCTCATTACAGGGGATGACCCGATGCCGCGACTTGGCCAGATACGCCAGCAGAGGCGGCTCGCGGCTACCGTTGTCCACGAGTATGGTTTCCAGACGCCGGCGTGTGCCGCGGAGGCTACGCAGGCAGGAACGCAGCAGCGGAAATTGATCGCGAAACGGGATAATCAGGCTCACGCGGCCAGCGGGCACGGGACCAGCTGTCAGCGGCTGCTCTCCGCGAAGCGGGCGCGGCCGGCCCCACCATCGGCGTAAGCGAGCCCACCACGAACGCCCGGCAAGTTGCTGGGCGAGCAATTCTGCCCGCTGCCACTCGTGAAAGTAGCGTTGATTGAGCCGATGCAGCACCTCTCGATAGTTGTTCATACGTTGCTGGTCGCTAGTTCCGGTACACCTGAAGCCGGCAGAGGCTCCTGCTCCGACTGCACCATCTTGCCCAAACCGCGATCAAACGCCTCTTTCAACGCCGCATTCCAGCGATCCAGGTTGTAGTACTGCTCCACATCCTGCCGGGCATTTTGGCCAAGCCGTACCCGGTAGCCTGGGTCTTCGATCAACCGCGAGACCGCCTCGACTAGGCCGGCCACAATCGGCGGTTCGGGCGAATGCAAGGTGTGGTAGTCTTCGCGCAGCACGCCTGCCTCTTGGTCGGCCCAAGAACTGACCCCGTAGCGGCCACGCACCACCAAACCATTTCGGCCATCATCAACGTATTCCTCGAAGCCCCAGCCATCGGAGACGACGACAGGAAGGCCATGCGCCATGGCCCCGAGAAGCGAAACAATGTGGATGCGAGCGGCCGGCAACAAATAGATGTCGGCTCGTTGGTGCAACTCTTGCATTTCTTGATTGGAAACCTTGCGGTCGATGAGTTGCACATCGTCCGATGCCACGATGCGCTGATAATGCCTGTGGAGTTCCGGAAGGGTCGAGCGCAGCGTCAAACGCAACCGAGGATATCGCAGCTTGAGCAACCGAAAGGCTTCCAAAACATCCAGGCCGCCGCGGAGCTTGAAGTTGATCGCTCCCTGCGACCAGGAATTTGTAAACAACAACTCGATTGGCTCGTCACGGCCACGCAACGGACGTTGCACAGCCGGCAGCAGTTCGACTCCCAGCGGCGCATAGAAAACTTTGCGGGCGATCTGCTCGCTCTGAAATAACCTTGGCAGCATCTCGGCTGTCGAACGTATATGAGTCAGGATCCCTCGGCACTCATCGCTCTCCAATAGAGCTTTAACAGCCGGGTAGACCGGCAACTCACGAAAGTTTAGTTGACAGGTCTGCCCATTATGAACAAAAGGGAAAAAGAGTGTGGTAACGTCTTCAATCTCGATAAACCACGGCAATTGATTAAATGTATATGGTATGCTTGTAAAAAATGCAGGATTCTTCACCTGAGACGTAAGCCAATATTGAGAAGTCAGGTGACGAGTGTAGAGAAACTGCAAAGCAGCTAGACGAGAACATCCCGCAGCCCGGAAACGCGAGTACAACCGCGCCGCCGCCCAGAGCGTCCGGCACCGATCTACCCAGCCTACCCCCGGAGCGACGGTAGCCAGGGCGACCAAAGAACGCCACGGTATCAACACCGCTCGCAGCACTTTCTCCAGACCGATGAGATCGGCCTCTTTCAACTTGGTAGATTGAGACACGGCGGAACTGTCCATTTCATCCAACGCCGGCGGTTGAGAGTAGGTAAAGTGATAGCCCTCCAGTGGGTAGTTGATGTGGCGAAACTGCGGATGTTGACCACAATTGCCAAAGGTACGAAACGCTGGCAGCCATCCAGCAAACTCGATGGGCACGCTGCCTGTGCTTCC
>JBDNDE010000172.1:0-10187 GCA_046719305.1 Gemmataceae bacterium | reverse complement strand
GGAATATTTTGTGAGGAATATTTTGATGCATCAGGGCCTCCCACCTCAGCAGGCTAGCGAGGCACGGATTACCTCAGGGGTAAATTTTTGGTTTCTTTATCCATTTTTGTTCTTACACAGCCTCCCTCTGTATTTCTGGCTCAATTGGGCGCGACTAGCTTATGAGAAATCCAGCGAGCATTTAACCTCTAATAACTTAACGTCCACCTAGAGGACTGAGGGAAGTCTGATAAACTGTTTCTGATCGTCTCGCCGTTGTCGCTGGGAGATTTCCGCGGATGCCGGTTGCTCGCTGTCCCCATTGTTCGGTCGCCCTGCTTGACGAAGAAGCCAACGGTTCACATTGTCCGGCCTGTGGTGGGGAACTGCGCCCCGCCGGAGTGGAACTGGCTGCTGTTGCTCCGCCTACGCTGCCTACTGTTTCTCGTCCCTGGGGCTGGATGATTGCTACGGCCGCTCTGACTGTCCTCGTCGTGCTACAATTGCTCTCCTGGCCATCGTCACACGCGAGCAGCGAGTCAGCGACTCTAGCGGAGTTGCGCTCCGAAAAAGAAAAAGCCGAGCAGGCCGCGATTGCCGCTCGGGCCGAAATCGCTCGGATACGCGGGGACATGCAAAAGCAAATCGCCATGATCCGCGAAGAGGAGTTGGCCAAACGCACCCTAGCCCAAGCGAAACAAACCGAAGCAGAGCAGAAGATAGCCCTGGCCGAACAGCGGGCCAAACAAGCCGAGGAGCGTCTGAGCAAGGAGCGAGAATTTTTGAACCTGGCGGAGGAGTTGGTCAAGCTCAATCGTCCCGAGGCGGATTATCTGGTGCAGGGGTTAAACGAGGGCAGGAGCCTGACTTTGATTGGCAAGGTCAACACGTTGCGAGTCGAAGCTGTTCAGGGAGCGCAACTGGATGCCTCGCGTCTAGAGGCGAAAAGCATCGTCTTTTATCAGGGCATCCGAGGGCGTTCAGTGGTCAAGTTGTACGCTCCACAGGGTAAGGTGAGTTTAGCCAGTGTGCAGGATTTAGCGAAGCTCGAGATTGACGCTCCGGGCGGTCGTACCGAGATTCGCGACATAAACGGCGAACCGGAACTCCGAATTCGCACCAAAGAACTACAACTTCACGGTAGGGTAGACGGACAATCCCAACTGCAAGTCACGCTCACCCAAGACGGCTCCCTGAAGTTTGTGCGTCTGTTGGGCAAAAGCAAACTCGTGTGGAAAAAGGACCATCCAAACGATCCAGAGCCAGCCATCCAACGCGGCGAAGTACACAGCAGGGCAGTTTTTGAACATCAATAAACGAGGTTTGAGGATTCAACCGGGAAAGACTTGGCGAGCGGCCGGCCACATCGTACAACCGACGGTGCCCAGTCACCCTTCGGAGTTGGATCCATGCAGTGCTTTGCCCTCCGCCTCGTTGTGATCGGCTTTGCTGCTGGTGTTCTGCCCCTAGCAGCTGCCGATGATTCCAAACCGCTGTCGCGCATCGGTTTTGGCTCCTGCCTGCGACAAGACAAGGATCAGCCGATCTGGGGGCCGCTCTTAGCCACCAAACCGGAGTTGTTTTTGTTCCTCGGCGACAACATCTACGCCGATACACGCGACATAGCCGTCATGCGTGAGAAATATAAGCAACAAGCAGAGAAAGAGGGGTTCATCGCGTTAAAGAAGTTGTGCCCGGTGATGGGGACCTGGGACGACCACGACTTCGGTGAAGATGACGCCGGGGCCAGCTACCCGCTGAAGAAAGAGGCCCAGGAAGCGTTTTTGGACTTCTTCGGAGTAGCCAAGGATTCACCGCGTCGCAAGCAGGAAGGGATTTATGAGGCCAAGGTATTCGGCCCAGTGGGCAAACGCGTTCAAGTGATCCTGCTTGACATGCGTTATTTCCGGAGTGATTTGAAGCTCGGCTCGCGTCGCGGCACCTATCTGCCCTTGAACGATCCCAAGGCGACCTTCTTGGGGCAAGCACAGTGGAAATGGCTCGAAGAACAGCTACAGCTACCCGCGGAGGTGCGGTTGATCGGCTCCAGTGTGCAGTTAGTGCCGGAAGATCACCCGTTTGAAAAATGGGCTAACATCCCTCACGAACGCGAACGCTTCCTAAAGCTGCTAAGCTCGACCAAGGCCAACGGTGTTGTGATTCTCTCGGGCGACCGGCACCTGGCGGAACTCTCATTGTTGCAAGAGGGGGTGCCCTATCCCTTGTACGACCTCACCAGCAGCGGCCTGAACCAGGGCAACAAGCGCTTCCGCAAGATCGAAACCAACAAGCACCGCGTGGCGATCCAAGACGTGGGGGACAACTTCGGCTTGGTGCGGATCGACTGGACCAAAGACGACCCACTGATCAGCCTGGAAATCCATGATGTCGATGGCGACGTGACCATTCGTCAAAAAGTACCGCTGAGCCGGTTGCAGGTCCGTGGCGAGTCCGCCACCGGGAGCAACAACGAGGGACGCGACCTGGCTGCCGAGGCCCGCAAGCACCTGGATAAAGAGTGGACCGTCGAGTTCACCGTTGCCAACGTCGGCGTGAACAAAAGTAAGTCGATGTATTACCTCAACAGCCACAAGGACTTCCGCGACGAGAAGAATTTTCCGGTGGTGCTGAGTGTCAAGAGTTTGGGCGAGAGCCTGAAAAAAATCGGCGACCCACAGAAGGTCTATCTGGGCAAGAAGATCAAAGTCAGCGGCAAAGTCAGTCTGTACAACGATCGGCCGCAGATTCTCATCGACAAGCTAGAACAGATCAAGATCAGTGAATAACAGGAGCCGGGCTATGCGATTACTCTCTTGGCTCCTCCTGGTGGGGAGCTTCGTTCCCACTGCTTTGGTCGCCGAGCTTCCCAAAGGAACGGCAAAGTATGTGACCACGGCGAGGTTGGATTCGCCCGATGCCACCCAAGCGGCGGCGGCGGATGAAACGCATGTCTATGCGATTTCGAATCGGCGGGTGGCGAAGTACGACCGGGCCACAGGCAAGCTGGTGGGGTTGAGTAGCGGGCCAGCCGAGCATCTCAACAGCGGTGTGTTTCACGAGGGCAAGCTGTACTGTGCCCACAGTAACTTCCCCAACAAGCCCGACCAGAGCGATATCCGCGTTTATGATCCCCAGACCCAAAAACTCACGGTGTTTCATACCTTTACCAATCCGCCAGGTAGTCTCACCTGGTGCTTACCTCGCAAGGGCGACTGGTGGTGCCATTTCGCCCACTACGGCGACGACAATTCTCGATCGGTCCTTATCCGCTATGATGCCGATTGGAAAGAACGCGGCCGCTGGACCTATCCTAAAGCGTTGATCGCCGACTGGGGCCAGCACAGCCTTTCGGGCGGTATCTGGGATGGAGACACCCTCTTGGCCACCAATCATGATGATCCGGTGCTGTATCGCTTAAGGCTACCCAAAAAGGGCAGCGAGATCGAGGTCGTCGAGGTGATCGCCGCTCCGTTCACCGGCCAGGGCATCGCCGCCGATCCCAAGACAGGCGGCCTGGTGGGCATCGACCGGCCCAAGCGGCAGATAGTCTTTGCCGAGTTGCAGAAGAAAGGCAGCGGTCGTGCGCCCCGGCAGGTAAAATAGAGAGCAGCAGTTGGCGCGAGTCCGCATCATGCGAGTCCGCATCATGGTCGCGAGTCTGCATCATGCCCCTGCACAGCCGCCGTGCCATCAATCTTTCGCGTGAACGCCTCATGGCCCTGGCCCAGGAGGTAATGCAGGCTGCCTTTCGTGATGTGGTGCCTCCCGGTGAGGGGCTGGTGCCGGTTGCCCCGCCTGCGCCCCTGTGGAGCGAATGGCTCAGCCACACCGATCAGCCCCAGGGCGTCTATGCCCGGCGGCACGCCATTGATTGGCGATACGGCGAACTTGTCTTTGCCTCGGCCTGGTGGAGCGATGTGATCGGTCGAAAGCATTGGCTTTTGCAGGCTAGTGCTGATCGGCAATTGGAAGGTTTAGTTAAGTTAGCCAGCACCGATGGCAGCGGCAATGGCTTGATCGAGGGAGTCCATCCGCTGGAATTCCTCGCGCCGGCGTTGTCGTTTGGTCTTCGCGGCCAACCGCCGCAACCAGTGGTAGTGTGCCACTGCGGGTTTGCAGGGACGCCGGAATCGCTAGCCTGGACGGGGCAGATGTGCGGCCCTTGTTTTGATCGTGAACAAGACGGCCTACTGCCCGCCGAAGGGTTAGCGCCGGCTCGACCCGATTGTGGGCGTTTTGGTTCCTTTCAGTTGGCTCCTAATCAAAATCTCATCACATGTGAAAAAAATGACCTAGTTCTACGCTGTTGGTCTCCGCCCTGGACTGGTTCGCCGCTCTGGACACGGCATTGGTCTAGCAACGGACCATATGCTCTCTCGCCTTCGATGGCTCTCGGCGGGTTGCTAGCCGTCGGTTGGGATGGTCGCGTTGCTCTGGTCAGCCTGCAGACCGGGCGCACTTTGGCAACTTACGAACTAGGTGGCTCGGGGGAGGTGGTCAGCTTGATTTTCGCTGGCCATAAAGGCGATCGGTTGCTGATCGGCTGCGTGCCCAATAACGACCCCTCTGGCAGTTGGATCGAAGCGTGGTCCCTGATTCCTCCCGGACAGTTCGCGGAACTGCTCTATCGCCGAACCTGGCCGGATAGGCCTGTTTTGGCGGCGGTACGACCACCTGGTCAGCGAGTAGTAGCATTCACGGGGGTGCGACATATGTATGTAATTGACACCAGCACAGGTGAGGTCAAAGACTGGTTGAAAATCCCCCAGGGCGGCATGTTACGTCACGCCTGCTTCTTGCCCGATGGCGGCATCGTCGCTAGCTCCTGTGCCACCAAACGCGTCCCGCCCGCACTGCATCGCTGGGCAGTTCGTACAACTGTCGTGGCGGATTGGCTTGCTTGGCTGGGTAGCACATCCGGGCGTACCCCGGTTCAGTCTCAACAGGTCGAATCTCTCCAAGGCTTCGCTCTTGCCCCGGACGCCCAAACCCTGGTTTGCCTGGAAAGCGGCCAGATCGTCTGCCGCGATGTCCTTACCTTAACCGAGCGAACGCGTTTGGAGCCTCGGCCGAGTGCAACGCTTTTAGGAGTAGCATTCGATGGCCAAGGGCAGTTGCTGGTGAACACTTCAAGCGGTCTGGCTGTGTGGCCCTGGCGCGAACTTTTCAGCTGATCCGCCCGCTTGGCAGAGATGGTCTTCTACAATATGCCAATCGCCCCGAGGAGACGCGGGATGTTTCGTAGCACCATTGAACTCATCAGCCCCGACTGGCGTGAACAGATGGCCTTCGTCGTCGAGGCGATGCGGGAGATGTCGATGCAAAGTGACCCGCAGGAGATGGGCAAGCTGTACGCCCAACGCATGCGACGACTGATGCCCGTGGATGGGACGCTGTCTCTATCTCGCCGTGACCTGACCGCCCCGCGTTATCGCATCACCCGCTCTAGCCGTTGGACCCAGGAGATCAACCCCTGGAAACAACGCGACAAGTTACCTCTGCTAGAGGGCGGCTTGCTGGCGGAATTGCTCTACGCTAACGAGCCGCGCCTGTTCAACGACTTTCAACCGCCTGCCGACGATCCTGCTGCGGACTATCTGGCCGGGATGCGTTCCTTGGCAGTGATTCCCATGTATGACAAAGGCGAAGCGTTGAATATGGTACTGCTGATGCGGCGGCAGCCCAACGCCTTTCCGCCGGAACTGTTCCCGGGCATGGTTTTCCAGGCCAATCTTTATGGCCGAGCCACCAACAATCTGGTGCTCTCAGAGCAACTCAAGCAAGCCTATGAAGCGGTCGATCACGAACTGAAAATGGTCGCCGACATCCAGCGGGCCTTGCTGCCAACCCACACCCCCAGCATTCCGGGCTTGCAAATCGCTACCTACTACCAAACCTCACGCCGAGCAGGCGGCGACTACTACGATTTCTTCCCGTTGCCCGATGGCCGTTGGGGCATCCTGATTGCCGACGTGTCGGGACACGGCACCCCAGCGGCGGTGATCATGGCGATCACACACAGCCTGGCCCATGCATTCGCCGGACCCCATGATCAACCGGGACGCTTTCTAGAATATCTTAATGAACGACTGCATAGGCGCTACACGATCGATTCTTCGTTTGTGACAGCGTTTTATGGGATCTATGACCCCCAGGCACGGACGTTGCAGTATGCCAGTGCTGGGCATAATCCCCCAAGGCTCAAACGCTGCGACGATGGCTCGCTGGCCACACTCAACGCCGCCTCGGGTCTGCCGCTGGGGCTCTTCGCTGGGGAATCCTATCCTGCAGCGACGATGCCGCTGGTGCGTGGCGATCAGCTGATTTTGTACACCGATGGTGTGACCGAGGCCGACAATGCTGCGGGTCGAATGTTTGGTCTGGAAAGACTAGACCAAACTTTAGAGAATTGTGCAGTGGGAGCCGGCGATATCCTCCGATCGGTACTGCAAGCCCTGGAGGAGTTCACCGGTGGTCGCCCTGCAAGTGATGATCGAACCCTGTTGATTCTGAAGCTGATCTGAGGATAAAGTGTGAACGACTCGATTAGCCCCCCAGATGGTTCCCTGGATGGCTCCACTAAGCCAAGCCCAACGGCGGGGGAGACAAACTCAAGCAATGCCTCACCGTTGTTTCTCGGAATGGTAGGGTTGGCCCTGATGCTGGTAGGTTGGTATGCCAGCCAATGGACCCCGCCACGCGTGCCCAGTCAGTTGGATGAGTTGCGACGGATGGCAGACGACGAGTTACGGACACGTCTGGAAAGGATTGAACCGGCGTATCGGCCTCTCCAATGGCCTGGTCGGTTCGGTTTATTTCTCGGAGTGGGGTTATTCGTGCTGGCCGGAGTGCGAATGTATCGTAACGATGCTGTGGTAACGTCCGACGAGAAGCAAAAAGACTAAAAAAAACAGAAGGAGTGCATCTTAGCGAGCCGATTCGCGTCTATACTAGAGGTGAAATCTCCTGCCTGCTCCAATCGGGACGCTTCAGAAATTTACACGGCGCAGCATTTGCGAGCAAGTTTGAATGGAGAACCACGACAGGGGTTCTGGCGTGGAATCGTACAAGGAGTTGATACCGACGATGTCGCAATTGAACAATCGCCCACACCCCCTTTTCCGCACCAAGTTGAAGGATTGGCAAGCTGCTTTCCGCGCCCGCAAGGCTCAACTCGCTGCTATCCTCGGTGAAGACCCCCCCAGCGATACGTCAGCGGCGGCAAGCTCGCTACCTGCCGGTTCGTCAGCGGGCAACGCTCCAGCAGCCCTACCGGTGATCCGCGAGAAGAAGATGGCCAATCGCAAACGGGTGCGCACCCGTTCCTAATCCAACTGCAAGACGTATGAGCCGCAGATTCCTTATTCTCTGCGGCTCCTAGCTTCTGGAGTCGTGCCCCAACTTATTTTATTTTCGGCCGTGGATGACCTCAAGACAGACGAGTCGGCTATCTCCGCGAACCCAGAGCAAGCCATGGGAAAGAATGGGGGCTGCCCAAGCAGGCTCCTCCAGGAGTGGACGGCCGTCTTTTTGTAGGACGACCCGAGAAAGGCGTTCATATCTAGCAGGATTAATCTTTAGGAGATCGAGAACTCCTGTTTCACTCAGGCAGATGAGATACTCTTCTACTTTTAACAGTTGACACCGGGTCAGACCTGGCTCGGCCCACTTGACCTTACCAGTTGCTAATTCGACGCATCTCAGTTCAGCGTCACTTTTGTTTCGGCCACTCGAACCATACACATGATCATCGGCGATAATCGGTGTGTTCCAGTGACAGGCCAGGGCTTTATTGCGACCACGCGTTTTGTCGGTCCAGATTTCCTTGACACCCCCAGGCCGGACTTCGAGCAGGGCACTGCCCACCTGGTAGCACTCGGTGATCAAAACACGTTCACCGCTGACCACAGGATTGGCAGCGTTCACGCTCTCCAGCAGATTCGCCCGCCAGGGATAAGTGAAGTCTACCTTGCCCGTGGTCGGATCCAGACCAACCAAACCCCCGCGAGCAAACACAAAACACCAACGCCGTTTGCCGATCGTCTTGACCACCGGCGAGGCGTAGCTGGCCAACTCATCGGTCGCCTTCCACTTCTCCTTGCCGGTGTACTTGTCAAATGCTACCACTCCAGAGCCGTTGCCTTTGAGTTCGTCAAAGGCCACATCACGACTACCGGGAGGGCTGCCGCCAATCGGTACCAGGAGCAGATCGCCCTCGACAATCGGTGATGAGCCGACGCCGAAAAAGTTTTGCACGACGCCATAGGTGGCTGTGGTGTCCAGCTTCCAGACGAGCTTGCCGTCGCTGACTCGCACGCAGCACAGCATTCCCTCAGGACCAAAACAATACACCCGGTTGCCATCCACCACCGGCGAAGAACGCGGACCGCCGTTATAGCCGTACTGATCGCGATAGTCTGTGGGATACTCATACGTCCAGAGCGTTTCGCCGGTCTCGGCTTTCATGGCCCGTAGACGACAGCGATTGCGAAGGCGATCAAACAAGAATAGGCGGCCCCGGGCCACGACGGGCATCGAGTAGCCGATACCGATCTCTTTTTCCCAAACGATCCGCGGCCCAGGTTTCGGCCAGGGTACGATTAGCCCTTTCTCGGCCGAGGTGCTATCGTGGCGTGGGCCGAGAAAGCAGGGCCAATCCTCGCCTGTTTTGCGAGTCCACAGATTTTCCGGGAGTGTCTCGTCGGGATCGGCCGATACTGTTTCTTCGGCCACCGAGGGAAGCAAGGTGGGTCCACAGCTAGCCAGGACGAAAATCGAGCAGCACCAAAGCAACCAGCGCATGGAAAGCAGTCCCTCGGATCGGACGGGGGTGAACCATACGCTCAGGATAGCAAACGATTGGCTAGCTGGCGTGGCGAATGCTTCAATCGACGTGCCGCAGGTACAAGAATGGCAACACCACCGGTGCCGTCGCCGAACGTGCCATCCGTCGGGCTTGTTGACCGCGGAGCCGACCCAGTTGCAGGTCGACCTGGAGTTGACGCAGCCGAGGACAGCGTGGCGCGGCGAAGCGAGCCAGTTGCAGCGTCCGTTGCGCCTGTGCGGGGCGACCCGCTTCACAATAGCCGCGTACTAGTTTAGCCAACAATCGCGGCTGATCCTGAGCCGCCTGCCGCAACAGCCGCAAGCCATAACCGACCTGCCCTAGACGCACGGCCAGCAAGCCGGCCTCAGCCCGACAATTCTGCATTTGAGGACTCAACCGCAAGGCTCGGCGGTAGTAGTTCAAGGCCCGGTCCGGCCGACCGGATGGATGCGAAGCCACACACCGCCCCAGCAGGTAGTAAGAGCGAGCGGTACGCGGAGCCAGTCTGATTGCCTGCCGGAACTGCTTAGCTGCCTTACGATAACGACGCAATTTAAGGTAAAGCTCGCCCAAGAGTCGATGCACTTCTTCAGCGCGGGCAGCCGAAAGCGGAAACGTAACCACATCACGCAAGAGTTCGATGGCGGGGACAAACTGCGAAGAGTTAGCCAGACGGCGAGCACGTTGCAGAAGGTGATTGACAAGACAAAGCACATCGGACATCGTCACGGCCTCCTTGCGTTGACGACCAAAACAGGTTGAAGGCATCATACCCCGACCACCAAACCAAGCAAGAGCAGTTCTTCGCGAAGCAGACTCAGCCGTGTGAGAAGGCTATTGTGCCTTACTTGCTTAGATGCTTGCGGAAAAACGTCACAAAACGCGCGTAGAGGCGCTGCGTGACCACCGGGTCGGGTACCAGATGCGTCAGGCCCGGCAGCGGCAAAATCTCGTATTCCTTGCCCTCACGAAATAAAACATCGCTTAGACGTAACGTGTGCCGAAAATAAACATTATCGTCCACTGTGCCATGTACCAGAAGCAAGGGGGCGATCGGCCGCTTCTCCCGAGCCATCGTCAATAACGACTCGCGAACGTAGTTGGGGTCGTTGTCCTCCTTGGGCACCCCCAGATACCGCTCCGTATAGTGCGTGTCGTAGTCCAGCCACTCCGTCACTGGAGCGCCGGCTACTGCTGCCTTGAAGACCTTCGGCTCACGCAGGGCAGCCATGGCGGCCATGTAGCCGCCAAATGACCAGCCATAGATGCCGACCCGCGTACCGTCCATCTCGGGGTGTTTGGCCAAGAGCGCCTTCAGCCCAGTAACTTGATCTTCCAAAGCTAGCGTGCCGAACTTCTGGTAGGTGGCCCGTTCCCAGTC
>JBDNDE010000171.1:0-10223 GCA_046719305.1 Gemmataceae bacterium | reverse complement strand
GCCGGAGTGGGGGGCCAACCTTCTGGCGGTGGTTGTCGCGACAGTTGCTACACTCTACATCTTTTTGCGATCAGGAGTAGACCTATGGGCTGACGATGTACCCTTGCCGGCCGCCTTGGTGCCTTATCTAGGGCCGGTACTCATGGCCCTGTTGTGTGTGCGGCTGTTTCGGCCCCGCTCGAATGACGACTTCTGGCTACTGCAGGGGTTGGCTTTGCTGCAAGTGGGCCTGGGGTGCATTCTGGCCAGCGGCAGCTTGTTTGCCTTGTCGTTGCTGCTGTATCTGGTGGTGGCCGGAGCTGCCCTGGCTGCCGGGGAGCGTTATCGGCGTGGCAAACGCTCGGCCTGGGTCAGTGGGCCGACAGCAACCTCGACGCGGTGGATGCGGTTGGGGCTTTGGTGGATCTTCGGGGTAGCGTTGCTGGCCGTGCCGCTGTTTTTGCTTTCGCCACGCAGCGACCAGCCCGACTGGGATCCGCTGGCGCGCTTCGGGGTCCGCGCCCAGCACAAGGAAACCCGCATCGGATTCAGCGACGAGCTAGACATGAACCGCACGGGCCGACTGGTCCCCGATGACACCATCGCATTTAGCGTGCAGATCCGAGACGCCCAAGGTAATCGCCTCGATGTGCTCGCCGCCGATGCTCTGTTTCGCGGCTCGGTGCTGGACCGCTACGAAAACAACATCTGGCGCGTCGAAGCTGGCTTCCCGGCCGGCTTCGCTGGTGGACGAACCAGTACGGAGTTTCTCGATCTGGGACCAGAAGCCATCGAAGTACGTTTTTTTGTGCCGCGTCGGGCCAATGGACTTTTCTTGTTGGATCCCATCGCTACCAGCCAAGACCGTAAACGCCTACCGATCCGCCTGATTGGTGAGACAGCGATCAAAGGACCGATCTTCCTCAATGTGGACGGAACTGCTACTCCGCTACCGACCGCCTACTTAAACCTGCCGGAATATCGCTATGTCCAATATGTGCTGCTGGATGGCCCAAGAGATCGCTGCCGTGCCCCGCGTTATCGCGATAGTTACCTGCTGCGGTTGTTACGCTGCCCCATAGAAGATATGGATCTGCGAGCACGCGGGCTGTTGCTTGGCTCGCCCTTTACGGCTCCCGAGTTACGCGAACAACTGCAAACCAACGAACGCGAATTGCCGCCCCGCTGGTGGGAGTTGATCGCTCGCGCCCTGTCGGAGCACTTGGCCCGCTCGGGCGAGTTTCGTTATAGCCTTCAATCCGAACGAATCGACTTTCAACTGGAGCCAACCCTCGATTTTCTCCTCAACGTGCGCAGCGGCCCTTGCGACCGCTACGCCTCGGCCCTGGCTCTGCTGCTGCGCTCGATGGGCATTCCCAGCCGCATTGTGAAGGGCTACCGCGGTGTCGAACGCGTTCGAGAAGGTGAATACGTTATTCGACAAAGCAATGCACATGCCTGGGTGGAAGCTCTGGTCCCTGCCTCCGATGGGAGCGACGAATACGACTGGCTGACGTTGGACCCCACCCCCGAAAGTGACAGTAGCTTGGCCGACCTGACCCGCTGGTTGCAGCGAACCCAGACCGGTGGGCAGGAGTTCTTCCGGGAGTTGGTAGTCAACTACAACGCTCGCTCCCGTGCTGCCGTCCTCGAACACCTGCAATCGCCCCATACCTGGCTGCAGGCCATGCCCTGGCTACTCGGGGCTGTGATCATCGTGCTAGTGTTGTGGTTAGTGCGGCTGCGACGACGTGCCCTGTCCCTTCCTACCGTTCAGGGGATCCAAGGCCTATATCACCGACTTATTTCCCTGCTGTCTTGGCACGGCTGGCGGGCTAACCCCAACACCACTCCCCGAGAAGCCGCCCTACATGCTCGACAATGGTTGCTGCAACGCTCAGTTACATCCTGCAGCGACCTTCCGCTCCAACTAGTCGCCGCCTTGTATCGGGTGCGATATGGCCAAGAGCGACTCTCGGAAAGGGAGCTTAGCCAGCTCGGCGAGCAACTCAATCAACTCGGGATCGCCTTGCGAGCGGCTGCAAGGACCGGATCAAAACTCGGGACTTAAGTTGCTCTCGACGATTACGCACTCATTGAAGCGTTCGAGCTTCCAGCCAGCTGGGGTGGCAACCAGTTCATGCAACGCCACGTTCTGAATCGCTCCTAATCGCATCCAATCTGCTGGACCATATTCCGCTACGATCGACAGCAACAACACCTTGATCACCGCTCCGTGAGCAATCACGGCCAGGGTCTTTCCGGCGTGTCGTTGCGTTAGATGCTGCCAAACGGTCACGACTCGCTGCCGTACCTCGTCAAACGATTCTGCCCCGAGCAAGGAAAACCCGGTGTCGCCCTGGATCCAGCGTTGCACCGTCTGCATCCATGGACCGGAACGATCCCCGGTGGGCATCCCGCTCAGACCGCCCAGACGGCGTTCGTGCAACTGCGGTTCAATTTCAGGGGTCAAGCCACAAGCCAAACCCACCGCAGCCGCCGTGTCGCGCGCTCGTCGCATCCCCGAACAAACCAGCACCTCCGGCCGACGGGTGGCCAAGTATGCAGCCAGACGCTGCGCCTGGAGTTGGCCGCGGCGGCTCAGGCCGATATCGCTCTCGGCCCCATGAAAGACGCTGGGATCAGCGGTTTCGGCGTGACGGAAAAGTAAGACGCGGGTAAGAGACTCAGGCATCGCTTGCTCTTTATCTTGTCTTTATCTTGGCGGGCGACTTGGAATAGACTATCGCGCCGGTCGGTGTTGTGTCCGGAGGGCGTGAAGCGAAACAAGCGACAGAGAGGTCTCAATCCATTGCCAGTCAGCGAAGGAGAACGAAAATGCATCCGTTTCTCGTGTTGATGCTTTGGAGCATCTTTCTGCTCTCCCAGGAGCCGATGGCTCCCCTGAAAGCCACCTCCCCCTTGGCTACACAAATTCATTCCTTGATTGAACAGATCCTGCTCCAATATCATCGGCCCGTGTCTGCCGAGACACTGTACCTAGCTGTCTGCGTCCGGATGTATACGCTGGCAGGCCAGCCGGTGCCTCGATCACTGCGTGACGAGGTTCGCCAAGCCTGTGCTGCCAATGCCGGCCCTGATCAACGTCGGTTGCTGTTGGCCGCGGTCCAACAACGCACCCTGGACCGCTTGCCGTTTGTGCCTCAGCTTCCTCTGGTCGCCTTAGCGGACGCCCTCACGGCCGAACTCGACCCTTATTCCGGGTTGGTAACGGCCAAGGAGATGCGGCGGGCCGCCCAGCAAGATAGCGACACGTATGGAATCGGTGTGGAATGGCAAGAAGAATCTCCTGAAGGCACTTGGAAAGTTCAGAGCGTTGCCCTGGGCAGTCCCGCCCAGCGAGCCGGCTTGCGTCCCGGAGATTGGCTGCTTCGCGTCAATGGTCAGCCGGTTTCAAAGACGACGCCGTTGGTGCGTGAGGCGTTGCAGCCGCAATCGGCAGAGCAGATCCCGCAACTCTTAGGCGAGGAGCCCCAGGAGGCGGTAGCCCAGCGGCAGCCCCAGCGATTGGAACTAGAGTTGCGTCGGGGGGAAGGACCGAGCCGACGGGTGACCCTACAGCCCGAGCGTCATCGGCCCGAGGTGGTGCTAGGCACGCGTCGGCTCATGGGCAACCGCTGGAGCTTTTGGCTCGACGAAAAAGATCGACTGGCCTACATCCGTCTGGGACAGCTGCGTCGTGGGGCCGCCGAAGAATTGCATGAGCAACTACGCACGCTGAAGTTATGTGGTGTGCAGGGCCTGATTCTCGATTTACGCTGGGCACCGGGTGGTTACCTCAACGAAGCCGTTGAAGTTGCAGACCTGTTCCTGGGGGACCGCGTTCTCGCCACGGTAAGGATGCGTCAGCGTGACGATACGGTGTATCGTGGCAACGACAGCCCGATATTTGATAACCTGCCCGTGGTACTGCTGGTCAATGGTGACACGCAGGGGGGAGCCGAACTGATCGCCGCGGCGTTGCAGGATCACGGCCGGGCCATTGTCGTGGGGCAACGCACACGAGGCAAGGCAACGATTCAGACGCCCCTCGGCCTGGGTCACGAACAGTTCAGCTTCAAGGTGACCAGCGGCATCTTTGTCCGACCCAGCGGCAAGAATCTGCATCGGCACCCAGGGAGCGGCCCGCGCGACGATTGGGGTGTTCGTCCCGAGGTCGATTGTCGGGTCTCACCTGAGTTGAGTAGCAAACTCCGCGAGGAATGGCTGCTTTGGTCGCTGCGGCCCGTCGAGGAGTCTGTCCGTCTCGCGCTGGACGATCCGACTTACGACATGCAAAAGAACGAGGCATGGAAGGTACTACGGCAACGAGTCACCCAGGCTGATCCAAAAAACAAGAAGTGAACCGGCCCGCGCGACGCTTCCATGCCTCGCACGGGCCATCACTCGTCAGCGATTATCGCCTCCTGCGTTCGCCAGGCGAGTTAGGTTACGCGCCGAACTCGGTGCGTCGTTCGGCCAACTGGGATTGGAGCCGCGAGACGATGCTAGAGTGCATCTGGCTGACGCGAGACTCACTGAGATCAAGGGTTGCACCGATCTCTTTCATGGTCATATCTTCATAGTAGTAGAGGATCATAATAAGCCGTTCGTTGCGGTTCAGCCCCTTGGTGACCAGTCGCATCAGATCGTGATTTTGGATCCGCCCGGTGGGGTCTTCGGCTTTCTTATCCTCTAGGATGTCGATTTCGCTAACATCCTTGTAACTGTCGGTTTCATACCATTTTTTGTTCAGGCTCACTTGGCTGACCGCGGTCGATTCGCCCTGCAACCGATAGAACTCCTCGACGCTAATACCCAGCTTCTCGGCCATCTCGTCGGGACGAGGCGGTCGGCCGAGGGCGGCTTCGAGCGATTTGCGGGTTTCTTCCATTTTGCTGGCCTTGCTTCGCACCAGGCGAGGCACCCAGTCCATGGTGCGTAGCTCGTCGAGCATGGCCCCGCGGATGCGAGGTACACAATAAGTCTCGAATTTCACGCCACGGGTCAGGTCGAAGTGTTCGATGGCGTCCATAAGGCCGAAGACACCAGCGCTGGTGAGGTCGTCGAGATCGACGCCATCGGGCAGGCGTGCCCAGATCCGTTCGGCATTGTACTTGACCAGGGAGACGTAGCGTTCGACCAGAACATTACGCAGCGCTTTGGCGGCGTCGGAATCCTTGTCGATTTCGCGTTCTCGTACATAGTCCCGCCAAACTTGAGCAATATCAATATCGGTCTGTGCCGCCATTTCCCCCTCCTGCCTGGCGTGTGCCGTGCAAGCGGTAGCGTCGAACAACGACCTCCCGATGGAGTCGGAACATCCCCCGTCCCATCTCTGTACACCTCGGTTAGGTAGTGTCGTCCGCCCCCAGCCACCTGTTGCCATCCTGGCTAACGCCTATATCGTCCTTGTGGCACTCCCGGCACGAGCCAAACAATCCAGAGAATCCCCTTTTCCTGACGAAAACAGTCGCTCAGGTGCGGGAATTGGCTGGGTGGCTGGGACACCCTCCCCAGGGGGCCACAGCGGTTGGCTCGGTGTCGCGTGAGAGGACGGGCATATAAGTCGCAGCAGGCGGGCTGTCAAGCGAATTCCTGTCGGCCTGACGGAGTTGCTCTTTCTCGGGGATTGCCTTCAGACGTTAGCCTCGCCCTCGCTAGTCGTCCCTTTTGCATCTTGCCTCTCTTGGCAGGGGACGCAGGCTTGCTATTGTACTTCGATATGAGTTGGAACTTCGGGCGGAGGAGGCCGATATGATCTTCGGTTTGGGGCCGGTGGAACTCGCAATCCTTGTTGGGGTCGGCTGGATCCTGGAAATCGCCTTACTGTGGGCCGCCACCGGTTTGATGGAAGCCCCGGAAACCGGACTCCTGAAGCTCGCCGCGATCTCCCTTGGGGTCTTTTTGTCCTGTTTCGCCCTCTCCGTCGGCGTGGCTTACAGCTTCGGGGTACTCTTCAATCCTCTGGCGCTCGACCATCGCGGCAAAGCGGTCGCTGCTCTTGCTATCAGTCAACTGATCGCCTTGGTTGCACCTGGGTTGTTGTATCCGTCGCTGTTCGCCATTAATCTTCGCAAGGGCATCTGGGTCAGCGTGCTGCAATGGCTGCTGCGGATCTTCTTGTACATCCTTATCGTGGCCGTCCTGATGGTCGTGCTGGCGGTGTGGCAAATTCTGCGTGGACCGAGCGGCTCGTGATTCTTGAAGGAGTTGTGACCACACTGGACCCCACGGGCGAACTGAATGTCGCGCCGATGGGACCCCGCTTGTTCGCGCCCTACAGCCTGGAGGTCGGCAGCGTTTTGGTTCTCAAACCGTTTGCCAGTTCCCGAACGGCAGCTAACCTCCGGCACCATCCCGAAGGAGTCTTCCACGTCACTGACGATGTTCTCTTATTGGCCCAGGCAGCTATCGGCAGAGTCTCTCCACCGACGTTACCGACTCTGGCCGTGCAAGGCCGACGACTCGCCGACACCTGCCGGGCCTATGAGTTTTCGCTCATACAGTCCCAGTGCGACTGGATGCAAGAGCGGCTGCAGCTGCCGGCTGTCGTGCGGGTGGTACATCGGCAACGCGATTTCTTTGGCTTCAATCGCGCCAAGCATGCCGTGGTCGAGGCAGCCATCCTGGCAACGCGAACCCAATTGCTTCCTGCGGAACAGGTGTACTCCGAGTTCGAGCGGCTAGCGGTGCTGATCGACAAGACAGCCGGTGAGCAAGAACGCGAGGCGTTTGCTCTGCTACGCCAGTATGTGGAATCGGCCTATGCGAGGCTCAAACCACTGTCACCGGAGTCGATTGCACAAAGTTGATCATATAGGTCATTCGGCTACGGTCATGTGAGGTCGGCTGGGAGCGTCCTGCGGTATCCGTGGCCCGAGCCATCAGCACATACTTGCCGACTGCGGGGGGCGTCCAGGTCGTCTCCCAGCGTTGCCAACAGTACGGTAATGCCTTATCGAGCAACCGCACCTTGGACCACCTCTTGCCGCCATCGGTGCTGACTTCAACTGTGGCCAGCTTCTGTTCTCCGGCCCAAGCTGCCCCAAACAGCCGCGTTGGTTTACCGACGGCCAAAGTGGCCCCGGCTACGGGGGTAGCGATCTGTGCCTTGGGTTGCATCTGTGTGAGCGGTGTCAGCCGGGGCAGGCCATCCTCCCCGGTGGCCCAGTACGAGTAATCAATTGTTTGGTCGAAGCCGGCAAACGGCTGACGGGTCACGATCAGCCGCGTCAACCATTTCACCGAGGCACAGCCGTACCACCCAGGGACAATGGCCCGCAGGGGATAGCCGTGATTGGGCGGCAATTCCTGGCCGTTCATGGCGTAGGCCAGTAACACGTCGCCGGATTGAGCCTTGTCCAGGCTAACACTGCGGGCATAGCTCACGGGTAGGGGCGGCTGAATCTCCTTACGCGGGTCGCCCTTGTCGGCTCCTTCCAGGATCACCTCGACTGCTCCGCGTAGCACGCCGACGGCCTTCAACAGGTCCGAAAGCCGTACCCCGGTCCACTCGGCAGTGCTGACCGCTCCCTGCGCCCATTGCACCCCTTTGACCTTGACCGGTAGGAACGACCGGCCATTGCCCGCACATTCGAGCGTTACAGGCAGCGTGTGTGGCTTGAATTTCTTTTGCAGATCGGTTAGCGAAAGCGAAAGTTTTTTCTCGACGGCTCCCAGCACCTGCAAGGTGAAGGTGGCTGGGTCGAGCTTGGGCACGGGATAATGGTTGCGAACATAGTGCAACGCGGTGGGGGTGAGAAACTCCTTGAGCGAGGCAAAGGGAAATTCCAGATTGAGCGGGTCGGTCCCACGCACGATCCGGGGGTCGGTCTTGTCCTCACACCAGGCTAGCCGGGGAGACAAAAGCGTCCCCCCGCCTAGCAAGGCCGCTTGTGCAAGCCACGCTCGACGGGTCTGCTGCTCCATGGATTCGTTACCAATATTGCTTATGCTAATGTTCTTTATCTATTGATATCTATTGGGGCAGCCTGTCGATGGGGAACAATCACCGATCTTTCCTCGATCACCAATCTCCGCCGAGGATCTCACCACCTTGCCGGGTGGCTGCTGCCTGCCAGGTTTTGAACGAGACCTTCTCGTTGATAAAACGCACCGAGCCATCGCACAGGCCGACGTTCACGCCGCCGATCAGGCCGCGCGGAGCCGATAGACCGCCCTTGCCGCCGCAATCCACATCGGGGTTTTTGTCGTTCAGGCTCCGCGTCACCGTCTGCAACGTATGCAAAAACTTGCCGCTGATCCAATACTGCCCTCGGTCGCCGGCGATCTTCTCGCCGTCTTTCCACTCCTTGGAGCCAGACTCCTCTTTCAGCCCGGCTAACTCCTTGGTCGTCAACCGCACATGCTGCCGCGCGACGCTGACGGCCTTGCTCCCACCATCGCCTTGCAACCCCTCGATGAACATTAGGGTGTTGCTCGTACCGTCGGTGATCGCTAGCAGCTGTACCCGCGACTGGTCAAACAACACGCCGTTGTTGTCCTTGAGAGCATAGTTCGTGCCTGCGTTACCGAAATAGTTGGTGCCAAAAAATCCCTCGGCGTCTGGCTCGGCATCGGGAGCTTTCGCTGCCGGCGCATCTAACGGGCTGACAAATACCTTGATGATCACCTCGCGGACCTTCTTGTTTTCCTTGTCCAACGGTCCTTTCGTTCGATCCAGAAGGCGAAAGAGTTTTTCTTGATCGATGTAAGGCAACAGCTGCGTCAGAACGGACAAGCCGTTGCCATCACTCCCAGGCGGCAAACAATTGCAGGTCGACTCATAGTTATGAGCCGCAAGGCCCAGTTGTTTCAGGTTGTTCACACTCTGCATGCGGGCCGCAGCCATGCGGACTTTCTGCACAGCCGGCAAGAGCAAGCCGATCAGGATCAGGATCAAAGCGACAATCACTAACAGTTGGAACAGGGCGACACCCTGACGTAGACGAGTCATGAGGTAGACTCCGAGTAGGGTTATTTGGGAAACGTTCCCAACCTCATTGTCCCACCTGGCCGCAACTTCGACAAGAGGCCGGCTCAACTTAGGACATTTTCACACCAGTTGCCATAATAGCCCCTGGTGGCTGATTAGTTCCAGAATAGCTCCTACAGGTCCATTTCGGGGGAAAGCATGCGCCTGGGTTGGTTACAAATGGTGCTTGCGGGCCTGCTCGCTATGGTGCTGCTGAGTTGGTTGGCCCCGGCTCAGTTTCCCGCCGTGAGCGATCCGCCCCCCCCGGTTGTAATGGTGCGGGTGCGTGCCCCAGCCGAACTCCGCGCCGATAGCCCAGCCAGTTACCGCATCAGCGTCGAAAACACCTCCCGTGCCGCGGCTCATCATGTCTTGCTAAAAGTGGCGTTACCAGCCAACGCCACCCTGAACAAGGCGACGCCACCCGCTCAGACCGAGCCTCCCCAACTAGCGTGGAAATTCGGCACCCTAGAAGCCGGCCAGAAACGCGAGGTGACGCTTTTGCTCAAACCGACCAATAACGACGAAGTCGAAGTGTGTGCCCGCGTGCAGTTTGAGCATGGCCAATGTGTGCGCTCGAAGATCGCCCGGGCGGGGCTGGATGTCCGACGCATCGGACCAGCTTTCGTTCGCTTTGCCGAGGTCGTCTCCTTTACTTTGGAGGTGAGCAATAACGGCCGAGCAACTGCCAAGAATGTAACGGTTGAAGAAGTGTTGCCCGATGCCATCGACTATGCCAACAGCGTGCCGGCCATCAACGGCAAGCCGCCCTATGTGTGGAAACTAGGCGACTTGGCCCCAGGAGAACGCAAAACCATCCGCTACGAGGCGTTTGCTAAGCAACAAGGTGAGTTCAAACTCCGCACTGTGTTGAAGTCCGATGGCTCCTCGACGGAACGTACCGCGTTATTGACAGTAGGTCAATCGCCCCTGGCACTGGTTGTCACTGGCCCCTGTCAGGCGATTGTCAACCGACCGACCCGCTACGACATCACCGTTCACAACCACGGTAGCACAGCGTTACGCAAGGTAAGCCTGTCCCACGAACTACCTCGTGAGATTGAGTTGGTCAGCGCCGCCTTGGGCCGACTCGATGGCAACACACTGCGTTGGGATTTGGGTACGCTCGAAGCCGGCAGTTCCAGAAGAGTCTCCTTAGAAGTACTGACACGCGAACCAGGCGATTACAAACAAGTGGTGGATGGCCGAGCCGTGGGGGGGCTAGTGGAGCAAGGGCGTTTGCTAACCCGTTTCCGCAAGGTCAACG
>JBDNDE010000170.1:0-10276 GCA_046719305.1 Gemmataceae bacterium | reverse complement strand
CATCTCGTTGACTTTGGCCCAATACGCCAGTGTCTCTGGTCCGCCGGCCCAGGCGGCACTTGTTCCTAAAACCAGCCCTAGGACGGCCAGAGTGCTACGCATGGTTTCTCTCCTGTTTCGCGGTCAACGGTCTATATCACAGACAACCGGGATTGCAAGCCCTAGAATGGCTTACATGGAAAGTATCGATCTGTGCGTCCAACTCGGTCGCCTCACCTTGGCCAACCCGATCCTCGTCGCCTCGGGCACCTTTGGTTATGCCCGTGAGATGGCCCCCCTGCTCGATCTATCGCGACTGGGTGGGATTGTGCCCAAGACGGTCACGCGACTGCCTCGTCTGGGTAATCCGCCACCGCGTACTATCGAAACCGCCTCGGGCATGCTCAATGCCATCGGTCTGGACAACGACGGCATCGACCACTTTCTCACGCATCATCTGCCGTATCTACGAACCCTCGGTACGGCGATCGTAGCCAACATCGCGGGCAAGACCGAGGACGAATTTCCCGAGATGGCGTCGATGCTGGCCCCAGAGACGGGGATCGCGGCGATCGAGTTGAATCTGTCGTGTCCCAACGTCTCGGGCGGAGTCGATTTTGCCACTCAGCCGGAGGTCACGCGACGCGTGGTCCAGCGGGTGCGAGAGGCATGTCCCCAGCCGATTTTGGCCAAGCTAACCCCCAACGTCACCGACATTGTGCCAATTGCCCAGGCTGCTGCCGATGGTGGAGCCGACGCCGTGACCCTGATCAACACTTATGTCGGCATGGCGGTCGATTGGCGACGCCGACGGGCGATCTTGGGCAATCGCACTGGCGGCCTGAGTGGCCCAGCCATTAAACCATTGGCCTTGCGGTTAGTCTGGCTGGTGGCCCAGCATGTACGGATTCCGATCCTGGGAGTTGGCGGCATTGCCAGCCTGGATGATGTGATGGAGTTTCTGGTGGTCGGAGCTAGCGCGGTGCAGCTAGGGACGGTCAACTTTTATGATCCGACCGCCAGCTTGCGGATTTTGGAGCAATTACCAGGGGCGGTTGCTTCGCTGGGAGCTAGTAGTGTCCGAGAGATCACGGCAACGTTGAGGTAGTCCAGCCAGCTACTTTTCGCACGGTTTCCAACAACTCCTGCGGCAGAATCGGCTTGGACAGATGCATTTGATAGCCCGCAGCGAGGACGGCTTTGCGATCTTCCGGCCGAGCCAACGCGGTCAGTGCGATAGCGGGGATAGTTCCGCCTTGATCGGAGGGAAGCTGACGGACCGCTTGGATCAGCGAGTAGCCATCCATCTCCGGCATGCCAATATCACTGATCATCAGATCGGGACGGAATCCGGGAAGCAGGCGTAACGCTTCCTGTGCCATCCGACAGCTGAGAACCTGGGCCCCGTGTTCACTAAGGATCAGTTCCAACAGTTCCAGGGTGTCCGGCGAATCCTCGACCACCAGAATCCGCAGCCCCTTGATATCCTCAAGCTGTGGCCGTTGTTTATCCAGGGCGATCGGGCTAGCCTGATGCATCGGCAAACGTAGGGTGAAGACGGCTCCCAGGCCTGGACCATCGCTGTGGGCAGAGATTTGCCCCCCGTGCAACTCGACGAGATGCTTCACGATCGCCAGTCCTAGCCCTAGCCCGCCATGTTTGCGGGTGATGCTGCTATCGGCTTGGCGGAAGCGCTCGAAGATATGGGGCAAGACCTCGGGCGGGATGCCCTCCCCGGTGTCGCGTACCTCGAGAACCACTTGATGAGCTTCAACATATGTACGCAGAGTCACGCTACCGCCGCGTGGAGTGAATTTCACGGCGTTGGACAGCAGATTCCACAGGATTTGTTGCACCCGCGTGGGATCGCCTAAAATGGCAAACTTTGCTTCGCCTTCCTGAACCAGTCGTACTCCCTTGGCCTCGGCACTCAGACGAACGCTGTCCAAGGCTCCCTGGATCGCTTCCTGAAGAAGCATCGATCGACGTTCCATGACCATCTTACCGGAGATGATCCGCGATACATCAAGTAGATCATCAATCAACTGTGCCTGCATGCGTGTGTTGTTTTCCAGCACTTCCAGACCGCGTTGCATCATGGCTGGGTCCAACCGACCTGTTCGCATCAGTTGCACCCAGCCCAGCATCGCATTGAGCGGGGTACGCAACTCGTGCGACAGCGTGGCCAAAAACTCATCCTTGGTCCGGTTGGCAAACACCGCCTCGGCGCGGGCGGCCATTTCCCGCTCCAACAATTGCTCGCGTTCTTCTTGAACACGTCGGCGTTCGGCGACTTCGCGTTCCAACTCGGCGGTGCGTTCACGTACGCGAAGCTCCAGTTCGTCGCGGGCCTGTTCCAGTTGGCGTTGGGCCTCGATGCGTTGGGCAATCTCACCCTCTAGTTCCTGGGGCGTTCGCAAGGACAACGCCTTGGGTACTGTCGGAATCAATGCCACCACTGTCAGCCAGGATACTGCCGCCGTTAGCACTTTCACTGCCGCGGAAAGCCGATACATCGGTGTTTCGATCAACAGTGCATCGACAAAATGGGTAAACCCACAACTAATGATGAACGCCCCAAAGAGCAAAAAGATCGGCTGAAACGGCACCGTGCGTTTGCGATAGACAAACACCAAGAGAATGGCTGGGATCGCTAGATAAGCTAACCAGATGGCAAGATCGGCGTAGCGGAGGGTTTCAACCAGAGTCGGCTCTTCGATTAGACGACCACAGTTTCGCCGAGGGATAAACCCTGCGTCATCAAATAGTTTCATGAACCAGTCGATCATGGGACAGTCTCCGGCGGAGAGGGATCGGGTCGGCCCTGCATGGGTTCTTCGCCGCGACGAAGGCGTTCTGCCTGTTCGAGGGGTACAAGAACGCTATCGGTCCAGGCGCGAAGGCTCTCGATCGGTTCAACGTGAACAGTTATCTCGATATTTTCAAGCGTGGCCATGATGGCGTCCTCGATGCGATCGGCAACGGCATGCGATTCCAATACCGTCATGCTGCCCGGAACCAACAAGTGAAAATCGACAAAGCGACGGCTGCCGGCTTTTCGGGTGCGCAAGGCGTGGAATTCCATATTTGGGCCGAGGCAGGAACGGATGGCCTGGCGCAACTGGTCCAATTCCTCCGGCGGCAAAGACCGGTCCATTAGCCCCTCAAACGACCGCCACATCAATTCGCCCCCGGTCCAGAGAATGTTTGCCGCCACCAACAAAGCGACGATAGGGTCCAGCCACAAGGCACCGGTCGCCCACACCAGCCCTAGCCCGATGAGTACAGCAATCGAGGTCCAGACATCCGTTAGCAAATGTTTGCCGTCCGCCTCCAAGACGATCGAGCGGTGTTTCCGCGCGGCCCGCAACAAAATCACCGCGACGATTCCATTTACAACGGCTGCAACCAAAGAAAGCGTTAATCCTAGTCCTAGAGTAGTTAACTCCCGAGGAAACAGCAAGCGTTCGATGGCCTGCCAGGCGATGCCCAGGGCAGCCACCAGAATTAGCCCGCCCTCCAGACCGCTGGAGAAAAACTCGACTTTCTCATGGCCATAAGTGTGTGTGGCGTCCACTGGGCGCGACGCATACCATAAGGCCAAATAGGCCATGGCGGCCGCAGTGAGGTTGATGAGTGATTCCAGGGCATCAGAGAGCAAGCCGACCGAGCCGGTCAAGGCCCAGGCAGTGGTTTTTAGTCCACAGGTGAGAACGGCTGCACCGATCGACAGCAGCAACGGTGCCCGGACTTCAAAACTCATGCCGACCTCAGCTGCGTGCCATCGATCCAAGTACCGTGAAAACCAAACGGTACTCGACCGGGCAGCAAGACCCGCGCCACCGGCTTGGCCGTCAGATCGCGAGCCTCCAGCAGGAGCAACTCGCTACGGTTGTCTCGATGATCATGGACAAAACAAGCCAGCCAGCCGTCATCCTCGGCCTTAGCACCGGGGCGCGGAATAAAGATCGGTTCACCGCCGAGGCGACCTGCACCAAAGGCATGCTCCGTTCGCTTCCCGGTGATGAAGTCGTACTTGTACAACGCATCCATCTTAAGCTTCATCGTGTAACCATAGCGGACGGGCTGTCCCATGCGTGTTTCATTGATCCGGGGAAAGTCAGCCGCACTATCATCGATGCTGCCCTCGTCTACCTTGCCCGTCTTGAGATTGAATCGCCAGCGGTATGGCCGGGCCGACTTGGCCAACTCCGCTTCGCTCATTCGATTGGGCGGGGTGATCTGGGTCGGGAAGTCACTAGCCCGGCAGCCCAGCAGCACCACCTCATCGCCCTGCTCATAGGCCGTGAAGGTATGGAAAACATAGCATGGCTCGGCCTGGAACCAGCGGATTTCCGTACCTTTAGCCTGGCGCGGCAGGATCCCAAAGCGGGCCCCGAGTTTCGGCTCGAAGCGGAACGGCCCGCCGCCTTTGAACATGGCCCCAAACGAGAACGTCATCGGCAGATCCATAAACACCGCGTAGCGAGCCGTGATCGCGAAATCATGCATCATCACCGGCCGGGGGATATCTATAGGCGTCGTATGGGTGATGATTCCTTTGGCATCAACCACCGAATACTGGATGTAGGGCTTCACGGGTTGATACCCGAAGAAAAACATCTCGCCGCTGTGCGGATCGACTTTGGGATGAGCAGTGCAGGCGTGCTTGAGCTTGCCGCCGAAGGTGTAGCGGCCCACAGTGTCCAACGAGGGTACCTTCACCTCATGCGGGGCACCCCCTTCCCATAGGGCCAACAGTTTACCGTTATGCCAAACCAACGCCGTGTTGGCTGTGTTCTTGAACCCCTCTTTGCCGGCAGCCACTTTGGTCCAATCCGGCAACCCCATCAGTCCCCCGTAGATGGCTTTGCCGGCCGCTTTTTCTTCTAGAAAGCCCTCAGTTTGGACGTAGCGGTTGCGGTAGCTGGCTTTGCCGTCCTGGAAACGTACACCGTGGAGCATGCCATCGCCATCAAACCAGTGATAAGCACCGGGCGGGTCGAATTGCGGATTGGGACCGTTGCGGATCACCATCCCTTCGAGATCCGCGGGCAATCGGCCGATAACCTTTAGATCGGCCGCGGTTATCTCTTCGCGAACCGGAGCGTAGTTGTCGCTGAGAAAAGGCTCACGGGGAGGCGGCGGGGCAGCCCCCAGAGCAGCCAACACAGTGGGAGTCCAAACGAGAAATTCACGACGGTTGACCACTGGATTACCCCCGAAAAGCAGATCAAGTCTGAAAACCCAATTCAACATTCAACTATGATAGCAGCTACACTCGGGGATTAAATGCGACTCACGACTAGCGAGGCATTTTGTCCACCGAAGCCGAAGCTGTTGCTCAGGGCGTAGCGAATGGGCATCTCGCGAGCTACGTTGGGGATGTAGTCCAGGTCGCAAGCTGGATCGGGATATTCATAATTGGCCGTCGGCGGGGCCACTCCTTGACGGATCGCTAGCACGCACAGGATCAATTCCACTGCCCCGGCAGCAGCGATGAGATGGCCCATGACCCCCTTGGTGGAGGAGATAGCCACTCGTCGGGCATGGTCCCCGAAAGCTGATTTAATGGCAGCGGTTTCGGCGGCGTCATTATTACGGGTGCTGGTGCCGTGTGCGTTGATGTAGTCGATCTGCTCGGGATTCAGACGGGCTTGTTTCAGGGCGGCCCGCATGCAGGCAGCAGCCCCACGGCCCTCGGGGTGGCAGTCGGTGACGCGATAGGCATCGCAACTCAGGCCGAAACCACACACTTCAGCATAAAGCCGAGCATTGCGCCGTCGGGCATGGTCGAGTTCTTCCAGCACGAGCATCCCGGCTCCTTCGCCCAAGACGAAGCCATCGCGAGTGAGATCAAAGGGGCGACTGGCCCGTTGCGGGTCATCGTTGCGTGTGGAGAGCGCGCCGAGTTTATTAAACCCGGTCACACCTAAGGGATAAATCATACTATGCGATCCCCCTGCGAGCATGCCGTCGCTCTCGCCGCTGCGGATCATCTCAAACGCCTCTCCGATAGCCTGGGTCCCCGCGGCACAGGCGGTCAAACAGGCCAGATTCGGCCCGCCCAATTGCAACAAACTGGCCAGCCGCCCAGAGGCCGTGTGCAACTCTTGTTCGTATTCGCGGCCGGGGTGATAACGAGCCAAGGCTTCACGACTAAAATCGCGGTCCTCCAGGCGTCCAATTTGAGGTTGAAAACTGCGGGCACAGATGCTCAAGAGCGCTTGAAAGTCTTGTTTACCCTCTCCAGACCCCAGATACAGCCCCAAGTGGTCGCGCGAAACGAACGGCCCCGCTAGTCCGGCATCGTGCAACGCCAAGATACCAGCCGCTGCCGCGAACTGAGAAGCCTCGCCTGCATCACGCCAGGCCGACGAATCGCCAATATAGCGTTCCAGCGAGAAATCGCGGACCTCAGCGGCAAAGGTGGTGGGAAAGCTGCGGGCATCGAAGCGGCTGATGCTACGCACGCCGCTTTCGCCTCGCAGGACGGCCTCAAACAACTGTTCCAAGCGGTCGCCCAGTGGTGTGATGACCCCCATGCCTGTAATGACCACCCGACGCACCGTTCAGTCCTCCCAGCGAAACACCAGCGCAGCCGCCTGTCCTCGGTCGGTTTGCGCGATCTTCATTCCGTATGGCTTGTTGCGTAAATACATTTCCTGGATGACGTTGACCCCGAACGCGGCATCTGTAAACCGCGCCTGCAACGAAGCCGGCACTCGCCGGTCGCCCGGTTCACTCAGGCTGGCCAACCATTCCACCACACTGCCGGCGTTGCCCAGGTTGCCCAAAGCCGCCTTGGGGGCCAGCACGGGCAACTCCCCGCCCAGTTCGCCTAGCACGGCTGCCTCGCTGGCATCCTCCAGGCTGCCGTTGGCTGCCGCGTTTACGTGATCTAACTCCGTCGGGCGGATGCCCGCTCGACGGAGGGCTGTCGCCATGGCTCGGCGTAGGCCGTCGTTCAGGCCATGATCGAAGCCCCAACCGTAACCGACGATTTCGGCGTAGATGCGTGCCCCGCGTCGTAGGGCGTGCTGACGTTCTTCCAACACTACCACACCTGCCCCCTCACCCAGCACCTGGCCATCGCGATCTTTGCCAAACGGCCGACAGGCGGTTTCTGGCTCGTCGTTGCGGCGCGACAAACGGCTAAAAAGTAGCGCTCGAACAATAGAGGTTTGATTGGTGCGGGTGTCGGTGCCGCCCGCGAAGACGACATCGGCAGCATCGCGCTGGATATACCGCGTCGCCTCGATGAGAGCCATCAAGGAAGCAGCATCGTGTTGGACAATGGTGTTGTTCGGTCCCCGAGCATTGTGAAGGATGGCAACATGGCATGCTGGCATATTAGGCACATGATTGAGCATCCACATAGGCGGGATCTGGTCGATGCCGACGGTTCCCCATAACCTCAGGTCAATGCCCCAGGGGGTGTAGCTGGCAAAAGCGGCTGGTCCCAAATCATTCAGATCGCCCGGGATGATGCCGGTGCCCAGGACGATTCCCAAACGCTCCGGGTCGATCGCCTCGCTGCCCAACCGGGCGTCCTCCCGCGCCAGCCGAGCCGCTGCCACGGCCAACTGAATGGTGCGAACCATCAGTTTGAGTTGTTTGCGGTCTTTTTTGTCAAGAAAATCGCGTGCGTCGAATTCCTCGATCTCGCCGCCGAATCGTACCGGCAAGGCCGTAGCATCGAACAGTTGCAACAGATGCACCCCGCTGCGTTCGGATAGCAGAGCCGTGCGAAATGCCGCGAACCCCAGGCCGATGGGGCTGATCGGACCAAGACCGGTGACGACGACACGACGTGGCGACATGGTCGGCGTTTAGTTGCTAAGGCCGTTGGGGGAAAAAGACCGCCGTGCCTTGCGGCGTAGGTCGGCCCGCGTGAGACCCAGCCGATCCAACATCGGCTGCACGACATGTTCAAGATAGACGTGTTCGTCAAAGATATTCAGATCGCGGACGGCTTGGATGCGGCGTTTGGAGTCCGTGAGCAAGTGGACCGCAGGCATCTGAAACTGGTTGACCACCTCGCGGAGCGTGAACAGCGTGCCCTCGCGATCATGTTCCAGATACAACAAGGCCAGTTTGCGGAAAAACTCGAAGTGTGCCCGCTCATCAACACTCACCAGCGTCAGCACCCGTTCCAATGCCGGGCATCCCCCCTGGTTGTGTACGATCTTCCTCAGGCGGACATAGTGCAACCAGGTTGCTAACTCCTGGATCAATGTGTAGCAGACCATGTAACGCGTATTATCGTAGGGCAATTGCCATTCCTGCCTTACTACCTCCGAATGAAGGTCCGCCAACTGTTCCTCACTGCGCTTGCCGCTGCGGGCTAACCAATCCTCCAGTGCCATGGAGTGCTTGGATTCTTCGTAGCCCCAGTTGGCGAAGAACCAGGCCCGCCCCCGGATCTGCCGCACCCCGGGGATCGTCTTGGCTAAATAGTCCGGCAGAAACATCTCCACGGCACAAAACGTCTCGACTAGATCGGCCACCGCCTCACTAATTGCTGGGTTGCACTGGTCCCAGGGGATGTCCTCGCGAAGCGACCAGCGGCGTTTCTTCTCCGCTTGGTCGAAATAGTCTCGGAACAGTCGGTAGATGCTCAGAAGCAACTCCGGCGTTTCCGGGCGTAAGTTGGGATCGACCATGAGCAAGAGTCTCCTGGCGAAGATGCGAGAGCCAGGGAGCGACGATCCGGGATCTCTGAGTTTGAACTATTGTAGGTTCAGGATATCGGCAGGGGAGAGAAATGGACAGGGAAGCATAATGAGTGGGGAGCCACTTGCTTTGCCTACCTCAACGACTAGAACAAACTTCCTTGTCAACCGTAGGTGCCATCATGCCGACCCCGCTGATCTTCGATGCTCATTTAGATTTGGCCTGGAATGCCATCGACTGGAATCGCGATTTGAAACTGCCCGTGGCAGAGATCCGCCGGCGTGAAGCCGACCAGCCGGGCAAAAGTCGCGGCCAGGGCACCGTCAGTTTCCCGGCTCTACGTGAAGGTAAAGTCGGCCTGTTCATCGCCACACTGCTAGCCCGGCTACATCGTCCCGGATTGATGCCCGCTTTTCAGCGCTACGACAACATGGATGCCGCTTATGCCGCCACCATGGGGCAATTGGCCTACTATCGGCTGCTGAGCGAGCAGGGCTATCTTCGCTGGATCACGGATGCAACTAGCCTACGGAACCACGTTGCCGAGTGGCTGGCTAGCGTGAGCGGATCGAACGGCGCGGTGCCACTAGGGTTCATCCTGTCGATGGAAGGGGCCGATCCAATTTTGTCTCCTGAGCAGGTACACCAGTGGTGGGATTGGGGGTTACGCATCATCGGCCCGGCCCACTACGGCGTTTCGCCCTATGCACACGGCACGGGCACCGAGGGGGGCCTTTTCCCACAAGGGCCGGCCTTACTTCGCGAGATGCGACGGGTGGGCATGATCTTGGATGTCACGCACTTAAGCGACCAATGTTTTGATGAGGCGATGGATCTCTGGGATGGACCCGTACTGGCCAGCCACCACAATTGCCGTGCCTTGGTCCCTGATCAACGGCAATTGAGCGATCCGCAGATTCGCACGCTGATTTCACGCGGAGCGGTCATTGGAGCTGCCTTCGATGCCTGGATGCTTTACCCTAATTGGCAACGCGGTGTCACGCAACCGCACAGCGCCGGCGTCACTATCGCCACCGTTGTCGATCATATCGACCACATTTGCCAATTGGCCGGCAATGCCCGCCATGTTGGGCTCGGCAGTGATTTGGACGGCGGCTTCGGCCGGGAGCAATCGCCGCACGACTTGGACACTATTGCCGATTTGCAACGGGTCGGCGAGATACTCAGCCAACGAGGCTACCCGGACGAAGAGGTTCGGGGCATCCTGTATGGCAACTGGATACGCTTTTTCGAGCAAGCCTGGGGCACAACGTAAGCCGGAGCCAAAGCTGGCTGTCAAGCTAAGAACCGCCTCCTTGCTAAGCAAAACCAGCGTCTCAGCGACTTAGAGCCAGCGTCTCAGCGGAGCAGGGGCAGCGTGTCGGACGGTCGAGTCGTCAGTTGGGGACTCCCCTGCACCACCGCGACAATTAATGAGCGTCCCTCGGCGTTGTCCTCGGTTGGCATCTTTGCAGGCACGCTCAGCTACATTCATGGCGCGTTGCACTCCACGGCGTGTGACTAGCTGTATTGCTGGATGCAACACAAAACTAAGAAAAATCCACAATCGATCGGGATGAGAATCTTGCTGGCCAAGTGAGCAGCGTGCCTGGCAAAAAGC
>JBDNDE010000017.1:0-26123 GCA_046719305.1 Gemmataceae bacterium | reverse complement strand
CCTTTGATCCCTCGCTGCGCACGCTTCGGTGAACTTCTCAAACCTGGCATGATTAACGATCTGCGCTGCTGAGCGTCGAGTAGGAAATAGCCCAGCTTTCAGACTGCGACTTACAATCGGTGGGGGGTTCGCGAACAATTGAGTACGCCCCCTGCCCCCGCTCCTGAGTCCTCTGCCCGGATGGAGCGGCCTGTTTTCTGGATGAGCAGCTTCCGCGTTATCATCGCGACATGTGCTTGCCCATCGGTTCGGAACCCCCTACTTTGTCGCCACGCAGTGCGGCCCGCTCTAGTTCCAAGTGGCCGGGATCGGCCCGCGACCAGCAGCGTTGAGCCAGAGCGGCAAAGCGTTCGACTTCCTCGGTACGGTTTTGGCGTTCGCAAACGAGTTGCATCCCCAGAGCGGCTCGCACGCTACCTGGATCGTGGGCTAACGCCTCTAGGAACGCTTCCTCGGCTATCTCGAGTCGGTTGACAGCCAAAGCGGCGATGCCCCAAGTTTCCATATAGATCGCGCCGTTGCCCCAGGCATGGTGACTGTAGTCGTCCTTAGTACGTTCGATGAGCTTAGACAGCAGTTTCAAGCCGGCGTTGCCTTCACCGGTCAGACACAGATACCAGCCTTGGATCTCTTGGAGACGATTGAGCAAGCGTTTGTCATTTTTGGCCTCACGGTTTACTTGCTGCAACACCTCTAGATGTGGCTTGGCTCGGAGGGGATCCTGCTGCTTCAAGTGTAACAGGGCCCAGTAATAAGCGGCCGTCGCTTTATCGCCGCGGCTGTTGGGGGTTCGTTTACCTCTTTTGCCCCCCAGGGCGATTTGCTCGATCTCGACGTGGGCGGCGGTATAGTCGCGTTCGGCCAGATGCAACCGGACGAAGGGCTCGCGCAGCTGGAAGCCGGCGTCCTGGCATTCTTTCTTGATCGCGCGGGCCTCAGCAAAACGGCCATCGTGGACGAGAGAAATGAGCAGGGTTTCCAGATGGTGCGAATATTGCCAATCTTCGCTGGGTTTGACGTTCTCGCGACGGTGATAGGCACGTTGCAATTCGATGGCCCGAGCCGAGCGGTCGCTGGTGAGCTTCCAACGGCCTAGTCGAGTGGCCAGATGCGCTTGCATATGGAAGGCGTGCGGCAGGCCGGGTGAACTCTTCATGTAGTTCTCGGCATAGACCCAGCCGAGCGCTGGGCGTTTGAAATTTTCGTAAAAGTGTAACAGTTCGTGATTGGCCCCAGGATGCAGGACATTGACACGCAACAGCGCTTTGTAAAACGGCACGCTGGAAGCCTTGCCACCAAACAGCCCCTCGCCGCCGGCCAACTGAGCGCGGAAGTACCACGCCTCCTCATCGTCATCGTATTGCGCGATCAGCTGGTCAATGGTGTCGATGGCCGCCTGTTTGCGTTTCTCCCCGTCGCCGACGCCGGGCAACAGCCCCTTGAGTTGCATCGAGGCTTTGAAGAGCATCTGCTCGCGGGGATGGGAAGCCGTACGCAACTCCCAGGCTTTTTTGTATTGGTCGTTGGCATTGCCACGGCCCCAGCGTTCCAGGGCGCGAGCCAACCCCCAATAGGCAAAACCACACTGCGGATCGTACCGCGTGGCGGTTTCAAAGGAGCGGGCTGCTTCCATCCACACATATGAATAATAATAGCCTAGCGCCTGATCAATGTATGCCTGGCACTTCTCCGACGTGGTACTCACCGGATAGTGCAACACGCATTGCTCCGGTACCAGCACCGCCGGCCGCAATTTGGTGATCGGCATCTTGTCTGTTTGGGGGGGCGCAGCAGCAAAACTTACACTCGAAGCGATCAGGAGCAGGCAAGCGGATCTCATGTTCATCATACTAGGCCGTCCGGGGGGCAGTTGGCGAGATTCTTTTATCTTGACGAATGACGCACCGGCTTCCAAGCAGAATTTTCTCCATTTTGCACCTGGCCGTTCGCCGGTCAGTTGCTGCGGGGGGGATCGCCCATCTTCAGCACCTCGATTCGTTGCACTTCCAGCATAAACGGCCCCGGTTGCTTGTCGGCCAACATCACCCCTAGGGCGACGATGCGACTCGGTTCGAGAGCTACACCGGACACCTCGCGGCCAAACTGGGTAGCCCGAAAGTCCGTCAGGGGCAAAACCATCTTGCAGCTGTGGCCATCGACTGTGGGCAGGCTGGCCCGGAAGGAAAAGGCCATCGGTCCGCGTTCTGGGTACAGATTAACGGAATAGGTGCGGCCGTCACCCCGCACGAAGAAACACAGGGCATCGCCGGGTTGTAGATGCAGCGGAGTCGGCCGCGACCGAAAGGAGGCGAAGCCGCCCTGAAAAGCCAGAGAAAGTTCGCCTGAGAAGAACAAGGAGCCATCGGGCGTAAGCCGGATCTCGCCGCGTGAGACGCCCCCCATGACGCCATCATTCACGACGTACCATTGCAACCTTGGGGAATCGCTCGACGATCCCGCTGGCACCAAACATCTCGCTTGTTCAAACCCGTGCATAAATCAAACAGGTGTAGGGGCCGATATGAATGCACCCGCTGGCAGGTAGGCCGTCGTAGCCCTGTTCGTCGGCTTGGCCGTCTTCGCCGGGCATGCCGTTGAACTGCTCGCTATAGCCGGTCCAATCAGAGTTCAGCAGCAGCTTCCATTGGCCGGACGCCGGCAAGCCAATACGGTAGTTGGAGCGTGGCAGGTTGGCGAAGTTCAGCACCACCACTACATCATCACCGGGACCACCTTTGTCGAAACGATGGAACGCAATCACATTTTCCGCTTCGTTAACATGATAAACATGCAGGCCGGGGCCACACAACCCACGCGTCATTCCTTTGAGATTGCGGCGCAGCGCGATCAAGTCACGATACAACCGCACAATGCCGCGATACTCTTGACGCTGGTCCCAGTCTAGCGGCACGGTGTCGCGGAACCATTCGCCTTCGAGAAACTCTTGGCCCTGGAACAGCATCGGAATGCCCGGGGCGGTCGCTACCAGGGCTGCAGCTAAGGTGCTACGCTTCTGAGCAAAATAGCCCTTGGGGTCGTGCGGGTTGATCTCCTGAGGCACGCGGGCCTTGCCGTTGGCCACCTCGTCATGGGATTCGCTGTAGATGACACGCCGAAACGGGTCGTTGTTGTAGCGGAACTGAATCGAGTTTGCGATGCGGCTCATCGAACGGTGGGCATCGTCCGCGACGATGACTGCCTCGCGTACGGGGTGAACAAACATGGCATCCCATTGAGCGGTGAAGCCCGCGCCGCCCAATTCCACGACGTTGGTCAGTGCCTCGTTATTTTGCAAATCCTCGGCGATGATGATCTTTTCCGGATACTTTTGACGAATCTCGCCGTTGATCCATTGCATGAGGCTCCAGCCGTCGGGCAAGTTGGGTTCGCCGTCGGCCCGGACACTACGGATGTAGAGCGTCATGTCGAAACGTAAACCATCGACATGATACTCTTCCAACCACATCATAGCATTGTCACGAATGAATTGACGTACCTCGCCGCGGCCATAATCCGGCCGAGTGTGGCCCCAGGGGGTTTCCGCCCGCCAATCGTTGTAGAAATAGATGCCGCCGTAGTCGCCTTCGCCCCAGCCATCAAACCGCCATAGATCCAGATCGGTCGGGCCGAAGTGGTTGTACACCACATCCAAAATGACGGCAAAGCCGGCCTGGTGGGCTTCGCGGACGAACTTCTTAAACGCCTTGGGGCCGCCGTAGGTCGATTCCACGGCGAAGATGTGGCTGGGGTTGTAGCCCCAAGAACGATCTCCGGCAAACTCGGCGATCGGCATGACCTGAATGGCATTGACCCCCAGGCGTTTGAGGTGGCTGAAGCGTTTCATGGCATCGTAGAAGGTGGCGGGGCTGTCCTCCTCGGGGTTCTGGTCGTTGAAGGTGCCGATGTGCATTTCGTAGAGGACCAACTCGTTCCAGGGCGGCATTTGAAAAGTATCTTCACCCCAATCGAAAACGGGGTCGTGGATGACGGTGTTGCCGACGCTGTTGGTCACCTCGCGAGCATATGGGTCGATCCGCTTGAGTTCTCCAGCCGGCGTCAGGAGGCGATACAGATACTCATCGCCCACCTGGGCGTTGGGCACGTCAACATACCACATACCGTTGCCTTCGGAGGTCATGGGGTGGGCATCGGGGTTCCAGCCATTGAACGTGCCGATAACCGAAACACTCTGGGCGTTGGGGGCCCAGACACGAAACGCGACCCCGCGCTCGTGCAGAATCGCGCCCATTCCGACAGGAACGGTCGATCCAGCCGAAGAACAACTTGGAGAAGTCACCCTAGACCCCTTTATGTCCCAAATGCTTCGATGTGAACGACGCACTAGCGTCGACTGGCCATCGCTCGTTGCACGCTCACCCCTAACTCCGCCGGACTGGCTGCCACGACAATGCCCGCATCGGTAAGCGCTTTGATCTTGTCTGCCGCGCTACCACTGCCCCCCGAGATGATCGCTCCGGCATGGCCCATGCGGCGGCCTGGGGGCGCGGTCTGGCCGGCAATAAACGCTGCTACCGGCTTCTTGACGTTGGCCTTGATGAACTCTGCGGCGCGTTCCTCGGCTGTGCCGCCGATCTCGCCGATCATCAAGATGGCCTCGGTGCCGGGGTCGGCTTCAAAGAGTTTGAGCAAATCAATCTGAGTGGTGCCGATGATCGGGTCACCGCCGATGCCCACGCAGGTGGATTGACCCAGCCCTAGGTTGGTCAATTGCCAAACGGCCTCGTAGGTAAGGGTGCCGGAACGGCTGATAATGCCGATGGTGCCGGGCTTGTGGATGTACCCGGGCATGATGCCGATTTTGCACTCGCCAGGCGTAATGATTCCGGGACAGTTTGGGCCGATCAACCGCGACGGTTTGCCGGCCATCAGGCGCATGACGCGAGCCATATCCAGCACGGGGATGCCCTCGGTGATGCAGCAGATCACGCCAATACCTGCATCGGCCGCTTCCAGGATGGCGTCAGCGGCCCCGGCAGGCGGCACGAAGATCATCGAGGCGTTGGCCCCAGTTTGAGCGACCGCTTCGGCGACGGTGTTGAACAGGGGGAAGCCCTCTTGCGAGGTGCCGCCCTTGCCGGGCTTGACCGCGCCGACGATCTGCGTGCCGTAGGCTTGGCACTGCTGGGCATGGAAGAGGCCGGCCTTACCCAGCCCCTGCACGATCACTCGCGTGTCTTTGTTAACGAGAATACTCATGAGAATTTATCTTTCTGCTGGAATGCCCGAATCTCTTCCATCAACAGCACAAGCCGTTCGTTACTGGATTGATAAAGATGGCTGCGATGTCCGGCCAGCGTCAGATAGCCTCCGAGTAGAAATAAAGCGGCCCCGAGCAGGATCGGCAGCAAGTCTAGCGATTCGCGATTGGCCGCGGGCAAGCAGAGGCACAGCCCGGCAAGGATCGCGGCCAGGCCCAGGAGAATTTCGATTTTGGCCCACAGGCGTGAGAGCGGGCGATAGCCCAGAGCGGAGAGGACACGAACAAGACGTTCGGCAGAAGGAGGCATGGTGCAACTCCAAAGAAAAGCAATGGTCAGTAGTTCTTTCGGCCGCTCCAGCCTCGACAGCGGCCATCGGAGAAGCAAGCCGAGACAATTAAGCGCGGCGCGAGGCATGTTGTGCCGGGCAGGTGTGGATCGATCCGTTAGCCTTTGCTACGGCGTTTGAAATCCAGCACTTTCACTTTCAGCTTGCCGGCGATGTTGGTCCAGGCACTGTCTTGGCTGCCTTCGGAAAGTTTGAGGTGAGTGCCATCAACCAAGTACTGATCCCAGGTCGGATCGACACTTACCCATTGATGGCCATCGTGGATTTCGGCCCAAGCATGCCAACCGAGCAACGGTTTGCTAGCGCGGACATAGGCCAGGCCGCCGACTTCTCGGGCGGGCAGGCCTGCGGCACGACACAAGCTGACATACAACAAGGTATGTTCGGTGCAATCGCCCGCCTTGCGGTCGAGAATCTCTAAGGCGGTGTCAGCGTTGTCGGCATACGATTTTTTCAGGGTCTTGAAGACCCAGTTGGCCAGTTTCTGGGCCTTCTGGGTAGGGTCGGTGGTATCGCCGAGAATCTCCTTGACTTTGTCTTGGACCGGTTTTTCATCGCATTGGATCCGTGGCGTGGCGGCCAAGAACTCGCGGCGTTGTTCCTCGGTGAGCGGCTGGGGTTTATCACGCTTGAAATCACGTTTGATCTCGACAATCGTTGTACCTTTTTCACCTGGCGTAACGATTTGCCGATGTGATGCCGGGATCCGGAACTCGCCCAGTTCGCTCAGTTCCAGTTTGAGCGAATCAACCAACCGGCCAAAAAAGCCGAGATCTTTGTCTAAGACGATGCTGGCCGCGGTCATCAGATCGACGAGTTGCTTGTCGTTGAGGGATTTAGCGAGCTTCTCCGGTTCGAGCTTGATGGCTAGCAGGCCACCGACCTCGGCGAGGTAGATTTTGGCGTCGGAGAAGATTGTGGCAGGCATGACTGCGCCATCGGAGAGAATCTCGACGCGGTGCAACGTGGTTGGCACGCCGCCCAAAGCAAGATCCTCGCTGCCTTTGTAGGTGTAGGTTTCTTTTTGGTCGATGTCGGTTTCGTCCCAATTGAGCGTGTACTTGACGAAGCTATCGCCGGGCTTACGCGGACTGCTCAGCCAAAGTTCCAACGCCCGATGGCTGGCCAGGTGGTCCTTGGGCAACGGCACGCGACGGGTCGAGGTGCGGCCGCCCTGGGTGGTGGTGATTAGCAACCCCTTGGCGTCGCGTTTGGCTTCACGAGTCAGCGTTTTGCCGTCGTCTTCCTTGGCGACGCGGGCACACAGGAGTTCGCCTCGGCCTTCAAGGGAGTAGGTGAGGGTTTGCAGATCTTTTTTGACCGACTTTTCTCCATCGAAGAGCGTTTGCATGTACGATTCACTGATGCTGATCAAAACCGGCTTGCCGTCCTGCTCGCCGACTTTCGTCTCCTCGATGGCCCAGCCAACCTTCTTGCCCTTGATGTAGATGCCATAGGCCACCCGTGACACCGACTCCTTGGCCCACTGGGTTAGGGTTTTTTCGGCCGGTTTCTCTTCGGCCAGCAGCAGGCCAACCCAAGCGAGGCCAGCGAAAACCAACAGGGGCAATCGCACACGACGAATCATTCCTGTTCCTCTCGGTTCGCCTTCACGGCGAAATAACAATTGCTTGGTGTGAATCGATGGATCTCAGCGACGCAATAAGAATTCTTTGGCATTCAGCAGGCACCACAGCACATCTTCCAGGCCAGCACGCCGACCATGCTGGACGATGAGCTTGTGAGCGGCGGCTTTTTCCTTTTCGCAGGGAAAGCGGCTCAGAGCATGAAGATACAACTCCTCGATTAACTCGGCATCGGTTTGGCCGGATTGGATTGCCTTGCCCAAGCAGTTGTCTTGTGTTTCGATGAGGGTGCTTAGGACCGGACCCGTGATCATCTGAAATGCCTGCGCTAGCGTGGATCCCTCGGGCCGTTCGCACTCACACGACAACGACCGGACCGGCTTGCCAAAGGCGGCCAAAAACCGCTCGCCCTCCCCGAGCCGTCGGGAACGCATCGCTGCGACCGACCCGGGTACTTGGCCCGCTCGCAGCCCTGCGGGCTGCTCCACGAATCGGGGTCGACTTCCCAACACCGCTGTCATTGCATCGAAGAGTTGCTCGGCTTGCAACGGCCGAATCAGCGCCACGGCTAGGCCGGTTTCGTCTTCTTCCTGTCCCGGAGGGGGGACACTAGAACGCTGATAGACGCGTGAATTCATGATCAGCCGGACTAGATGCCGAAGGTCAAAACGCTCCTGGCGCAACTCATCGGCTAAGGTGTCGAGCAACTCCTCGCTCAGCGCGGGGTTGGACTCGCGGAAATCGTCTAGCGGATCGACCAGCCCTCGACCGATGAGGTGAAACCAGATGCGGTTGGCCTGCGCCCGTGCGAAGAAAGGATTGGCTGGATCACGCACCCATTGCGCTAGGGATTCGAGTCGATCGCGGCCGACGGCGGCGTCGTGGCCCAGGAAACGCGGCACGAGTGTCTGTCCGCTGACAGGATGCTTTAACTCGCTGCTGCGGTCCTGGTAGATGATCTGCTCGCCGACAAACTCGTGATTGTCCAGCCGGTCACGGCGATTGTTCTCTAGGATGCGGTACTGAATGCGGGCGAACAGGGCAGCGAAGCGGTGATAGTCGGTCTGGGTCCAGCGGTCAAACGGGTGGTTGTGGCACTTAGCACACTGTAGCCGCACCCCTAGAAATACTTGAGCCGCCGCCTCGGCGCGAGTGTATGGGTCGCGTAAAGCGCGGTAGAAATTGGCTGCGGGGTGCTGGTAGCTGCTGCCCCGGCTGGCGAGCAGTTCGTAGGCAAACTCGTTGAGCGGTTTACGATCGACGATGCTGCGTCGAATCCAGGTGTGAAACGCTCTTACCCCTTTGCTATCCAGCGTCTTCTCTTCGTTGCGCAACAAGTCGGACCACTTCAACGCCCAGAAGTCGGCAAATTCCGGCCGCTCCAGCAACTCGTCAATCAACCGAGCGCGTTTCTCCGGTCGGCGATCGGCTAGGAAGGTCCGCGTCTGAGCCGCGGTCGGCAACACACCGCAGGCATCGAGATAAGCCCGGCGAACGAAAGTGGAGTCGTCGCAGATCTCGGCGGGTTGCTGGCGTAGCGCTATCAGGCGAGCGTTGACCAGTCGGTCGAGGCGGTTGTTTTCTGGGAGCGTGATGGGTAGCTGGGCAGTCGACTGGGGCAAAAAGGCCAATCGCACCGTCGCCCGCGTGTCCAAATAACGCACTAAGATGGCGACTTCGCCCTCTCGTTGGCGAATCACCTCGCCGGCTGAATTGACCCGCACCCGGAGGTTAGACGGCTCAAAGGCGGCCAGATGGGTGACCTCGCGTTGGCTGCCATCAGGGAAATGGGCCGTGACGCGCAGGGCGACGCGATCGGTGTCATATGGCACGATCTTTTCTGCTGGCGTGACACTCAGCCGCACCGGCAAGACAGGCGAGTCGTCTTTGGCTCCTTGGGCGATCCAGCGTCGCAGCAGCTGAGCTTCCGGACTTTCCGGCGAGAAGCGTTGTCCGCCCTCGTGGGGCAACCGCATTGTCGCCTTGGCTAGCAGTAGGCTTTCGCCGGCATGCAGCGGAGCCAGCCTTCGGCCAAGCAGGTCGCGCGTCAGGCTGAGGTAGTCGGCCTCGGGCGATTCGCCGCGTAGCGAGAGCTTCAGCCCACCTTTGCCATGGAGGTTGCCATGACACGGCCCGGAGTTGCAGCCCGCCCGCGACAGCACAGCCATCACGTCGGTGCGAAAGCTAACCGGGGTATCCGGCTTTACGGCGGGGAGGCAAAAAAGCAGCAGAACCAACATGAGGAGAGTCTCACCATCGCACGCGGGTGAAGAATATTTGGCATCATGATACCCCACTACCTCGGGCGAGGGGAGAGAAATTCCGAGCTTAGCACCGCTGAGTCTGCCCTGTTTGGAGGTTCGGCCAGATGAGTTCCATCCTTCGGCTAGATGAGTTCCATCCTAATCGGGAAGAAGGGGCAACAACCTGAGATTAACCCGTGAGCAGGCCAACGATCCCCAGCGAGAAAAGAGGGGCCGTGGAGTACTGCCGTGATCGCTCTTTGTCGGTGCGAGCAAACTCGCAGCCGTCCCGTGGCCCTGCTATCATAGCAGCTAGCATAGCAGCGGAATCGGATCGGGCAGTGTTTAGAGCCGCGGGAATCGCAGTCATGGCACGTTATATCGTTGGCATCGACCTGGGGACCACCAACAGCGCCCTGACCTATGTGGACCTGGAACGCACCCCCCGGGCCACGCCGCGAGTCCAGCCGTACGCCTTTGCCGTGCCGCAACTGGTCGCACCGAGCGAGGTGAAAGACCGCCCGCTGCTGCCCTCGTTTCTTTACTTGCCGGGCTTATACGATCTCCCGCCGGGTTCTACGGCGTTGCCCTGGGCGGCCACGCGCGACTATGTCGTCGGTGAGTTTGCCCGCAGTCACGGCAGCAAAGTTCCCGGTCGGCTAGTAACCTCAGCCAAATCATGGCTGTGTCATCCTGGGGTGGATCGCCGTTCGCCGTTGCTACCCTGGAGCGCGCCGCCCGATGTGCCGCGGTTGTCGCCGGTGGAAGCCTCAGTGCGGTATTTGCGGCACTTTGTCGAAGCCTGGAATCACACGATCGCACGCGGGAGTGAAGAACATCAATTAGAGAAACAGACGGTCATACTGACGGTACCGGCGAGCTTTGATGATGTCGCCCGCACGCTGACCATGGAGGCAGCGACTCAGGCCGGCTTGCAGTATGTCACCCTGCTAGAGGAACCTCAAGCGGCGTTTTACTGCTGGTTGGCGACGCATCCCCCCAGTGAGGCGGTAGCCCTAAAGCCCGGTTCGCATTGCCTGGTGGTTGATGTGGGCGGCGGGACGACCGACTTCAGTCTCATCCAGGCCGTCGAGGACAAAGGCGAACTAGCCTTCACTCGTCGGGCCGTCGGCGATCATCTGTTGCTAGGCGGCGACAATATGGACCTGGCCCTGGCCAAGTACGTCGAGACGAAGTTGCCCCAGGCTGGGCGACTCGATGCGACGCAATATGCCATGTTGACCCAAGCCTGCCGGGCCGCCAAGGAGAAGCTACTTAGCCCCGAGCCACCCCCGGAAGTCAGCGTCTCTTTGGTTGGCCGAGGCCGCAGCATCGTCGGTGGCACGCTGCACGCCCAGCTGACGCCCCAAGAAGTGCGTCAAGTCTTGTTCGATGGCTTCTTTCCGTTTAGTAGCCGCGAGGAGCGTGCCAGCCGCAGCAGCCGGGCCGGCTTGCACGAGATGGGGCTACCGTATGTCAGCGATCCGGCCATCACTCGGCACTTGGCTACGTTTTTAGGCGATCAAGGCGACGTGGTGCCCGATGCCATTCTGTTCAACGGCGGGGTGTTCCAGCCAGAAACCTTGCGCGCTAGGCTGCTGCAGACCCTCCAAGCGTGGTATGGTCCGTCCTGGTCGCCCTTGGTGCTGACCAATCCCTCGCTCGATCTGGCCGTTGCACTCGGGGCCGGTTATTTCGGTTGGATTCGCCAGATCGGCGGCAAGCGGATCGGTGGCGGTATTCCTCGCAGCTACTATGTCGGCGTCGGCAGTGCCTCGGCTGATGCAGCCGCGAACGCGGTGCTGTGTGTGGTGCCACAACAACTACAAGAGGGCCAAGAGGTGGAGTTGCCCAAACCGCAGCTGGAGTTGGCCCTAGGTCAACCAGTGACCTTTCCGTTGTATTCGTCCACGGTGCGGGCCGACGACAAGCCTGGCGACCTGTTGAGGCTGGCTCCGGAGCAGCTACTGCAACTGCCGCCCCTGACCACCGTGTTACGCGGCGGTAAACGCTCTGGGCTGCGCAAGGTGCCGGTCACGCTTTTGGCCCGTTCGACGCCCATCGGTACGCTGGAACTGTTCTGTGTGGCTCGTGATGGCGGGGGCAACCGCTGGCGACTAGAATTCAACCTTCGCGAACTAGTCAAGGATTGTGGCCCACGCGAAGCCGACGAAGCAACCGACGAATCGATTAGTGAGGTCTGGGAAGAAGACAAGGTGCAAGCCGCCGCCCTGGCCATCCGTGCCACCTTTGCTAGCTACACTCTGCCGCCCGCTGAGTTGCCCAAAGCACTGGAAACCGCCCTGGAGGCCAGCCGCTCGCAATGGCCGACGGGGCTTTGCCGTCGTCTGTGGGACTTTCTGTACGAAGTGGCCGAAGGACGGCGTAAATCGCCGGGACATCTGACGCGCTGGTTCAATCTGGTGGGGCACTGCTTGCGACCGGGTTTTGGCGACAGCCTCGATAGGTTCCGCATCGAGACGTTGTGGAAACTCTTGGCTGCTCCTCAGCGAGTGCCTGGGGCCGTCACCGCCAAGGCCGTCGAGGGCGGAGCAGACCAGTGGATCCTGTGGCGGCGAGTCGCCGGTGGGCTGAACGCCGGCCTGCAACAGGCGCTTTTTGATCGGCTGAGGCCTAACCTGATTCCGGGCAAAAACAAGCCGCCGGTCAAACCTGCGGCCAACGAATTGGTCGAAATGTGGCGAGCCGCCGCCAGTTTGGAACGCCTGGTGGTGGCCCACAAACAGGCCCTGGGCGAAGCGCTTCTGGTCCAGTTACGCCGGCCGCCCTTGCCCCCCTACCTGCTCTGGGCTCTCACCCGGCTCGGGGCACGGCGATTAGTCTATGGTCCGCTCAATGCCGTGCTGCATCCTCAAATCGTCGAAGCTTGGCTCGATGCCCTGCTGCCGTTGATACCAGCCAGCGAGAGCGATCGGCTGGCTTGGTTGTTCTGCCTAGCGCAGTTGGCGCGGCGTACCGGCCAACGCGCTCTGGACGTCAGCGAGGCACATCAGCAAGCCGTCCTGACAAAGCTGCGAGAATATCAGGCAACCCAAGCGTTGGTAGCGATGGTTGAAACAGTCACCGAGAGCCAAACAGAGGAACAAGGCCAGCTTTTGGGCGACTCACTACCTATCGGCCTGAGGTTGCTCGCGCCGGTGGAATAAGGGCGAAACCGGCGAAAGCTCCACCCTATCGCCTTGCCCTACTCTGTAGGGCCTTGCGTTGCGGCGAACTGCTCCCTTAGGCCTCTCCCTTCGTCAGCGTCCCATTTTGCCGTACTTGAGGGATGAATTGGCCATCTTTTTCAGAGTTGGCGGAAATTGCTGTTGCCTCGGGCTGCTGAACCGGTGTATCCTCTCAGGGGAGGAATGTACACTCATGCCGCCACTGCCCGGGACACAGATTTTCACCGTCACGGACTTGACTCGCACGCTCAAATCCCTCATCGAGCAGCGATTTGCTCAGCTTTGGGTCGAGGGCGAAGTCTCTAACTTAGCCCGGCCTTCCTCCGGCCACATCTACTTCACCCTAAAAGATGAAGTTACCTCCCTGAAAGTGGTCGTTTACCGCGGCGTGGCTCTACGCATGCGCTTTGATCTCACAGATGGCATGCGTCTCTTGATGCGTGGCCGACTTAGTCTTTATGAACCTCGCGGTGAATATCAGTTTAACGCCGAAGAGGTCGAACCCAAAGGGATCGGCCCGCTGGAGCTGGCCTTTCGCCAACTCAAGGAGAAGCTGTCGGTTCTAGGCTTCTTCGAGCCGTCACGAAAGAAACGACTGCCACCATTCCCGCAACGCATCGGTCTAGTGTGCAGCCCGACCGGCTCGGCGGTACGCGATGTGTTGGAAGTGCTGGCTCGCCGTTGGCCCAGTTTGGAAATTTGGCTAGCCCCCGCCCGCGTTCAAGGCGATGTGGCAGCCGTCGAGATTGCCGGGGCGATTAGCCTGCTCAATCGTGTGCATCAACGCATCCCCCTGGATGCCATTCTCTTGGCCCGTGGTGGCGGCAGTATCGAGGATCTTTGGCCGTTCAACGAAGAACTAGTTGCCCGGGCGATTCACCGCTCCAGTGTGCCTATCGTCACTGGCGTGGGGCACGAGGACGACCTGACCATCGCCGACTTGGTGGCCGATTGCCGCGCCCTGACGCCAACAGAGGCCGCCGAGCGAGTGACGCCGGATCGGGTCGAGGTAGCCCGCTCGTTGGTGCACAGGGCGGCTCGACTGCGGGCCTTGTTGCTGCGAAACCTGGACGCGGCCCGGCAGCAGTTTGCTGGACTGCTTGCTCGGCCGTGCTTGCGTCGTCCTACGGAGCGAATCGACGAGCTACGCCGCCGCGTCGACGAGTTAGCCGGTCGCTTACAACGCTCTATGCAGCATTGCCTAACGACCGCACAGCAACGCTTGGCAGGAGCGGCGGCCCGGCTGGACGACCTCAGCCCGTTGAAGGTGCTGGCCCGTGGCTACAGCCTGACGCTGTGCGAGGACCGCGTCGTAAGGCAAGCCAAGCAGTTGCAGCCGGGTCAACGGCTGCAAACCCGACTGGAGAGCGGCACCGTATATAGCATCGTGGAGTCTGTACAATGAAGGAACTCCCCTTTGAGCAAGCGTTGGCCGAACTCGATGCGGTGGTTCGCGACCTCGAAGAAGGCCGACTTGGCCTAGATGAGTCGTTGGCCCGCTACGAGCGCGGCATCGCCTTGATCCAAACCTGCCAGACCCGGCTGCAGGCGGCCGAGCAACGGATATTGCAGGTGACTGGGCTGACCGAGGAGGGCGAACCGGCCACCCAACCGTTTCGCCACACCCGCACCGATCGACGCAACGGCAACTGAGACTTATTCTGGCTCCTCCCAAGCAGTACGTTCGGCGACGTACTCCAGTTGCCGGGCTAGCCCTAACAACAACCGGACTTCCATGGGCGAAGGGTTGGCGCGGGCCAGCAGGTGACGAATGCCGTGGAACAGAGCGTTGGCCCGCCCGCCGCGCAAGTAACGCACTCGTGTGAGCGCTCGTCGCAGGTGCTCAAACATCCGCTCTTGCTCCTCCGCCGAAGCCACCTTGGCCAGTCCGGTTGGCGGTTGGCCCTCTTCGGCACGATTCAACCACGTCCGACGCAACTCCCAGAGGCAGACGACAGCCGATTGCGCCAGATTCATCACAGGGTATTCTTCACTGGTGGGAATGGTGATCTGCCAGGTGAGGCAGGTGATCTCGTGGTTCTCCAAACCGGTTCGCTCGGGGCCAAACACCAAGGCGACCGGGCCGGCCTGCATTGCCTCGACCAATCGCGGGGCAGCCTCGGGTAACGTCAAGACGGATTGCCGACGGTACAGCCCGCCGATGCGTGCCGAGGTGCCGGCACTCATCACACAGTCGGTCAGGGCCTCGTGCAAGCTATCGACGATGCGAGCCGATTGGAGTATGTCCCTAGCGTGACGAGTAGCCAGGGCAATCGCTTGTTCATCGGCAGGAGAGGCTTCGGGGTTGACCAAGACCAGATCTCGCGTGCCCAGGTTACGCATCGCTCGCGCCACCGAGCCAAGATTGCCCGGGTTTTGGGTGCGAACCAGAACCACACGGCAAGCTTGCATAGGGAGCCTCAGCGGCGGTTTGCGGCCAGTGCCAAGGCCATCTCCTTGACTCCCTGCAGGTTGAGCTTGCCGGTTCCCAGAACGGGCAATTCGACGACGGGGTGGAAGTCGCGTTCGCTGGGCACCCATAAGTTGGGCAACCCCTTGGCATCGAGAGCTTGGAGCCAATGACGCACGCTAAGGCGTGACTCAAGCAAGGTATGCTCGATGTAGAGTACCACCACGCGCTCGCCTCGCATCTCATCGGGTACACAGGCCACCGCACAGACTCGCTCGGCCACACCGATGACCTCGTGCAGGGCCTCTTCAACCTTTTCCAATGGCACCATCTCGCCGCCGATCTTGGCAAAGCGCGACAGCCGCCCGGTGATCACGATGTGCCCCTCGGGGTCCAGCCGGGCCATATCGCCGGTAACATACCACCCATCACGAATGGCTCGGCTCGTGAGGCTGGGCTGCTGATAGTAGCCCTCCATCACGTTGGCCCCTTTGATCAACAGCAGGCCGTCGCTACCCAAAGGCAACGGAGCCAGGGTATCGGGATCGGCCGTTCGGGCGGCGACACCCGGCAAGGGAGCGCCGACGGTACCCAGTCGGTTGAAGCTCTCGGTTATACCCCCCAGGGGTTGATCGGCTAGATTTGTCGAGACCACCGGCGAGAGTTCGGTGCAGCCGTAGCCTTCTAAAGGCAACACGCCGAAGCGTTGAGCGAACTCCAGAGCCAGGGACGGTGGTAATTTTTCGGCCCCACATATGAGCAAGCGGAGAGACTTGAAATCGTCGGGATTACACTTACGCAAGCAAAAGCGCAAAAACGTGGCGGTGCTGAGATAGACTGTTGCCTGATGCTTGCGGCACAACTCACCGATCTCCTTGGCCTGTCGCGGGTCGGCGTGATACACCGCCGAGGCCCCGATTTGCAACGGCCCCCACAGCGTCACCGCATAGCCGAAGCTGTGGAAAAACGGCAGCACCCCTAAGATGCGATCGCGACTAGCCAGATTGGCCGCCTGAATCATCGACTCCAGATTGCAGGCAATATTGCCGTGCGAAAGCATGATACCTTTGGGTTCGCCGGTGCTACCTGAGGAGAAGATGATCGTCAGCAAGTCGCTGGGCTGGTGCGTGTGGATGCGACGGACAAACCGTTCGAGCACCCAGGCTGGTAACAGTAGCAAGCTTAAAAAGGTGATCGTCTTCTGAAACGAACTGACCAGGGGTAGCAGATCTTCCAGATAGATCATCTCGACCCCTGGGCCGGGTTCCAACGCCAAACGCTCGGTGAACCGCCGGGCTGTCAGCACCTGCTTGCATTCACATTGCCTCAGGCACGAGCGGATCCCCTCGATCGAACTGGTATAGTTGAGGTTGATCGCCACCTTTCCCAAAAACGCCAACGCAATATTGGCCAGAGCCGAGCCACGACCCGGCGGTAGCCAGATAGCCACCATGCGGGCAGAGCCAAGACGCGGACGTAACACCTCCGCTAAACAGGACGCCCCGACATAAGCCTTGGCATAGGTCATATCTTGGCCGGGAGCCGAACTATCGATCCAACAGGTGCGGAAGGGAAAAGCACTTGCCGTCTGGATAAAACGCCGATGCACTGGCATGGAACGATTCTTTCGCGCTAGGGCAGCCTCTGCGGAGAGTAATTGCATCGCCTGTCGCGCGGGGCCAGCATCGGCTCGCGGCAGCACGGGACCGAAGGTCACCTCGGTCGGTGCGAACCATCCAATCCATTTGCGAATCTGTTGCGCACCATGCATCGCCACCATCGCCCCACGCGGTTGCAACAGTACCACGGGCATGACTGGCCCGGGCGGCAGGGTTTCATAGATTCGGCTGTAGCTCCAGATCTCGCCGTCGCTGGTTTTGCAGGCAGTCGTAAACAGACAGACGACTTGGCCACTTTGCAGCGCGTCGCTGGCGCGTTGAAGAACGGCCTGGATGTCGGCAGAGGTGGTGCCCTCAGGGATCAAGGCGTTGCAGCGTCTCAGCAGCCAGCCACTGCAGCCCTGACGTGCCCAGCCGGCCAACACCAGGAAGCGGATGGGGCGTGGCGAGGCCCAGAGCAGGTGCAACCAAGCGAGGGGATTAATCGGGCCATGAACTAATAACAGGGGACCTGTGGGCGGCATGAGGCCCGCGCCCTCGACGCGATGCCAAAAAAAGCTCCGGCCTAAGACGGTCATGAGAAATCGCAGGGTGGCGTAAGGAGCCAGGGCCAAGCCGATCAGTCCTAACAACACCAGCCCGGCTAGGGCAAGCAACACGATTCCTAGGGTAGGATTCACCGCACACCTCCCAGCGACATCGACAATTCCGGGCGAGCTGTTTGCCCAGTGTGTACTTCAACCGGACAACAAGCCTCGAACGCTTCGCCAAAAGAAATCTGTACAACCCGACGAGTATCGGGGCTACGTTCTTGCCCCACTACCTGAGGATGGGGATGCCAGACATGTAATTGATATCGGCCAGGCGGCACCTGGTTCCAGGCAAAGCGACCCTGCTCATCGCTCAGGGCCACAAACGGATGCGGTTGTACCAACACATAAGCCCGTGTCCAGAAGGCTCCCGAACCGGATCGCACCTCGACTATTCCCGGCTGGGTCATCCTCCGAGATCGGGGCAGCTCGGGCCTGGGCAGTGTGACGTTGAAATATTGCGCACCGCGGCCTTGAAGCGTGTGGTGGAACGGATCGCGCGATTGCAAGGTGAGGGAGTCCCCCAACCGCATCAGCATTCGTTCAGGAGTCAGTTGTCTGTTCTCCATCGTCAGCGTGGCTGGCTCCGGCTGCCATGGCGGCGCTCGAGCAGGATCGATCCCTTCGAGCCAGACTAACGCCCCGGCTAAGCCACCCTCTTTCGAAACACGCAGTCGATGCGGATTGCTTCGTGCTCGGATCGGCAGGCTCGCTAGTTCGAGCGGCTGATCGACCGATTCCAGGGCGGTTGACACCGGCAGGGGGCCGATCCAGCGAATCCGGCCGTGTAGCCGTCCGCTCTGGTGGGCGTCGAACTGCGTGCCGCTGGCCGCGGGTCTGACCGGCAGGTCCGGCGGGGGCGGGGGATCCGGTGGGTCACAGCCTAGCAGCGGTAACAACAAAAGCAGGAGAAACTGTCGGCTCACCATCGCTCCTTCGAGGGAAGGACCGGAAAGATCTTGGTTGCAGGTGTAACCAAACCAGCGCCTGCGGGCAAGGGCGGTTCCCTCAAGCTCAGGCCCATTCCAGGGGCGAGGTCAACCGGTTTGCGGAGTTTGGGTAAAGGATACGTCTGGCTTTCGGAACACTTTCTCAAGACTGGGCACGCTTCCTGACTGGACCCTGGACTGACTTGTCCGCCTCCCAAGATCCACGCGGCTGACCTTCTGACCTGCTCGGTCTCCTCCCACTTGCCGTCCTCAGCCTCCTCAGGCTGCTGTGGCGTTGGCTCCCACTGGTTGCCTTTGCTTCTTCCAGACGCAACCGTGGGGCCGCCCTGGTGGACAGGCACGTCCCCTCCCTCGGGCTGATGCAACGGCCAGCTAAAGGAGGGAGGCTGGGGCTAGAGGCTTGAGTAATTATCAACTATCAACTGAGCCATCGATTCCGGCTGCCACCTACCGCCTTGGGCAAGGAAAAGCTTTGGCAAGGAAAAAGCGGTAGGGCAGGCTCTCTCCAAAGAGGAACAAACCTGCCCAAGTGATGACGGCTGTTTGGGACGGGTTATTTCTTGAACAAGCCCGCGATCTCCTCGTCGCTGAGCTTCTCCTGGCCGTGGCTAGCATCCAGGACGAGCGCCTTGCCCGAAGGGGTGATCCACACGAGATGGTTGCCTAGGACAAAGAGCTTCTTCAACTCCGGCCGCTTCTCCAATAGGCGGAAGTAGGCGTCGCTCATGGTTTGGACAACCACGGCCTCGGTCTTTGCGGTGAAGCCTTCATCGACCCAGACGCCGCCGACTTCGAGCAGGGGACGGCCCAGAACGGTGCGAAGCGCTACGTGTTGCAGTTGGGAGGCCGTCCGCAAACGCTCGGTTAGCACGGCCAGATCGACGCCCAATTTGCCTGTGGTCGCACCGTCCTTGTCCCGCCGGGCGAATGCCCCTTTGGCCTTTTCCAACGACGATTTCAGTTCCAGGACTTTGCGGCCGTCGGCCTTGTCATTCTTGAGTTCGCGTTCGGCGAATTGATCGCGGAGGGCAGGTCGGTCCGCTTGGCTGTCGCGTAGGGTTTCTAAGACAGAGGGGGGAGTAGCCCCCGGAGCCGTCTTTGCCTGCACCAGTGGCGGCAAGGGGCGAGGCCAAGGTCCCGGACGGGGCAAAGGACGTGGTCCGGGTAGAGGCGTCACCTCATCGGGCACAATCAGCCACGAGGTGTATGGGGTGGTGATGCCATACTTTTTGGCCAGCAACACGACTTCGTCTTTTAGCTCGGGCTTTTCGCCGTTGATGCGGATCTGATCGAGCAAGAAGCCGACCTTTCGCCGCGCCCAGAGTTGTTCGACAAATTCGCGGGCGTCGTCGGTCTTCTCTGGGAAGCTCAGTTCGTAGACAAACTCCCGTGTCTCCTTACCGACTTGGCCGGTCAGCTTCAACCTCGTCGCTCCATGACCCGAAAAGCGCGTCATGATCTCCAACTGCCCCCCTGCGAACAAGTCAGGCAACTCGGGGGGATACATCTCGGTTAGCTTCCCTTCGCCAGTCGTCGTCCATTTCAGATTGGTCAGCACCGGACTGGTCATCTTGCTGTACATTGCCGCCACTTTGTTGTCGATCGTCTCTTCTGGCCGAACGTAGGTGCTGACGGCCCGCGATTTCTCAGCCAAGAGGTCCAGCAACACCGTGTTAACGTCGTGGCCCACCCCAAAGGTGAAGACGCGGGTGTTGGCAGTGTTGCGGGCAACGGCGTTCTTGAAAATGGTCTCGGGGTTAGTTTCGCCGATGGTTGGCTGGCCGTCGGTGAAAAAGGCAATCGTGTAGGGGCGGTCGTCCCCTTTGGGTCGTAACTCAAAGGCCGAGGCCAACGCGCCGTCGATGTTGGTGCCACCAGTGGCTTGGAGTTCGTCGATCCACTTGCGGGCCTTGGTGAGTTGGTCGGCCTCGACGGGCACCAACTTTTCCTCGAAGCGGCTGACGCCAGTGGCGAACTGGATCAGTCCGAAGCGATCCTTGGGGCCGAGCTTGTTTAGGCAGAACTTCAGGGCCTTTTTGGCCTGTTCCATCTTTTCGCCCCGCATGCTTCCCGAGGTGTCGATCACCAAAACGATGTCCTGGGCGATCGGGGCCTCGCTGCCCAGCGAGAAACGCGGCGAGATTAACAGCGTCGCATAGCCTTTTTCGCTGGCTATAGGCCGGTGCGCTAAAGCCGTCAGGCCAACATCGTCCTTGGAAGTGGAATAAAACAGTAGAAAGTCGCGATCTAGGATCCCGGCGGTCTTTTCAAACGAAACGGTAACCTGGTTGTCGTTGAGGCGTCGCAGTTCGATGGGGTGGGTCGGGCTGTACACATTGCGCAGGCCATGTTGGCTAGAGACGGTGGCGGTGAGGGCAAACGTGTTCAGCGTGGTCCGTGTCTTGGCATCGCTTTTGAGCGGATAGGTGTACTGGACGAGGTTGCCCTCCTTGGGTGATAGACTGTGAAAACGAATGCTCACTTTCTGATCCCCTTTGGGCGGCACCGGAAACACCCGCATGCGAAACAGATCCTGCCCCACATATTCCAACAACCCCGGATCGAGTGTCCGCCTCACAATTGCGTTGTAAATCTCTCGGGCCTTTTCTGCGGGCAGAAGTTCGCCCTTCACCTCTTTGCCGTCCACGGTCATCACAAAGCGATCGACCGATGCCCCTTTGGGCACTGGAAAGACAAACGTCGCTTCCAACGGTCGATTCGTGTCGTTGCGAAACGTCTGCTGCACTGTCGTGACGGATACTTGATCCTCAATCGCGACCGACACGCGATGTTCGACCAGGGCCAACGGCGGTAATGATTTCTCTTGGGGAATCAACAAACCGCTAGCCTCGACCGGGGCAGCAAACAGCCCCCCTGTCAGGATGACCAAGAAGAAGCAGCGCATGGGCCTTTTCCTTTTACTCAGAGAAGAGAGATCCTCCTTCTTTCGACGAGCCAGCCCCGCCGCCCGATTTCCTATCTACTGTTGCCCCACAGCCGGTTCGGCTAGAATAAGGTTGTCTACCTGGAGACAGCCCCAGTGAAACCCCAGCGCAAGAAAAGGCAAATCGAACGCGAATTTGGCGTGCCCATCGCCGGTGAAATTCTCGATCCCAGCTTGTGGACCAACACGGCGTTGAAGAATTGGCCGGCCGGCCTGCTCGATCTGGAAGCGACTTTCGGCCGAGCCGCCCCCCTGATTGTCGATATTGGCTGCGGCAATGGTCGGTTTCTGATCGGTAGCGCGGTCTGGAAGCCGGGGGTGAATCATCTGGGGGTGGACACCAAGCCGGTGGTGATTCGGTATGCGACCCGACGTGGGAACCAACGCGGTCTGTCGAACCTGCGTTTCGGCGTGTGCGATGGCGTACGGCTATTGCGGGATCATCTGCCGGCTGGAAGTGTGAGCGAGATTCACCTGTATCACCCGCAGCCGTATTACGATGCACGGGAAGTGCATAAGCGGTTAATCACACCAGAGTTTATGGTGCTGGTGCATCGCGCTCTGATTCCGGGGGGCCTGTTTTTCATCCAGACTGACAACCCCGGTTATTGGCGCTACATTCGTGAGGTGGTGGCTCACTTCATCGAGTTACATGAACGCATCGGCAAATGGCCCGATGCCCCCAAGGGGCGCACCCGGCGCGAGATCATGGCCTTGCGGCGCGGGCTGCCTATCTTTCGCGGCCACGGTCCAGCGAAGACGGGCCTGAGCCTTCAAGAGGCAGAACAAATCGCTCGCCAACTGCCGCCCCCAGTCTTCGATGCCAGCTGGGAACTGCGGCAACTCGACCGCGAGGAAGAAGCCTGAGCGATCCAGCCTGCTCCACGAGTCAGCAAAGCTTCCTTGTTCTCCTGAGTGAGCGGTTGAAGGCTCGGGCAGTCCCTAGCTATCCTCTTCCGCAGGCGGCTCACGGAGAGTTAGCTGCAATTCAGCCAGTTGATGATTCTCCACGGGAGCTGGCGCCCCCGTCATCAAGTCTCGAGCGCGCTGATTTTTGGGAAAAGCAATGACGTCGCGGATGTTGGTTGTTCCAGCCAATAGCATGACAAAGCGATCAAGGCCAAAGGCGATGCCACCATGGGGGGGGGCACCGTATTTCAGGGCATCGAGCAAAAAGCCAAAACGGGCCTGGGCCTGATCCTCGGTCATGCCCAAAACCTCGAAGACCGCCGACTGCACGGTGCGATCGTGGATACGGATGCTGCCACCGGCCACCTCGTAACCGTTGCATACTAGATCGTAGGCCTTGGCGAAGACCTTGCTGGGGTCGCTGGCCAGCAACGGCACGTCCTCATCTCGCGGCGCGGTGAAGGGGTGATGATTGGCCACCCATCGGCCCTCCTCAGCATCCCATAAGAACGAGGGGAAGTTTAGCACCCAGGCCAACTTGAACTCTCGGTTGGTCGGTGAGACTAGGCCAAGCTTCTGAGCCACCTGTACCCGCAGATTGCCCATTGCCTCCCGGTCGGCCGCTGCCCCGAGCAACAACAGATCACCCGGTTTGGCCTGAAGGCGTTCTTGCAGTTCGGTTTGAATCTCCGCAGAGAGGAATTTACCGATCGACGAGGTCATTTTGCCATCCGCTTCGATCTTGACGTAAGCTAGCAGGGTTCCACCGCTGCCTTTGAAGCTGTCGTTGGCCTCGTCTAGTTGTTTGCGGGTGTAAACGGTAGCGGCCCCGACGGCATTAAGAGCGCGGATGCTGCCGCCCGAGGCCAAGGTATCCTTAAAGGGCCCCAACTCGGTGTGGGCAAAGAGGTCTGAGACGTTGTGCAGCTTCATCTCGAAGCGTAGATCAGGTTTGTCACTGCCATAGGTCTCCATCGCATAGGTGTAATCCAGACGCGGGAACGGCGTGGTCAGCTTTACGCCGATGCAGTGGTCGAAGATGGCAGCGACCAGACGCTCGACCAGAGCTAAGACATCTTCCATCTCGACGAAGGACATCTCGACATCGAGTTGGGTGAACTCAGGTTGCCGGTCGGCGCGGAGGTCTTCGTCACGCAAGCACCGTGCAATTTGGAAATATTTGTCATAGCCGGCGACCATGAGCAACTGTTTGTATAATTGCGGAGATTGCGGTAACGCATAAAACGAGCCGGGAAACACTCGCGAGGGCACCAGATAATCGCGTGCCCCCTCCGGACTGCTCTTGCCCAAAAGCGGCGTCTCCACCTCCAGGAAACCCTCCGCATCCATAAAGTCGCGGATAACCTTGTTCATTCGGTGCCTCAGGGCCAGGGCACGTTGCAAGGTCGGCCGCCGCAGATCGAGGAAACGATACTGCAATCGCAGGTCTTCGTTGGCCAAAGGGTCGGGATCGAGCAGCACTAAGCTGTCTTTTTGGGTGCGGGACATCACCTCAAAGGGCGGAGTCGGACAACGATTGAGCACCTTCAAACTGGTGGCCAGCAGTTCTACTTTGCCGGTGGCCAGCTTGAGGTTTTCTTTGCCCGGAATGCGTGCGCGCAGCAGACCAGTGACCGCGATGACCCATTCGGAACGCAGTTCGCTAGCACGAGCGAACAGATCAGCATCGCTATCGCTTTCAAAGACCACTTGTGTCAGCCCATACCGATCACGCAAATCAATGAATACCTGATGTTGCTGGGCACGATAGGTATTTACCCAGCCGTTGAGAGTGACGGTCGAGCCGATGTGCGTTTCGCGAGCTTCGCCGCAGGTCAAAGTACGCCGCCAGGGCATGGATCGATCCTTGCTTTCAGGGTACGGGAACATCCTTGAAAAAAATCTTACACCATCCTCGCCTGCCGGACGATGCCAGCTTCGTCTCGGCACTGCTTCGACTTGTTCTCTTTGAGTCTATCCAGCTAAACGCCGATAACTAGCAAAGTCCACCCAACCGGATCAGGAGCCAATTATGGATCGCCGAGAACTCCTGCAGGCTGCCGGCGTCACTTCTGTCGCGGCTACCTTGCCCCTTGGCCTAAGCGAAAGCGTCACTCATGCCGCCGTTCGTGGTCAGGGCACGGTCAGTGGCCTTCTAAGCGGAGCGCGTGCCCTGGTCGAGACACTCCAGGCCGAGGGAACATTGTGCGTCTTTGGCATCCCCGGTGCTCAGGGCAACGAACTCTGGGACCAAATGAAGCAACGCCAACTCCCCTATCTGCTGGTCACCAACGAATTCTCGGCCTCGATCATGGCCGACGGTGCAGCACGGGCGACGGGTCGGCCGGGTGTGTTGTGTGTGGTGCCGGGGCCGGGCATCACCAACGCGCTGACAGGTCTAGGCGAAGCGCTGATGGACAGCGTGCCGGTGGTGTGCATTGCGGGTGATGTCGCTCGGGGCAAGCAGTATCGCCCGTTTCAGGTACATGAGTTAGCCAACGCGGCGTTGCTCAAGCCGGTATGCAAGGCGGTGCTCGAAGTCAACCACGTTAAGCAAATTCCCGATTCGGTTCGCCGGGCGTTTCGGCTCGCTGTCGAGGGGGAACCCGGTCCGGTCGCCGTGGTCATTCCCTATACCCTGCTCATCGAGACGGCTTTGGTACATAGTGTGCCTCTGGGGCCGCCCAGTGTCCCATTTGATGCGCATGCGTTTGATCGTGTCATCGCCATCCTCCGAGACAAACGCTTACGCGTCGGGATCTATGCTGGCCAGGGCTGTATGGACGCTTCGCCCAGCCTCGTACGCGTCGCCGAGATACTTCAAGCCCCCGTGGCCACCAGCGTGAGCGGCAAAGGGGTGATCTCCGAATGTCATGCTCTGTCGGTGGGCTGGGGGTACGGCCCCCACGCCACCCGCACCGCCGAGTTGGCCTTCGAGCAAGTCGATGTCGTCCTAGCGATCGGCGTGAAATACTGCGAAGTATCAACGGGCTATTATTCCAACCCAAAGAAAAAGATTCACATTCATGTCGATGCCAGTGCTGAGGTGCTGGGCAAGGTCGTCTCGCCGAGCCTGTGCGTTCATGCTGATGCGGGCGTCTTCCTGACCAAACTGCTCGAACACCAAGCCGAGTTGGCCCGGCCAACCTGTAAGCCGCTCATCGAGGCAATTGCTCGGCACAAGCGGGCCGAGTTTAAGGAACTCGCGCGATGTTATGCGTCGCACGGTATCGACCCGATGCACTTCCTGTTTTCCTTACGCCGAGCCACGCGAGAAGACGCGCTCACGTTTGTCGATGTCACCATCGTCGAGCATCTCGCCGCCATGGGCTTCACCGTCTTGCAGCCGCGTAGCTATTTCAACCCAGTCGATAACCAAGCGATGGGCTGGTCGGTGCCCGCGGCCATAGGTGCTCAACGCGTCTTGCCGGGTCGACAGATCGTCACCATCACCGGCGATGGTTGTTTGCTGATGACAGGTATGGAACTCTCCACGGCCGCACGAGAAGGGTTGCCCGTCAAATTTTTCGTGCTTGATGATGCCGCTTACACCTACATGCAGATTCTCCAACAAAGCGCCTACAAGCGGACCACCGCTACCATGCTCGCCCGTCTCGACTACGCCAGTCTCGCTAAAGCGATGGGCTTGACCCACGTCGAACTGACCCCCGGCGACCTGGAGGCCAAGATTCGCGGCATTCTCGCGATCGCTGGGCCGGTGTTGGTTACCGTGCCGGTGGAGATGGGCAAACGCCCCATTCGTTGGATCGAGGCGGTTAAAAGCCGCTACACGCGAGAACTGTCGGCAGGCCAGAAGACGCGGTTTTTGACTCGGCTGGGCGTGCGGACACTCAAGCTGCATCCGCAAAACGATTGATTTCCAGGCCACGATGGCGTGGAAATTGGTCCTGCGATTGCGTGCGCGACAGTTCCGGGACAATAAGTTCATGATTCCCAGAACACGACCTGCATGATACAATAGCATGATTAGTTCGTTCGCTATTGTCGTCGTGGGAGCAGGAGGTCTTCCCTCCTGTCTTCGGGAGTTTGTTGGATGTCCCCGACCCCTAGCTTGCCCTCTTGCCCTGAACCTAATCGTCCCAACCCCTCGTGGCG
>JBDNDE010000169.1:0-10307 GCA_046719305.1 Gemmataceae bacterium | reverse complement strand
TTTGCTGGTAGAGCAGTTGATTGCCTCAACCCAGAGTGATGTGCGCTGGCGACGCCACGAACGTCTTGGCTGGGTGAACGATGGCGACAACAGCAGGAGAAACCCTGACAGTCCAGGATGCCTGAATGCGCAAGAGTTTTCTGTTCTCCTGGCATTTTTCAACGCCATGAGGGCATGAATGCCCAGTCTCGTCCGCCGCATTCTACGGCCCGCAGCCGTCGCCGGGCATTTCATTTCTGCAGTCCCAATCAAGCACCCAGGGCGGGGCAGCGAGCACCCCGGCTCGATCCTCTTCGCCCGACGCGGACCTGGAAAACGGATGACTGGCTGTCGGCGGAAAAAGTGAAATGAACTAAGCGGATCATGGACGCGGTGGAGGAACTCTTCCAGCGCACCGGGCGCATCTGGCACCTGCATGTGGGTGGGCAGCTGATCCGCACCACGGGCGAGCACCCGTTCTACGTCGTGGGCAAGGGCTGGCTGGAGGCGCGCTTGCTCCAGGGGGCCGATCTGCTCTGCTCACACGATGGCAGCACCATCGCCGTGGAGGAGTGCTACGACACCGGCGAGTACGAGGCCGTCTACAACTGCCGCGTCGCGGAGTGGCACACCTATTATGTGGGCGACGAAACCTGGACCTTCGACGTCTGGGCGCATAATACTGAATATCCAAAAACTCCGAAAAGGTCTAAGCGACCTGCTACTGTTGAGAAAATCGGAGGCGCATTTCCTCGGGGCAGTCGCTGGGCTGGCAGAACTTACAACTTTCAAGGGGTAAAAGACCCTGAACTCCAGGCAAGTCTGCAAGCTGCACATCCCGGCGGAGTCAAATTCGACGCCAAAGGGTTTCCTGATTTTACGCCGTACTTACATTCAGGGGGCTCTGGTAAACGGACCGATGTTCGGATCGAGATGAGTGGCTCTTACCGAGAAGATTTCGCGAGGGCAAACCGCGCAGCCGGGTTCGACAAAACCCCTGATGGCTATGTCTGGCATCACCACCAGGATATGGGACGAATGCAGCTTGTACGAGCAGATGTCCACGACAACACTCGGCACATCGGCGGGGTTAATTTCTGGGAATTTGCTAACGGAGTGGATTACCGACGGTAAGTTCAGAGGTGGGATATGAGAATCGAGAATTCATTGCCACGCCTTGAGGAAACTAGGCTTAGACAATTTGAGGCATTGATCGGTGCGCCCCTGCCTGCGGATTATCGCGCATTCCTGCTGGCACATAACGGAGGAAAGCCCACCCCGTCTGGATTTCGCTTTCTCAAGCCAGACAAGACGTACTCCGAATCGTGTGTTGCTTGGCTATATGGCATACAAGATGGGGGTGAGTACTTCAATTCCCTTGAACTTCGCTACAGAGGCTACAAAGGACGGATGCCAGCAACAATATTGCCTATCGGGGGTGACCAAGGGGGCAATCAAGTTTGCATTTCTATCGCTGGCCCAGACGTGGGGCACGTCTACTTCTGGGACCACGAGCGGGAAGCTGACCCAGATGAGGATGAAGAACCTAGCTACGACAATTTGTACTTCGTCGCAGACAGCTTTTCCAATTTCTTGATTGGCTGCTTTGACTGATTGCGTCCTGTGCAATTATCTGATCTGTGCGCAGCGAAACGCCTTCCTATGAAACCGTTTGTACCGTTCCCACCGTGAGCGAAAATGTCCTGAAACAACAGAGGTGCCCTCTGAAATTAACTTCGTTACGTCAGCCCGGCCAACCCGCGCGGCACGCCGCCCCGGCCACAGCGTCCGCGCAGCGACGACGTGATCGAGCAGTTGCTGTTTGACATGGACCAGGCCAGCCGGCTGGGCGTGTCCATGCGGCTGGGCGACCTGCGCGTGTACGGCTCCGACGGCAACCGCAACGCCTTCGAGGCGACGGTGCAGGCGGGCTAGCAGATCGGCCATGATGACGACAGGCCAGGAGTCCTTGTGGGCCTCGATGAAGGCGTACCTCACCGCGACTGCCTGGCGAAGAAGGCCGTCGCTTGTTTAGGAGGTCACGCTCCATGCGAAGGCGACGGTTCTCCTGAAGGCGACGCAGTTCTTCCTGGGCAGCGGGGCGGTTGCCGCGACCGGGGAGAGCCTGATTGGCGTGGACTTCTAGGGAGCGTTTCCACTTACTTGTGGAGAGTCTTCTCCCTCCAAGATGTCGAGCCTGCGAGCGGCCTGGGCGACGCAGTAGCCCTGTTCGGTGATGAGTTTCACGGCAGCGATCTAGAACTCGTCAAGGGAGATTGTGCGTTTCTCGGACATTATGGTTGCTCCTCGCGTGCAGTTTACACCCTTATCTTGGTGTCCACCATTCGTGGGGAACTTCATTGACAAATCTATGTCGGTCTGGTGAGCCGCCGGGGCGTGGCAACCCCCCGCGGCTCGGGCGGTCACACACTCTCCGCGATTACCGGGCGGTCGGCCGCTTCGTCCACCGAGACGAACAGACCGAGTCCAAAGTGGCACTCGCTCCCGATGGCGAAGGGGTGGGCGTATCTTGGCGTTCGGAAGCGGATCTCCAGCATCCGACCGTACCCCTTGACCTCCCGACCACGACGATTGCGGCAAAAGGCGAGCGCGCGGACGAACCGAGTTTGGTTGCAGACGAACAGGCCAACCGACAGCCCGAACGGATACCCCTGATCCGGGTCTTTGCGACATGCCCCTGGATATGCCGGCCAGTGAACCAGACTTCGCTCAGCCAACGGCGTTGGGTTAGCAGGCGGTTCGATGACAGGGAAATACTGTCTCGGTGGGATAGCTGTTCCACCGCGTGGCTCAACAACAGAGGGCGTGGGAAGCGTGTCCGGATCGTAGTCGAACACCAGTTCGGTGATCGACTCGACTTCGTTCGCGTCGCTGATGAGCCCTTGGCGCTGCAACGACTCGCGAATTACAGGCGTGACCGGGCGGATGCGGCTTCCGCCTGTTCGACCGTGCGACAGGTGCAAGGGGCAGAAGTACGGCGTAGCGGACACGAAGGTCGTTGCCGTACCTTGCCAAGCTGGGTACTCTGCCGCGCGTCCGACGAAGATTGGCGTGACGAGAAGATCGGGGCGCCCACCACGTTGCCGTAGACGACTCAAGCGACGGAGGGCATCAACTTCTCTTGCCGTAAACCCACCTTGTGCTCGGACGTAGACGTGGTCGATAAACCCATCGTTGTCCTCGTCCCTCGGCCACCAAAAGGCGTGGTCGTGATCTTTGCAGGGCTCACCGTCGGACTCGCGACCGCTGAGAGAACGACTGGGCGACACACATAGTGCCATCGCTGCCGAACGAAAGCGATCAGCAACCAGCAGAGTGTCGGTCAGTGGAGGTAGAACGGGCCGGTGGACAGTAGCGGTGTTTAGCGCGTATACGACGAGATCGACTGCTTCGGGATCGCGTGGTCTTGGCTGAGGCGAGCGACGAGGCACGTCGTAGATCGCGCGGGGCACCGCGTAGTGAACCCACCGCGTGCCGATCGGACGCTCCAGGCCGTCCTTGATGTCGTGCCCCGATTCGCGGAGCAGACAGCGGAGGAGAGAGAGTTCAGCGGGTTCGTCCGCCAGCAGTGCCCCAAAAGAAGCTTCGTCCTCAGGTCGGGAGTTGGCGATTCGATTGGTGCGAGGAAGCAGTATCTTTACTTCGGCCCGCACGTCCTTGCACGGTGCGAGACGGCGCTCGAGGGTGTAATCTCGGTACTCCTTGCCGTCCGGCTTCCCGCCGTCCTCGATGCAGACGCACCGCCAATGGGTTTGTCCGGCTCCTTCGGTCACCACGTCCGCGAGTTCCTTCACATCGCCGGCATGCACGTCGGCGCGGCACCATGACTCGGCCCGACCGAAATAGGTCATCCGACCGAGAATCAACCTGAGATCCGCAAGTTGTTGTTGTTCGAGGCTCACTTCGGGCCAGTGGAAAACGAGCGGCTGATCTTTGCACACCGTCGCGAAGGTGTCGAAGACGGCAGAGCCTGTCGGCGCGATCCACCGTTCCGGATCGGGATCACCGGTGGGGAAATACTGTCGCGTGTGCCCACCCGCCGTCTTCGGCAGCCAGATGGAGGGTGTCGTCGATAACGACGCGAGGAGCCGGGCAAGACGGGAAAGGGGAATCTCATCATCCCCGGTGTCCTCCATCGCCCGCTTCGGAGGGGCGGACATCAACGCCCGGACGCGGTCGATGGCTGCAGAGAATGCCTCACCGGGATTCGCCGCCCTCCAAGCATCAGCCTCTGCATCAGTGAGCGGTTCCTTGAGCGTCAGGAAGTCTCCTGATAGCGATAGTTTCTTCCGGGCATCTTCCGACACGCCGCGCTTCTTCAGCGACGTAAGTCCTTTGACTTCGGCTTTCGGTTCTGGCTTCGGAGGCGGACCCTCATCCGGCAGTGGGAGCGTCTTCAGGCCGCGCCCCGCCACGGCGACGAGGGCGCGAAGCAACCGCCATTGGGAAGGCGGCCACTCGACGCGGCCTTCGCTGTGGTGCGTCTGCCATGGGTGCAAGTGCGCCCGACCGGTGAGGAAGCGAATGGAGATGGAAAGACTCATGCGCTCCCTCCTTCTTCCGGCTTTCCCTCATTGCCGGCTTCCTCACCTCCGGTATCGTCGGCGGGCGTGTCCGCAGCAGCAGTGGGCACTTCTCCCTGCCACGAGACCGTGGTGATGTTGTCTCGTGTCGAGTCGATGGTGTTGCCGGTGCCGCGTTGGAACAGGTGCTGACGCAAGCGAATCAACTCGCTCTGGATCTCGTCGAAAGGCGGCAGGCTGAAGCTAGACGGTTCCTGGATCGACAGTGTGCCTTCTTTGAAGGAGCAACCGCTCCGGAGTACCATACTCCCTGTCAGAAATCGCTTGATCTTGTAGAGAGCCCAGAGGATTAGAAACGCCTCCTCGTCCGTGAAGTTGCCTTGATTGTGCGGCTCTGTCAGCAACTGGGATTTAGGTATCCGCCGCATTCGCCCATCCGTTTCCTGCTCAGTTCGAGTGCCCAGCGCACAAGTCCGGAGCAACTGGAGATCGAAGGAGAAGTAGGCCATGATCTTCGGCGAGGTGAAGTCGGTGCGGGGAAATGGAATGGACCCGAAGCCCGATTCAGCATCTAAGCTGCCGCTCTCGGCTCCGTCCATGATGCGCTCCCGCTTCACGCCACCGGAGTTGGCGGAATTGGGATCCTTCGCTTCGATGACCGCGGACAGCATCCTCGGGAACCGCACCTTTCCGCCGCAGAGCGCCTTCTTCCGTCCGTCCGGTTCGACCTTCGTACTGAGCCAGACGCCGTGGAGCAGGCTTCCGGCGTCGAGATGCAGCAGGCGACAGGCATGGTTCCTCAACAGGAAAGGAACGTTGTCCTGAAGCCGAAGCGTCAGCGGTGATTCTGGGTCTCTCAACTCTTGCCAGAGTCTGCGATCCTCGTTTGTACCGTTGCGCTCGACCTTGAGTATGCCATCGAGGATGTACGGGGAAGCGAGTCGATGCGACTCCTGAACGCTGCTGGTCGTCGCCTGGGCACCGCCCTTGAGAGTGACCGCCGAGCGGACGAAGGGGATACCGTAGCACACCTCGTCGTAGCGTTCGGCCACATCATCCCAGCATGCCAGTTCCAGCCGGTTCGCCATCGACTGGGGCGATTCAACGAGCAGCCAGTTCGCGCCGTCCGCGCCGCGGTACAACGCTGGGCCGAGGTCGGGGAAGCCCGTCGGCTGGAAGCGGCCGCCACCGCCCGTGGCAACCTTGAGTTCGGCTTCGACGAGCAACCGCGAGGCAGTATCGAGCGGTGTAAAATCAATCGGCATCGGAAGTCTCCAGTTATGTAACGGATTCAGGTTTGATGACAAGTGCGGCCGAGACGCCGGGGTGTGCAACAGAAATCAGCATCATGGCGGCCAGACGCCGGCAATCGAGCTGCGTGGGCAGCGAGGCGATGTCGCTGTCGCGAAGAACGGCAGGGTAGCCCTTTGCCCGAAGCCGGCGGGCGGCCAGTTGCGTTGCCTCAGCGAGTCTGCCAGCCTCCAGCAAAGACAGCACATCGAGGCATTCCGGCGGGAACGGCTCGTCGCTGGTTCTTCGCGCGACTTTCCCTTCGACCGGCCGGCGCGGGAGTCGTCCGCCGACGAAGCAGAGCTTCAGTAGGTGGTAGATACGCGGGAGGGCGCAAGCCGCTCGGAGTTCCTCGGGCAGAAGCCAGGGAGGAAGGTCGAGGGTGATGCGTGGCTCATCCTCAAGGAACCAGACAGCGGATGTTCGCAGGTCCGGGGTTTCTTCATCGGACTGATGGTCATCAATGCGATCCTGATTCCATCGTCCGGAGTCAATCAGGGCAAGCCCGTGAATCAGATCCGCGAGTCGTCCCTCGTCGATTTCCCCATTCCAGTAAGCCAGCAGGTCGGAGAACGTTGCCCCGTGCCGGCTCCAGAGCGGTAAGCCATCGCCCTTCCCTCGCTGGGCGTCGATGAGTCGGCGGCGAAGGACGCCGACCAGGTTGGCGCTGAGAGATGCTCCCCGCGACCACACGGCACTGCGGCTGGTTTCGTACCACTGCCAGGCTCGGTCGCACCACCGCACCGGCAACAGGTTCGACCGGATGGCCTCAACGGCAGGACAATTCGGGTCGGACGACTCGCTCCAAGCCGCAATACCCGCGACGGCCCGAGCGAGGCGAAAGTGAGTGTCTCCAGCTCCAGCGACTCGTTTGTGCCAGGCGGGATCAAGTGAGGGAAGCGGCGTTATCACTCGCTTGGCCGTCTTTTCACCTTGTTTGAGTTTGACAACGCCCGGCTTGGTGGAGTTGGTGCCGAGTTCCGCCATCAGGCGACCGGCAGTCACCAAGAGTTCCAACAACGCGGTGTTGGAGTCGGTTCGTTGCGTGGTGGCCACATACCACGCGCGCTCAAATTCGATTCTGGCGTTGAGCAGGCGGCGCGGTTGCTGACCGCTGTCACACAAATTGCTCGTGACCTCGACCGCGAATGTTCTTAGCTCGGCGACGAGGAGTAAGTCGGGTTCGTTCTCAGGAACGAAGTTGCCGCTGGGCACCGCGAGCAAAGTTGTTTGCCGGCCTGAGCCGCTGCGTTCGAGAAGCGAGTACCGGCAGAACGCTCGGATACCCCGATCAATCCCGAGGCCGCGAGTCGCCAAAGCGAAATCGAGCGAGCGAGTCGCGGGCCGGTCGCCGACTTGAATCCTACCCTCGCTGAAGATTCGCTCGATCTCGGCCAGCGTGCTGGGGCCGTCCCAAAGCGGGCACCAGAGTTCACCGTTCGCGATGGACATTTCTGCGCCCTCGACCTCCTTGGGTCCGATCGTTGCTGATCCGCCGAACGATCCTCGACAGTAGAACGGGAACGACGCTCGTTCCGCTGACACTCCCTTCCGTTTCGTCGCAGCCAGGGACCAGACTAACGTGCCTTCGAGAAGGAGGATAAAATCCCACGGATTGACGAATCGCTGGCCGTCCGGGAGGAAGTCTTGAGTCGAGTTCCAGTTCTTGACATATGCGGGATAGTACATTGCCGACAGAACACCGATCTCCAAGGCCCCGGCTCGATTCTCCGAGAAGAGGCATGCTTCCAACTGCCTTCTGCTCTGCTCCTGGTCGTCAAGGAGCACGGTCTTGAGCCGCTGCTGATGGTTGACGATGTATTGCCCACTCGCTTCCCCACCGCCACTCGCTAGGATCGGAAACCAGTTGGGAGCGTCATCCGTCTTAGATCGCGACGCGGAAAGTCCAACGGCGTCTAGCCATTTCAAGCCAACGGCTGATGTCATCCGGTTCCGCAGGATGCGCAAGAGATGGGCATCAGACAGGTCCGAGCCTGCGGTCTTCATCTGCTCCGGCCACTTGCTCGCCTCCGCCGTGTCAAGGGGAATCCCAAGAGCAGCGGCGAAACAGCGAAACACCTCACGGAAGTACTCGGTACCATTATGTGTTGCGCCGAGCAATTTTCGGAGAGCAACGCCACCGGCCTCCCGCTTGCCGATCGGCAGGTAACCCGTCCCCTTCTGCCAAGGAGCGATCAGCGGCGTAAACCGGCATGCCTTCAGCAGCCAGCAAACGAGTTCTGCGGGTGCGGTAGTATTGTCGAGCCACTTGTGCTGAAGCACGTGCAGCACGCCATCCTTCCACCAGGCTCGCGCCTGGGGGTCGGCCTGTTCGGCGATCAGGCGGAACACGCCTAGACCCTTGAGATAGTTGCCCAGCGGTTCTGGGGTGCAGCCGCGGAGTTTGAGAACGTGACCGGCCATCAGTTGCCCTCCCTTCCGCGCTCGTCTTCCTCGGCGCTGGCCCGACAGTCCGCGGCCCGGAGCAAAGCTTCGAGGTAAGCGAGTTGAAACGGCCCAAGGCGTTCGAGAAGCAGTTGCGTCCGTTCTCGCCACGACGCGCCGTACCGCGCCGACAACCCGAGTTCCATCGGGTCGAGCGAGAGCGTCACCGCTGGCGTCTCGCCGTCCGGAATCTTGCACTTCGGTAGTGTGTCACCATCCCGAACGCCGCGAGCCTGGCGCTTGCCGATCGGACAGGGATCGGGCACGTCGGCGCGATCATCATCCGGCGAACTCCGCAGCGACATCCGCACCTTGCCGTGGTGGGCCGCGACGAGGTAGACGAGCAAGTCGAGTTCGTCGGGACTGAGGGCGATCAGTTCCTGCATCAGCGGGTCATCGGCCAAACCGGGTACTGGTGCGTCGTTCGGCACCTCACCGAAGTCGGCTTTCTTGAGGCCATCGGGCCACGCGAACGCCGCGTGATCGGGCTTGGCTCGGTAGAGGGCTTCCAGAATCGCCAGAGCGCTCGCTAACTCGTGACGGAAACCGGGGCGTCGTCGGTCGCGGTCGGCTTCGGGTGTATTGCTGGGTTGCGGCCGAATCTTGTCGCGCCGCCATGCGTTCTTCGTTTCGTCGACCTGCTTCGTCTGGCGGTCCTTGCCGTCGGGAGCCTTGGCGGCGTGCTGCCCTTGCAGATCGCTCGACCTGGCCGCTTCGAGCATGTCGCGTTTCAGCTTCGCTTGAAAAGCAGCGTGGGACTTCCCCCAGTCATGAAGTCGCGCCGCGAGTCGAAGTACTTTCTTCTCGGAATCCGAGAGCCCCGAGTCGTCTAGAAGCGTATCCAGCTTCTTGCAAACGTCGCGAGTGTGTTCTTCGATGGTGAACCACCGGCTGAGTTCGCTGAGGTCTTCCGACTCATCGGTGTCGGTTGACGCATCGGCCTTATTGTCGATGCCTTCGACCGATACCGGCTCGACAGTGTTCTTCGGATCGCCTGTCCAGCCGAGTTCACGGTCGTAGCCACCGCACGATTTCTCCAGTAGGAAGACCTGACCCGGATAGACCTGCTCGCTGTCGCTCGGGTCGATCAGTTCCCAACCCCGTCGGTAGTTCCTCCGCCAGATGCGACCGGCCTTCCGGAGTGTCGGCAGCAACTCGCGGAAGCGGTAAAACGGCACCGGACATAGTTCGCATCGGTGCGGGCGATCCTTCTTCAAGGGCGTCGCACCGCTCGGCACCTCGCGCCAGAAGACCTGAACGTCGAGTTCCTCGCCGTCGCGGATGAACCGCGAGATGTCCACGTCGGCCCCTGTGAGGTCCGGCGTGGTGTCGAACAGGTCGAAGAGGTCCTTATCGCGGGGCACAAAGCGGGGATCGTAGGGGAATAGCGTGGTGGCCTGCACGTCGAGTTGCGGTCGCAGATCCTTCAAGGATTGCAGACCGACATCAGCCAGCTTACACAGCTGTTCTCGTGCGGCATTCAACTCCTCGACCGAGTAGGGCAATGCCGCTTTCTCGTTCGCGGCGATGTCCATCCAGTAGACAAGTCCACGGTCACCAGGGTACCGTGCACATCGCCCGAATCGTTGGATGAGCGAAGCCCAAGGCGCAAGTTCGGTGAAGAGTACCTTGCCTGAGAGATCGACTCCAGCTTCAACGACCTGGGTGGACACGACGATACGAGACTTTCCATCTTTCTGGCTGAGGAACTCTGACCACGGTTCCCGCTCCCGCGGTCGGAACCGCGAGTGGATGAGGAAGACCTCCGTGTCTTTCGCCTTTTCTTTCAGTCGCTGGAAGATGCCCACGGCGCGGTCAACCGTGTTCACGATCACGAGGGTCAACCCGTCAGAAGCCTTGTGCTTCGCGATCTGCGGAACCAGTTTGTCGAGGTAGCGGGGTACATCTGGCTTGCTGTCCTGCCCTCTAGGAACTTTCAGCGTCGCAACGGGAGTCTTCTTCAACTTTTTCTTGTTCCCAAACAGTCCCTTCACCCGCTCCGAATCGTCATCGGAGACGGTGTGCCCACTTGGGAGTTTGTGTGCGCCG
>JBDNDE010000168.1:0-10464 GCA_046719305.1 Gemmataceae bacterium | reverse complement strand
CATGAATCGGTAGTAATTCGACTGCCGTGACCCCCAACGACTTCAAATACGGTATCTTCTCCGTCAACCCAAGAAAGGTACCCGGATGGGCCACGCCGGAACTCGCATGACACGTATAGCCACGCACATGCAACTCATAAATGATGCTGTCTTCCATCGGCGTCAACAACGGCGCATCCTCAGCCCACCGATACGGCCGCCGCTTGTACAAGCTCCGCCGGGCGGTGAAAGCCGAGGGTTCGTTGGACTGGCCCCACCTTCCACATCCGGTCAACATGGTACTCGATGGGTCTAGCAACACATGCGTCGGATCAAAGCGGTGGCCGTGGCCTTTGGGGCCATCGACCCGCCAGCCATAGGCAAACGACACTGGCAACCCGCCCACAAACACATGCCAATGGTCGCCCGTCCGGTTCCGCCGCTCATGCAGCGGGATCTCAGCGAGCCGTTCTTGCCCATCGGCTGCAAAAATGACTAAAGTGACGGCAGTAGCATGCCGAGAGAGTAGGGCAAAATTTACCCCATCAGGTAACCCCGAAGCGCCCAAGGGCAAACAGCGACCGCGTGCAATCTTGAATTCCAACATGTTCCTTGGAGTAGCAGATCAGACCGGCAACGGAAAGAGACGACCCATCTTCGGAAGTTTCCCCTTTTCCAGGCGGCGTCGCTGAGCTAGATTAGCTTCAATCTGTTCGCTTCCTCTCTCCACGGAGAACCCCACCATGAAAATTGATCGTCGTCTCTTTCTGGATCAGGCCGCGCTACTGGGCGTTACCGCTGGGTTGTTGGCTCATTCCCGCATCTCTCATGCCGAGAACAAGCCCGCCAAGGCCGACGGCACCAAGTCCGACAAACTCCGTGTGGCCGTCGTCGGCGTCAAAGGTCGCGGCCTGGACCACATCAGTGGGTTTGCTGGCCGACATAACTGCGAAGTCACGCACATCTGCGATGCCGATACCGGCGTGATTTCCAACGCCATGAAGACGGTCAAAGATCGCCAAGGGCAAGAGCCGACCTTCGTCCAGGATATCCGCAAACTGGTCGAGAACCCCAACATCGACATCATCTCGATCGCCACTCCTAACCATTGGCACGCGCTCATGGCCATCTGGGCGATGCAGAACGGCAAGCATGTTTATGTTGAGAAGCCGGTCAGCCACAACGTGGTAGAAGGGCGTCGAATCGTGGAAGTGGCCCGCAAGACGGGTAAGATTTGTCAGACCGGTACGCAGAGCCGTTCCAGCAAGGGGATGCGGGAAGCGATGGCGTTTCTGCACTCAGGCAAGTTGGGCAAGATCAGCCTAGCCCGCGGGTTGTGTTACAAGCTGCGGCCCTCGATCGGCAAGGTGAGTGGTCCCCAGAATCCGCCCAAGACCTGTGATTACGATCTATGGTGTGGCCCCGCTCCCAAAGCTCCGCTGATGCGTGCTCGTTTGCACTACGATTGGCACTGGGTCTGGGACACCGGCAACGGTGATCTGGGCAACCAGGGCATCCACGAAATGGACAAAGCCCGTTGGGGCCTTCAGAAAAACAGCCTGCCCAAAACTGTTGTTTCTGTTGGCGGACGCTTCGGCTACGTCGATGACGGCCAAACCGCTAACAGTCAGGTCATTCACTTTGATTATGGGGATTGTGAATTAATCTTCGAGGTGCGCGGCCTGCCGTCGGATTCGCCGTATCCGGGTAAGAAGAGTCCCAAGCGGGGCCCCAAGCCCAGCAATTTCGTTGGCAATGTTTGGTACGGCACCGAGGGTTACCTAGTCTGCCCGAGCTACACCGGCGGCATTGCCTACAGCAACGATGGCGAGGTAATCAAAGAGTTCAGCGGGGGCGGCGACCACTACGGTAACTTCGTGGCTGCCGTGCGGGCCAACGACCCCAAGTTGCTCCACGCCGACATCGAGGAAGGCCATCTGTCCAGCGCCTTGTGCCATTTGGGCAATATCAGCCACCGCCTGGGCGATCCGGTTGCTCTGGACAGCAAGCCGCCGTTTGCCTCGACCAAGGCCAACGAAGCCTTTGAATCGCTCGTCCGCCACCTTAAGGACAACAAGATCGACCTGGCCAACACCAAGTACAGCAACGGCAAGTTTCTCAAACTAGACGGTGAGCAATTCGTTGGGGAGGCCAAGGCGAACGAGATGCTCACGCGTGAATATCGCAAAGGGTTTGAACTACCCAAAGCGTGAGAAATCCGGCTGCTCTTTTTCAGGCGTCGCTCGGAACGACTCGATCCGACGACGCCTGTTTCTTCTGAACTTCTAGAACCCTGCCAGTGTCGTTGTTGGATATGTCCCCTTACGCCTCCTCGAGGGGCATGTTATGATGCGGGGTTGCCATCCCGGCATCCTTCTGGAGCCTGTTAGGAGATTTGGTCGATGACCCCTGAACTTCGACGCCGTTCTGAAGAAGTCTTAGCTCGCCTCGTGAGCCTACGAGACTCTCTTTGACATCCCCGGCAAACAAAAACAACTCGCCGAAATCTCCGCACGCATGGAGGCCGATGGCTTCTGGAACAACCCAGAAAAGGCCCGTGAAATCATCGCCTCGGCCAAGCCGTTGAACCATGCTGTGAAGCCTTTTCTCGAACTGGAAAAACAGGTCGAAGACTTCAAAGTCCTGCTGGAACTGGCTGAGGAAGACTCCTCAATGGAGGCGGAAGTCGAACCGACCCTGAACAAGCTAGAGAAACAACTCGACTCCTTTGAACTCCAGGCGATGCTCGACGGTCCGCAAGACAGCGCCAATGCCTACCTCAAGATTCAGGCCGGCGCAGGCGGTACCGAAGCCTGCGACTGGGCCGCCATGCTCTTACGCATCTACACCCGCTGGGCTGAACGAGCCGGCTACAGCGTCGAGTTGATCGACCAGGATGAAAACGAAGAAGCCGGGATCCGCTCCGCCACTATCCGCATCATCGGTGAGAATGCATACGGCTATCTCCAGGGCGAATCGGGAGTCCATCGCCTGGTGCGGATCAGCCCCTTCGATGCCAACGCGCGGCGACAAACCTCGTTCGCAGCGGTGGACGTGACCCCAGAACTCGACGACAGCATCGTCATTGAGATCAAGCCGGAGGATCTGCGACGCGATACGTTCCGTTCAGGCGGTCCAGGGGGCCAACACCAGAACAAGACGGAATCCGGCGTGCGTTACACCCACCTACCAACGGGCATCGCCGCCGAGAGTCGCAGCGAACGCAGCCAACACAAAAATGATGCAAATGCCTTAAAGATGCTCAAAGCCAAGCTCTACAAGATCGAGGAAGAAAAACGCAAAGCCGAAGTTGAACGCACCTACGACGAGAAAGGTGAAGTCAGCTTTGGTCGTCAGATTCGCAACTACACCTTGCAGCCATACACCTTAGTCAAAGACACGCGAACTAACTACGAGTCGGGACAGGTGCAAGCGATCCTGGACGGCGAGATCGATGATTTCATCCAGGCTTATCTGAAAATGAAAGTCGAACAACGCAATAAACAAAAGTAACCGTTCTTTCAATCGGCGTCCCTTCTTGCGAGCAGCCGGTAGGGACGCTAGGATAAACGCAGGCCCCCGTAGCTCAGGGGATAGAGCATCGGTTTCCTAAACCGGTGGTCGCAGGTTCGAATCCTGCCGGGGGCACTCTCCACCTGGCTGCCTGTTGATTGCACCCCTTCACTCACTCTTGGCCGCATCACTCTAGAGCATCTGTTCCGAGTCGAGGGCCTCAAGTGGTAAGCTGCAGCCAGGCAACACGCAGGCATACGTCTGACAAGCCTGGGGCAGCGTCTGGCCAAGGGCTTCATCCAGTTCATGCCTTGCTTGATGCGGATCGTGCCTCCGATCTCCTAAGGTCATGCTGAGCTGCGACTGCCGCGATTCGCACCAGGCGGCTTGCTTGGATTTGGCGTTGGAGCCAAAGCAGGCCAAACGAATCGCCCCAAACCGAGAGGGGCACCACGACCGAAACGCGGCACTTGCTTGAAGCAGGTGCAGTGGAGATCGAGTTAAGCGGGCTACACCGCCAGTACCTGAAACCGCCGGTATGTGTCGGCCGAGAAACGAAAGTGTCCCGTAAACGGATTGAAGGGGTGCTGCCCAATCACTGCGAAGTCAGCGTTGCGAGACGGTCTCACTCAACGATATTTGTGGTGGACTTGGACTATATGTTCAGCAATTGATTAACCTAATTTAGTATCATCATATAATTTTCAACGTGTAAGAAATGAAATCGTCCGTCCTGTGGTGACGTGGAGTGTGCATCGCTAACAGATCGCATCCACAGACGCCTTCGCAACCTTAGCCCGCAAAGCGACGCATGACTAAGGCCGCATTCTGCCCGCCAAAACCGAAGCTGGTAGACAAGCCCACACGAATCGGCTTTTCTCGAGCTTGATTGGGCACATAGTCCAGATCACAAGCTGGGTCACGAGTCGTCTGGTTGATCGTAGGCGGCAAAACCCCCGTGCTCAGCGACAGCGTTAGGGCTGCTGCCTCTACGGCACCGGCTGCACCGATCAGATGTCCGATCATCGATTTGATGCTAGACATGGGCAATCGGCGGGCATCTTCATTAAAGACGCGTTTGATAGCGATGGTTTCCATCTGATCGTTAAGTCGAGTGCTTGTGCCATGAGCGTTGATATAATCGACATCCTTGGGATCGACGCGAGCTTCGTTCAACGCCCATTTGATAGCACGAGCCGCGCCACTGGCCGAGGGGTCGGGCTTGGTAACAGCGTAGGCATCGAAAGAGGTGCCTAGCCCGAGAACTTCGGCGTAAATGGTTGCTCCACGCCGCTTGGCACGCTCTAACTCCTCCAGCACCAAGACACCTGCGCCTTCACCCAACACAAAGCCATCCCGCTGGGCATCAAAGGGCCTTGACACTTCGGCAGCGGGTTTATTGGCCGGGCTTAGGGCTCCCAGGGCGGAATAGGCTAGCATCAGAAGCGGATCAATGCGAGAATCCCCGCCGCCAGCAAGCATGATCTCGGCATCGCCTCGGGCAATCAGCCGAAATGCCTCGCCGACCGCTTGCGTCCCAGCGGCACAAGCCGTGGTGATCGTGCTGTTTGGCCCTTGGGCATTGTGGATCATCGACACATGAGCCGCCGTCATGTTTGGCAAATATTTCAGCAGCCACAAGGGAAACAACGCCTCTGCCCCCTGTCGGCCGAGGTGATCGGTGTGCAGGGTACCATCTTCGCCCCAGGCGCGGCTAAGAAGCGGAGTTACCTCGGGCAGATCAACTGGGACGATGCCGGTTCCCATAACAACGCCAATCGTCTCCGGGTTCTCGCGTGCCAATTCCAAGCCGGAATCCTCAACTGCCAGCCCAGCCGCTGCAACCGTAAAGCGGGCGGCTCGGCCCATAATTTTCATGCTTTTGCGGTAGGCAGGGGGGATAAAGCGAGTTAGATCAAAGTCGGGCACTTCCGCAGCGATTTTAACGGGATGCGAGGAGGCATCGAAGGAGCTAATACGGCGAACGCCTGTCTGGCCATTGACACAGGCATTCCAGAAGTTTTCTCGCCCGATTCCATTGGGAGCAACCACACCGATACCCGTGACCACAACCCGACGCATGATGACAACCTTTGCTCCCGAGGCGAGCGTAGAACTCCGGTGGGGAGACGGAGTTAGCAAAGACTTTGCGATTGCCCCATAATCGCCAAACATTCTATTTGACCTAGTTTACCAAAGAGTGAGCATCGGGAGCAATTGTCTATTTGGGGTGCAATCTCATTTTTTCCCGGCAGGGTCATTACAATCGTTCACGATTGACGACCGGTTCGGGCAAATTACCCTAAGACCAACACAATCACCCCTGAATCCTGATCCCGAAGGAGACCAGCGATCCAGGGGTGAAATATGCCTACAGGGGGGCAAACGCCTCCTCGCCTGGGCGGCGAGTTTACCGCTCGGGTCGAGCGACCGTCGCGGGAGGTGTGTAACCGATCATCTCCAAATAACGACGAATCGACAGCACGGGAACCGCGTAGGTGTTTGCCTTCTCCTTCATTTCGCGTTGTAGTTTCTCATAGTTACGACGGAAAGTAGCACCGTCCGAACCGCGTGCCATGGGGTGATTGACTTGGTCCAAAGAATCCCCCATGATCAGATAATCCGTTCGGGTCGTGACGTCGCCCTGAATTTTCGGCGAGTCGCCTTTGGTGTCGATGTAGGCGTCGATCTCCACTCCTTGACGTCGCAACAACCGGAGGAACTCCTCCGTCGTGTTGCTATGGTCGTCATTGAGGTCGACCACACCGGCAATCGCCACTCGCTTCTTCCGTGTCGGATCCCAGGTGGCATTAAACAGATAATCACCCTTCAATATGGGATCGGCCGCGGGATTGCGGACCGAGGACAACCGCGCTCGAGCGAGTTTCGGCCCGCGGACTTCGATCACTTCTATCGTCCCTTTAGGGATGGGGTTGAGTTTGCCGTCTCTCCCCTTCTCGTGAACGCTGAATGTCATCTGCGGACGTAACCCATCGGCCGACCCTAGATTGATCATGTAATTGCGGCCAAATCGATCGATGTCGACAATCTGCCAATCCTTACGCCAGGCGTCCAAAGCAGCAATGGCGTTGCGATCGAGTAACCGGGCCTCGATCTGGGTTTTATCCAATCCGGTGCGTTCCTTCAGTACCGTGAGTTGATCTTTGATGTCGTTCAGTTCTAAATTAAGGGAAGACAATTTTAGGCGTAGGTTTTCAACTTCTTGTTTGGCAACCAACTCGGCCTTTTTCAACCGCTCGGCCTCTGCCTGAGCGCCGGCCATGGCCTGGATCGCCTTGTTCTTGGCTTCGTTGGCAGCTGTCAGTTCCGCACGCAGCGTTTCCACGGTGCTGCTGATATCCACAAGTCCCTTCTTGGAGTCCTCGGACAGTTTGGCAATTTGGGCGTCGAAGGTTTTCTTGGCTGCTTTGGCAGCGGCATCCGCCTTATCGGCTCGTTCCTTCTCAGCGGCCATCTGCTCACGAGCCTCTGCCAGTTGCTTGCCCAATGCAGCATAGTCGGCATCTTTCTTTGCCAAGAGGCTTTTGAAGGTAGCAACTGGAGCATCGGAGCCGACCCATCGCATGGTCTTATCAAATTCTTTAACCACGGCTGCAAATTCCGCTTTGCCCTCGCCGCTGAAAGGCAGGGTATTTTCATCGAATTGCTTTTTCAGCAGGGCTAATTCTGCCGGCGTGGTGCCCACGATTTTGCCCTCGCCGGTGTAGGTCTGCAACACCTGGGCCATGAAACGCCACCAATTGCGTTCTTTGTCGCGGTCGGCCAATTTGGCCTCGGCGTCGCGTTTGATTTTTTCCTTGGCTTCCAGTTCAGAGAAGCCCAGATATGTGGTTACACCAAGAATCACGGTCGTGAGGACAAAAAAGACCAGGGTGATGATCAGGCCGAGATTCGACCCGCCCCCGTCGCGTTTCTTACTGGCCATCGGCTCACCTTTGGTTGCTGGTTGAAGACAGATTGTCTTGGACGATGGAAAGGGCCACGGCGAAGAAATAGTTACTGCTTCTTCAGTTTAACCAGCAATAGGAGGTTGTCAATTAAATGGGCGAACTCTAGGGGGACTCGCTCACCCGATCAAGCGCACGCGGTGCGTAATCGACCAGTTCGGCGAGTAGATCGCAGTTCAGGGTTTCTTCCAACTCGTTCAAAGCCCGCGCGATCGAACCACCGTCCATGACCCGATGATCGTAGCTCACCCGCGTCAGGCAGCTGCCATCCTTCTCGACACGGCCATAAGAAAGGGTACTGGTCAACACGGTGAGTGGCCCCATCGACTGTGCTCCGAGGTGGGCATAAGAGGAAACCCCAAAGGTTCCGAAATAGCGATCCCGCCACACCCCCCGTGTGTTCAGACCCAACCAATAAATCCATCGACGCAGCCAAGCCGGCCGCCGCGCCTGGGCTAAATGCTGCCGCAGGTGGCCTCGAGCATGCAGGGCACAGGTGCGAAAATCATTGATCCGATGATCCAACTCCCTCAAAGTCCGCTTCTCCGGACGGGTCAGGGGCAGAAAAAAGACCGCTGGTTCGCCTTGGTAATCGCGTTCGACCGCAATCGAGGCCGTGGTCTGTTCGTGCTGATAAAGCCGTTCGTAGGGAAAAGACAGAAATGAACGCCGCAGTTCAGGCCTCCGGTGCGAGACAATCGCCCAGGCTTTCGTAAACACCGCACACCAACCGGGTCGCTGCAACAGCAACTGACGGGTATCTCGAAGCGGCCTTAAATCCAAGATTCGCTCCACGGTCACGGTTGGCACTTGCCGCGCTGCATGCAGATAGTCGCCAATCAGTCGGCGCGGCAAACTCAAAGGAAGCTCATAACCACGTCGCATCGAGGTTTGCTCCCAGGCTGTAAAGAGATCCAGAAATTTCGACGATCCTAGGAATAACCGAAGTCTGGACCTCCGCACAAGAGAGCCTGTCAGGCATTCCTGCCTACTGAAGCTCAAGAGAGTCACCAGGGGAAGGTGTCACTGCTCTTGCTTTCGCAGTCCTGCCTAGGTTATTTCCTCAGGAGTGTCTCCAGTCAGGGATCTTTCTCGGGGTGGTCATGAAACCGTCTATTCCGGTCGCTAGTGTCGATCTCAGTGGCAACGAGGAACGCTATGCCGTCGAAGCGATCCGCTCGACCTGGATCTCCTCGGCTGGGGCATTTTTGCAACGCTTCGAGTGCGAATTCGCTCAGGCTTGCATGGTCCAACACGCCCTGGCTGTCGCTAATGGTACTGTGGCCCTTCATCTGGTCTTGGCCGCGCTTAACCTCAATCCCGGTGACGAAGTGATCGTTCCCTCGATGACTTACATCGCCACCGGCAATGCCCCACGCTATGTTGGAGCCGAACCGGTTTTTGTCGATGTCGATCCCGACACCTGGACGCTCAATCCCGATAAAATCGAGGAAGCCATCTCCCCACGCACCAAGGCTATTATCCCCGTCCATCTGCTGGGGCACCCCGCTGACATGGACGCCATCAACCGCATAGCGGCCACACACGGTCTGACGGTGATCGAGGACGCTGCCGAAGCGACCTTTGCCAGCTACAAGGGCAAAACGGTCGGTGGGCTGGGCCGCGTCGCCACCTTCAGCTTCTTCGGGAATAAATTGCTTACATGCGGCGAAGGCGGAGCCGTCACCACCAACGATGACCAACTAGCAGCTCGTCTGCGGATTCTACGCGGCCAGGGAATGGACCCCAACCGCCGTTACTACTTCCCAGTAACCGGTTACAATTTCCGCTTAACCAATGTTGCCGCCGCCATCCTGTGTGGTCAGATGGAGCGACGAGAGGAGATTGTGCAGGCACGGCGACGCATTTATGCTCGCTACAATCAATTGCTTCAACAAGTCCCAGGCGTTACACTGCAACCGATAGCCCCCTGGGCAGATCTCTCCCCGTGGATGTATGCCTGTTTGATCGATGAAAATACCTTCGGATGCTCGCGCGATGAGGTGATGAAACATCTGGCCTCGGTGGGAATCGAGACACGCCCGATGTTTATCCCGCTGCACCGCTTGCCCCCCTTCCGCAATCAGAGCCGATCTCGCGGAGAGTATCTGCCGGTTACCGATCGGCTTGGAGAACAGGGGATCATGCTTCCCACTTATAACACTCTGACATATGCCGATATCGATCGCGTCGTCAATGCCCTAGCCGAAGCCGCTACCACCTCCTCACGCCGGAAGGCCGCCTGATGCGTGTCGGTATTTGGGCCATCGCTGAAACCCCCGAAGGACAACGAACGCTGGCGATAGATGTTGCCTCGTTGCAAGGGACCGAACGATACGTGGTCGCCTTGCCCGAAGATCCCATTGCTCCGGGCACTCACCGCGTTTCCCTCTACCGCTGGCCCCGTCTCCTAGCCACGCTTGCCTTGGCCAAGGTTGTCTGCTCGGCCTTGGCCCGCATGGGTGAATCTGTTGAGTCGGTTTTGCATTCTTGGCCCGTAGCTGCCACGGAGTGGTTTTTGTGGCAGCTGCGTTCGGCCCTATCGGCTCGACAGCAAATTATATTTTGTGGCTGGCTCGTGCTTGCATGCGTCGCTGCTGTGCCGCTGTGGTTCGCAATCGTTCTGTCAGCTACCTTCGCCGGGTTGATACGTGGCTTGTGCCTGCCGCTGCTTGCAGCCGCGCAGGGTAGCGACCATCTGTTGCGTCATCGGCTCTGCCGAGCAGACGCAGCGACGGTGATCCGCCGGGCCAGGTGTGAGGTATGGGTGGTGCCCTCGCTCGATGCGGACTTCCCCTATCCGCCTGGCGTGCGGGTGATTGTGGTCGATCACGGCTCGGCTAGTGCCGATGTGTTGTTGCTTCGACGTGAACTAGCCCGGTCGGCTGGCTCGTGGCTGCTGCCGCATTTTCCCACGCGCGAAGAGTTGCTGAACTGTCCTGCTCCAGCAGATCCGTTGCAAAAACATACGAGCCTCTCAGCTATCCCCCGAACACGCAGACGC
>JBDNDE010000167.1:0-10542 GCA_046719305.1 Gemmataceae bacterium | reverse complement strand
CCGCATCCAAACTCATCGACAGTTCCAAATCACTTATTGCATAACCGGTCTTCTCCGCAATCACCTCCAAAAGAATGTTGGTGGCTTGGCTTGTATTTGGTCCCGTGGCCTGGGCCGATGCCACTGCCTGGACGGCCTTCGGAACAGGTGCATCGACACGGACAAAAGCAGCAGCACCGTTGCTAGGCAGAGAAGACCTACTCGATGCAAGAAACGCGGCGATGTCGCCCAGAGTATGCAAGCTGCCGAGTTGCTCGGGCTTGACCGGCGGGGCGTCGGGCAGCCGTTCTTGCAACGCCGAGAGAATCTCCACGCGTTTGATGCTGTCGATACCCAGGTCCGCATCCAAACTCATCGACAGTTCCAAATCACTTATTGCATAACCGGTCTTCTCCGCAATCACCTCCAAAAGAATGTTGGTGGCTTGGCTCGTGAAGGAGTTCGCTGGTGCGGCCCCCCCAGCCGAAGCCGCTGTTGCAGAGGAGACCGACGAGGAAGTTGGTGTCGGCAGGTTAGGCCGAGTGACCGGTGGTGCCCCCCTGACCGGATGGTTTTGCACCGCAGGTAGCGGACGGGGCAACGGGGCTGACGGCAGGGGTGCGGGGGCTGCAGTAGCTGGCACACTCCCACTGGGAAGCAGAGCCACTGGTGCCCCGAGGAGCAGCCGTTGTTGTTGCTCGATGAGGGCCACCAGCATGCGGTGGGCGGCGTCCTGTCCATCAAGGAATTGGCGATGCAAGGAGGCTTGTTGTTCCTGCATCCGTTGCAGAGTCTGCATCGTCTCGCGTGTCAGAGCTAACGCCTGAGCCAACGCGGTGCCGTCCAGAGGCGGCGGCGAACTGGTGGCAGGCGTGGAAGTCGGGGGTGTCATCGTCGGTTTCGCGGTTCCATTGACAAGGGGTGCAAACTGAACTCGGGCGAACGCGGGAGTTTCACTTGATACGCCGGGCTGATCCGCTATGGCTCGAGGCGCATCAAGAGAGGTTGGCGGAGCCGCCGCCGCGGGGGGATGAATGCCTGCAGGTGGTCTGGGGCAGACTGGACGCGGTTCGCGCGGTTTGACGTAATTGATGCCGCTGATCAGCACGGTCAGGCCGGCTTTCTTCACCGGGGTCGGCTCGTTGGGCTGCCAAGTCGCCAACTCGACGGGGTAACCACGAGCGGCCAACCAGGCAAGCGTCTGCGCGACATCGAGCATGCCGGCTTTGTGGTCAATGGCGAAGCAGCTAATGGCAGATTCGGGAGGGCTGGTCGGTGCGAGGGTAGCTTGGACCAGAGGGGTGAGCTTGGCCGCTGCCCCGACTTCGAGAAAATCCGTGAGGCCGTCGTCCCGCATGGCCCGCAGCAAGCGCACCCATTCCACCGGTCGGGCCAATTGACCGGCAAGCAGGGCGTTGCCTTCGTCAGGGTAGAGGCCAGCCGTCGAGTTCGCATACACCGGCGCACCGGGCAAGAACCGCACCGATTGCAGCGTCTCGGCGAATGGGCCCTGGGCCTGAGCCACCAACGGCGAATGAAACGCGGCAGCAACCGGCAACGGCGTACAGGCAATTTGGCGAGCGGCTAAGACCTCGCGGACCCGCTCCAACGTCGCCTTGGGGCCGGAGAGTACCGTCTGCTGGGGGGCGTTCTTGTTGGCCAGGGTCACCTCTAGCCCTGTCTCGGCTAGCAGGGCCAGCAGTGTTTCTTCTGAAGCTTTGACGGCCAGCATGCCGCCTGGGTCGCCGTGTGAGGCCGCATGGGCCATGAGTCGCCCGCGTTCCCACGACAGATGAAACAGGTCAGCCTCATGGAGTCGGCCAGCCGCGCACAAGGCGACTAGTTCGCCATAGCTGTGGCCGGCAAAAGCGTGGCCGCGTAGGCCAAAAGACTGCAAGACGCGCCAGGCGGCCAGTTGCACTGCTCCGAGGGCTGGTTGGGCCACGTCGGTAGCGCGGAGTGTCTCTTCCTGAGCAGCGCGACGAGCGTCGTCGAAGGCGGCAATCGGGTAAACTACATCGACCAAGCGACGGCCGCAGGCCGCCCGATAGGCAGCATCCGCACGAGCGAAGGTTTCAAACGCCGCAGGAAAATGGCAGACCCACTCGCGGAGCATGCCGACGTATTGCGATCCCTGGCCAGGAAATAGAATCCCCAGCTTGCCGGACGGGCCACGGCCGATGAACACGCCGTCGCCGCTACGCAAGGCTTTAGCCTGCTCCAGCCGGGCGGGCAACTCGGCCGAGCGGCAGGCCACCACCACCCGAAGAGGAGCATCGACCTGGAAGCGTTCGCGTGTTTTGGACGCTGCCCCTTCGCGATAGGTGCTGATCTGCTGACGCACCTCGGCCTCGCTGCCACTGAAGGCCAGCAGTTCTACGTCGCCGCACCAGTCAATCTCCGGCTTAGTGGGGTCGGCCTCCTCTAATACACAGTGGAAATTGCTACCGCCGAAGCCGAAGGCACTCAGCGCGGCACGACGGGGATGCTCGGGGCTGGGCATCCACGGCCGACGCTGTGTGTTAGCGTAGAGCGGCCCGTCGCGCAGTTCGTCGAGCGGCTGAGTGATCTTGATCGTGGGCGGCAGAACCTTGTGATAAAGGGCCAAGGCCGCTTTGATCAGTCCCGCCGCGCCGGCGGCAGCCTTGGTATGGCCGATTTGCGATTTGACCGAGCCAACGGCACACCAGGTGCCAGAGCGGCCCGACTCGCGGTAAACCTCGGCCAGTGCAGAGATTTCGGTAGCATCGCCGACCTTGGTACCGGTGCCGTGAGCTTCAACGAGTTCAACGGTAGCGGGGCTGACACCGGCGGCCTGGTAGGCGTTGCGCAGGGCGACCATTTGGCCCTCGCGACGAGGAGCGTAGATAGCGCCGCCTTTGCCATCGCTGCTACTGCCGATGCCCTTGAGGATGGCATAGATGCGGTCGCCATCGCGGCGAGCCTCGTCAAGGCGTTTGAGGACCACCATACCCAGTCCCTCACCTAGCACGGTGCCGTCGCCTTGGGCATCGAACGGCTTGGCGTTGCCGGTGGGCGACAGGGCCGGCGTCTTGCTAAAGCAGGTAAACATGAAGATATCATTGAAGCAATCGACGCCACCCGTCAGCACCAGGTCGGCCCGGCCAGTCATCAACTCCAACGAGGCCAAATGGATCGCCCCCAGACTGCTGGCACAGGCCGCATCCACCACGCAATTGGTGCCGCCCAAATCGAGGCGATTGGCAATGCGTCCAGCCACCACGTTGCCCAGCAGACCGGGAAAGCTGTTCTCCTGCCAGGGCACATAGCCATCGGCAATGCGTTGCACCACGTCCTCGGCGGTGGCGTCATCGACGCCGGCCTCGCGTAGGGCTTTGCGCCACAGGGGATGGCCTAGCCGCGCTCCCAAGGGAATGACCAGTTGGAGCGTACCGGTCACGCCCAAAATCACGCTCACCCGGTTGCGATCGATCTTTTTCTTGCCGGGTGTCGGCTGCACGGCGTAGCCGCAATCGTCCAGCGCCTGTTGGGCGGCGATCAGGCCGAGCAACTGGCTGGAGTCGGTGGCTTCGAGGTTGTTCGGGGCAATACCAAACTCGGCCGGAGCAAAGGGTACCGGATCGAGAAAGCCGCCCCGTGCCGAGTAGACTTTATCCGGCGCTTTGGGGTCGGGGTCGAGATAATCCGCGACGCGCCAGTGCGTCTCGGGTACGGTTCGAATGGCGTCGATGCCGTCGACGAGGTTGGCCCAAAAGCGTTTACGCCCGGTCGAACCGGGAAACAAGCAGCCCAGGCCGATGAGGGCCAACGGGACAGAAGCAGAGTCGGACAAGGAGCAGCCCCCTCGCGAGAACCAACCGACGAATCCCTTGCCGGTAAAAGGACACGTCTTGGAGCTAGAATAGCAAACAAGATGGCAAGTGTCTGGGGGGGGACTGCTCTAAACCGAAAGGCCAGCCCCCTCGATCCGGCAAGGAATCCTAGCCACCCGAACCCAGTATCGTCTCGGAGCCGAAAATGCGGGCCGCGATGCTCACAGCAATCAACGCATAGGAAAGCGTCGTAAACACGACAAGAAGCGTGGGCAACAGCGTGGCGGTGCCCGCCAGCACATCGCGGGCCAGCAACACGATATTCACCAGCGGCACAAACGCCAGAAAGCCCGATAGGCTCAGCCCCGGCGCGAGAGCCAGAACGCCTGGAAACAGGCACACCAGCATCAGCGGAATCAGGTAGGCCTGCGCCTCCTTGAACGACCGGGCAACGCTCGTCAGCGCCAGCAGCACCCCGGCAAAGAACAAAGCAAACAGCACCAACAACGCCAGCACCTGCAACAGGCTCCACCACGTCACCGCTTCGCCGAACACTTCTTGGGCTAGTCCCGTGAAATGCAAAGTCGCAGCCATGGTGCCCAGGTTGACACATGCCGTCAGCAGCGCCACTGTCACCACCGCGATATATTTCGCCAGTAGCACAGATAGCCGGGGTATCGGAGCAGCCATCAAAAGCTCCAGTGTGCCACGTTCGCGTTCGCCGGCCGTCAGATCAATAGCGGGATAAACTGCCCCGGTCATGGTCATCAGGATTAGGATTAACGGCACCAGCACAGGCACAGCAGAGACCTGCTGCTGGGGGACTTGGCGTTCGCGGACGATCATCTCGACTGGAGGATTCTTACCCGCCTTCTGAGCCAGCCACTGGACATTGGCTTGGTGGGTTAGCAGGTCGAGATAGCGCACGCATTCGCGACCACGATACGATCCCTCGCGGTAGATAGCTTCAAAACGCAGCAACCCTGTCTCATTCTCATTGTCAGGCATCAACCGGATGTACACGTCTAATCCATCGGCTTCCAGGGCCTTTTCGGCATCGCTGCCGGAGAGAAATTTCAGACGTGGCGGTGGGGTAAAATGCACCGGCGTTTGCTCGGGAAGGCCCGCGTTCCACATCCCAGTGATGCGTTTGCCGGCTAGCTCATCGTCAAAGGCCACCGTGTACTCCGGCCCTCGGGCGGTCGATTGCCCCACAACCAGCAGCGCCCGAAAGCCGATGGCCAACAACGGATACAGCAAGATCGGCATGAGAACCAGGGTGAGGGTAGTACGGCGATCGCGGAGGCTTTCGCGCAGTTCCTTCAGAGCCAGACGAAAGAGCCGAGTCATGGTTGGTCGGTCCTCGAGAGAGGGGAGAGCGGAGCCTGAATAGCCGGCGGCGGCTTTACCAGATCAATAAACATATCTACGAGCGATCCACGCCCGGTCTTCTCGCGTAGCTCTGTCAGCGTGCCAGCTAGCACCAGTTTACCCTTGTTCATCAAGCCGAACCGGTCACAGAGCCGTTCCGCCTCGTCAAGGCGGTGCGTCGTTAATATCACTGCCTTGCCTTCGCCGCGCAGATGGGTTACAAAGTCAGCCACCACCTGACTGCCCAATACATCCAGCCCGAGGGTTGGCTCATCTAAAAGCAGCACCGGGGGTCGATGGATCAGAGCCCGGGCCAAGTTGACCCGTTGTTTCTGCCCTGTGGAGAGGGTAATACAGCGTCGATCCAACAATTCGCTCAAGCCGATCCGTTCTGCTAGGCGGTCCAACTCCCTTCGGGCCTGGCCTGGTTCGACCCCGTAGAGATCCGCAAAGAACAAAAGCATCTCGCGGACCGACAGATGGGGATAAAGGCCGGCCGAGGTCGAAACCAAGCCAACCCGCCGCTTTACCTCGTCGGGTTGCTCGGCTGACGAATACCCCTGGATGGTCGCTCGGCCCGAGGTCGGTTGCATCAGGCCCAAGAGCATCCGCAAGGTGGTGGTCTTGCCTGCTCCGTTGGGACCAAGCAGCCCATACACTTCGCCCGCTGCTACCTCAAAAGATAGATTATCAACAGCCAAGACGCTGCCGCCTGAGGGGAGAGTAAAACGCCGGGTAAGATGGCTAACGTGGATCATACCAAGTGATACGCGACCAAGGGTCAGAGAGTTCACACCTGCAACAGTCGAACCGGAGAGGAGAGCAACCGCGCCGGCAGGGGCTCGGGAGTTAGGCTGGCCAGAAGCTCTTTTCTCCACTGGCTCGGGCTGAGTATGATCCCAGATAGAACGGATCTGTGCCTCTGGCCGTTGTCCTTCTTCGAGGAGTTTACCGATGCCTGGCTTGCTGCGTTGGACCTGTGCCTTGCTCCTGGCGATACTCTTCCTGGCCGCCTCGTCGGCCCAGGAGTTGCCCGCGAGTCCCGAACCGCGTGGCGAATACCGCCCCGATCCCAAACTGGACGCCGCCCTGGCCGCTAGCCTCAAAGAGGTCATCAACCGTGGCGTGGATCTGTACAATGGCGGCGAAATTGCCTCCTGCTATCGTCTTTATGAGGGAGCCTTACGCGCCATCAAGCCATTGCTGGGACATCGACCAGCCTTGCCCAAAGTCATCGACGAGAAATTGGTCGAGTCCGAGAAAGAGAGCGTGACCTGGCGTAAGGCCTTCGCTTTGCGAGCCGCCCTGGACAAAGTCCGCAGCGAGTTGGCCAAGCCTCTGCCCGAGGACAAGCTCGCCCAGGAGAAAAAGGCTGCTGATGCCAAGAAAGCGGCCGAAGACAAAGCTCAGGCCGAAGCGGAGGCCAAGTTGCGTGCAGAAAAAGAAGCCGAAAAAAAACGAGCCGAGCAACAGGCCGAACAAAAAAAGAAGCAAGAGCTAGAAATGAAACTCGCCGAGGAGAAAAAGAAAGCCGGCGAGCAGAAGAACCAAACCGACGATAAGAAAGACGACGAGAACAAGGGTGAACTGAAGCCGCCACCCTTGCCTGGTCCGACCCTGCCGCCCCCGGAACTGCCTGGGCCTTTGCCCTCTGGTAGCTCCTCCCCGACCAAAAGGGCCCAAAACGGCCTGACCCCGTTGCGAACCTTGCCTAAGGAGTTGCCGCCGATTGAAGACGACTAAGAGAGAACAAACAGGTGGTCCTGCTTGCCCGACCGGGATCATTCTTCCGGGTCGCCAAACGATCCTCGCCGCTGTTGCTTACGTTGCGAATGCTGGCGTTTAGACTGAAGCCGACGCAACTGGGCACTGCGGGGTGGCTTGGTAGCCTACGCGGGCGCGGAAGCGTGGCAGCGCGGCGGACCAGATCGCGGAGGCGTTCCAGGCAGGCCTCGCGGTTACGCTCCTGAGTGCGGTGCATCTGAGATTGAAGCACCAACACGCCCTGGGTCGTCAGCCGATTCCGCTCCAGGCCGGCCAGCCGCTCACGCAGCCAGAGGGGCAAGCTGGTGTTGGCAGTCAGATGCCAATGAAGCACGGCGCGGGTGTTGGTCTTGTTGACGTTCTGCCCGCCGGGGCCGCCACTGCGGGCGAAACTCCACACCAACTCCTCATCGGGAATCATCCAATGCTCGTCGATGATCATGTGGCCAGGGCTGCCAATTAATCGTGCCAATAGGCCAGGGCATCGGCCAGGGTGGGACGAAAGACAAACTCTCGGTCCAAGCAGGCGGCTTCAAAGACGCTCAAGGTGATCGAATTGGCCTCACACAGCACGAGTTCGCCCCCCTGACGACGTGCTTCGTTGCGGACTCGAATCAGCTTGGTCAAGAAGACACTGTAGAGCAGGTTGAGCCGCTCAGGCCCCAGGATCAGTACGAGTTTGCTGACCTGCCTGGCAAGGTGCAGCAACTCTTGGCCCAGGGCGAGCATCTGAGGCTCTTGCAGGCTCGTTTGAACCAATCGAATGCAAGACACATCCGCATGTGGCTCGACCCGGATGTATTGGTAGGCGTTCATGTTAGCCCCTCGGGACAACTAGAGGCCAATCGAATAGAAAGGGGCCTCTGTACCATAGTGGTTCTGTGGTCCTTGTCAATCGCTTTTCCCGTTACACGCCGAATCATTCGGCCTATGAGGAAATACGGTATCGGTGGCTGGTTCTTTCAGAGCATGCCAGGGGAAGGCTCCGAACGACGAAAACCAGGCCCAAAGTAGAGAAACGAGGAAGGAGCAGGCAGGTGGTAGAGGGATGAACTGTTTACCCAGTTTGCCCAAAGAGCACAGTCAGCATTTCTAGCAAAACCGGGTTCAAGAATCCAATCGGCATGGTCGATAACTACGAAACAGCCTGCAATCCGTGGTAAGAACGCACACGGGCGATGTGTCCGTTCCGCGTGGCGGTGGGGCGGATCGACCCAATGGGGTGAACGTATGCGCGGGAAAATTCTTGGGGTTACGGTCGCGTTGCTGCTCAGCGTGGTCAGCGGATGCAAACAACGCATCTTCATGACCGAGCAAGACTACCAACAGACCGTCACTAGCACCCTCGATGGTCAGGAACTGCATCCCGACCTGTCCACTACGCCCATGATCAACCCCAGCGGGACTCCCATGACTTTGCGGAACCTCGATCGCAAAGTCCGCTTTATCTCGTTGGCTGAGTGTATTGCCATCGGTCTGGAACAAGGACGCGTTGGTCAGCCGAGCTTGCTCTTCCCCGGCACTGCTCAGGATAACTTGGTGCAATTCACCGGGCGAGGCGTGGCTGGTTCCGACGCCATCCGGGTGCTAGCTCTGGACCCTGCTCGGGCGGGGGCCGAAATCGAGGGGGCGTTGTCCAAATTCGATGCCGTCGTGCGTACCGCGCTGCAGTGGAGCAACACCGACCAACCGATCGGCACCGCTCAGCAAGCCTTCCTAGCCGGTGGCGCAGGGTTGAACGTCATCCAACAAAACGATGCCAACTTCTCCACTGCGTTGATCAAACCGTTGCCCACTGGTGGAGTGGCAGGCATCACCTTCAACTTACCCTACCAGTTCACCAACTTGCCTGCCCGGGTCAATCCGTCGTATCGGCCGCAATTGCAATTCAGCTTCGAGCAACCCCTGCTCCAGGGCTACGGCGTTGAAATCAACCAATTGCGCAACGCCCATCCAGGGAGCTTGATCAACCCCGGAGTGATCAACACCGCCCCGACAGCCGAGGGGATTCTGATTAGCCGCATTCGCTTTGATCAACAGCGGGCGGAGTTTGAGCGTCTGGTCAATCAGATGCTGCTCAACATAGAGACGGCCTACTGGAACCTATACGGGGCCTATTGGGCGCTTTACAGCCGCGAGCAAGGCTTGCAATTTGCCTACACCGCGTTTCGCGTGTCCAAGGCCAAGTTGGAAGCCGGCAAAGTCTCGGCAGCCGATTTTTACCAGAGCCGCCGGCAATACGAACTGTTTAAGGCGCAGCGTGCCCAGGCGATCGACCAAGTGTTTGAGTTTGAGCGTCAGCTACGCGGCCTGCTAGGGATGCCCGTGGATGATGGCACTCGGCTGATGCCCAGCGATTCGCCGACCCTGGCTCCCTACACCCCTGATTGGAACACCGCCCTCCAGGAAGCACTCACCAAGCGACCGGAACTGCTGATGGCCCGACAAGAGATCAAAGCGGCTCAGATGAACTTGATCTTGGCTAAAAACCAACTCTTGCCTGATGTGCGCTTCACCGCCAGCTACGACTTCCAGGGATTGGGCAGTCAGTTGGACGGCGGGAGTGGCCAGACCACCACCGGTGGGGCACAGAACATCAACGCTTTGCGTGATTTGTCCGATGGCCGCTTCAGCAGTTGGAACGCGGGTATCCAGGCGGTGATCCCGCTGGGCTTCCGCTTCGGACATGTGCAAGTGCGTCAAGCACAATTGGCCCTGACGCGTGCCATGGAGGTACTGAAGGACCAAGAACTCAAGGCTGAACACTTCCTATACAACTACTACCACCGGCTGGACACGGCCTATGCGCGGATTCAGTCCAACCGAGCGGCCCGCGAAGCAGCCGGAGAAGAATTGCGGGTACGCCAACTGGAGTATGAAGCTGGACGCGGAACGCTGGACGTCCTGCTAGAATCGCAGCGCGTCTGGGCCGAGGCGCTGGCGAGCGAGTATCAAGCGATCGTAGACTACAACAACGCTCTGGTCGGCTTCGAGTTTGCCAAAGGCACAATCATGCAGCATGACAACGTGTACATTGCCGAGGGGCAACTACCCGGTTGTGCCAGCGTGCGAGCAGTCGAACACGAAAAAGCTCGAACCACGGCGTTGGTGTTGCGTGAAATCGCCAAGCCGGTGCTGCCGATCGCCTACCAAGGCAAAAGTCAGGTGATGCCTGCCAACGCTATGTCGCTACCGAGCGTGATGTCGTCGTCGGCCCCGCTACTGAAGGAAGTGCCGAATCTGCCTTCGACCCCCGAAGCCGCTCGGGAGTTGCCCACGCCGGTACCGCTGAAACCTGAAGAGGTCTTCCCGCGTGAGTTGCCGACCGCTACTACGCCGGTCGCTCCGGGTCAACCGTTGCCGATGAGCAGCAGCCAACGCGAGTCAGACTTCGGCACCGCTCGCGAACCACGCTCAATTCCCTAGATCCCAGGACTCCACGAAACGGCCTTCTTCTCGACAGGGGAAGGCCGACGCGCGGGGTTAGGGTTGTCAGGCAGACTCAGGAACGAGCACCAAAGTAGAAGCTGACGACCCCGGCAAGCACTGCCTCGGTGAAAGCCACATCAATCGAATTTTCCAGTCGGACGTTAGTGTTGATGACAAGGCGAATCACCAAGACCAAGCCCAGTAG
>JBDNDE010000166.1:0-10660 GCA_046719305.1 Gemmataceae bacterium | reverse complement strand
TCAAGTACTTATTCGCGATTTAGTGTGATCTGGTTTAACCTAGTGCCGGTCATACTTCGCATTATACTTTGGCACGAAAATTGCTTCTTTTATCGACCACGTGCTTGTATCCCGCCCCCGATTCGCCGCATAATGAGCGTAGATGCTTTGCCCCACGCACGCCATGCCGCAGAGGCGGATCTCTCATGCCACCGTTTGCTTGCCCCATTCCTCGCCCTCGTTCTGGTCAAGGTCATTAAGTGGCTCAAGGCGGCCGACGCGGCACCGATTATGGAACGCTTCGTGAGGTTGCCCGGCGTGTTGCAAGTCACCGGACAGGGGCCAACCAAGTCGAGCGTCCTGGTGCGGCGGACCATGCCCAGCGGCTCCACTGTCACGCTGAATGCCGATCTGCGGGTGGTCCAGGAGCGGCACTTTCCGTTTGCTCTGCACTACTTCACCGGCAGCAAGGACCACGGCAAAGCGATGCGTCAGCGGGCGATTCAACACGGTTTGAAGCTCAACGAATAGGAACTGGCTGGCGAGAACGGCAGCATCCCCTGTGTCGAGTTCGCAGCCACAGGGGCCAAGTTCGCAGCCACAGGCAGAGGCCAAGTTCGCAGCCACAGGGGAGGGGCTGGCTGGATGGACTTAGCGGTCTGGGTTGGAGCCGGGGCGGTTGCTGCTGGGTTCGCTGGTGGCCGAGGTGGTCTTGAGCGTCTCCAAGACGCTGCGACGCGTCATCTCTAGGCCGGGACGACTGTAGGGGTTCAGGCCCATCAGACGAGCCTCGACCACCGTAGCCAACATAAGCAGTTGTAACAGTTGTCCCATGGTGTGTTCATTAAGAGCCGGCACCTTGATGGTCGCCGAGGGCCGGGCCACCGCATAGGCGTTGGCACAGACAGCCTCATAACCGGCACGCATGAGATCGGGCAACCCCTTGCGAGCGTATTGGTTCAGATCGTCCTCGTTCTGGTCGGCCATCGAGATGGGGATAGGCACGGCGTTGGGTTGGTCCACAGTGAGATGGTTGACCAAGACATCGCGGTCGCCTTCTTGCAGTTGTTGGCTGCGTGTGTACAGATCGCGTGTCTGCACAAGGGTTTCTGGCAGCGGGCCCCGACCTTGCTTGCCGAGCGTTTCAGAGATCAAGTGTTCATACCACAGGCCGACCCCGGCCAGCTTACGCGACCAGACCGACAAGATGCGTACTTTTTTGCCCAACTCCTCGGTCATGAGATAGTTGACTCCGGCCAACTGCAACACGGGGTTGCGCTCGACCGGTTCTTCAAGGAATCGCCGAGTCATGGCGACGGCCCCCAGCAGCAAGGCCCGCACGTCCAGCCCCATGAGGGCTGCCGGCAACAGACCGGCTGGACTGAAGACACTGAAGCGGCCACCGACGTTGTCCGGGATGGTTAGGATGCTTTCCTCCGGCACGCCAAACGCCTTGTGTTGTTCGCGGAGGCGGCTATTGGTGCTAGTCACTGCCGCGAACAGACGAGTCAGCCACGGCGAGCGGAGGCCGTAATATTCATTGCCCTCACGACGGAAGACGCGCAAGGCGATGCTCGGTTCTAGGGTGGTGCCGGACTTGCTGATGGTGACGCAGCCCCAGCGTTCCTCGCGGGTGTCGGGATCGACACAGGTGATCTGCAACAGATCGAGCAACTCTTGGAGCGAGTCATTGTCGGCCGAGTAGCCCTCGAAGTAGATGCGTGGAACGCCCAGACGGGTTTCGGGGGGTAACTCGTTGTGGTACGCGCTTTTGAGAGCTTGAAACAGAGCATAGGCACCCAAGTAAGAGCCGCCCGCGCCAAGAACCACAAGACGGTCGGCCTCTTCTCGCAGTCGCGAGGCCAAGCTAATCACTCGGCCCAAATCGCTGGCATCTCCTTTGCGGCGGAAGGCGTCGAGCAGATCCTGAGGCAAATTGATGAAGCCCGGTTCCAGGGGCAGAGCTTCAGCTGGCGGATTTTGCTGCTCGCGTTCAGCTACCACCTGACTACGACAGGCCATCAGCCGTTGATGCAATTCCTTAAATCGCACCGGGGAAAGAAAGTGCCGCGAACGCAACTCGGCCGCCGCGTTCCATTCTTCATTCACGGGCAAAAACAGGCCAGCAGGCTGATAATGAACAGACTCGTCGGGCAGTTGCATAAGACCGGCCTCGGGTGTTCGCGCCGCACGCGGCAAAGGTTGTTTCTAATACTATAGCCTGAATCTGGGTGAACGGCAGGATAGATGCGATGGTTGCTTTCTTTCTGAAACCTCATAAGGCTCGTCCCTGGATCATGGATGCTGCCACAGGCACCGCGGTGCTGGCTCAGGGATACGACCCCCGCACGGTGTTGCGCAGCCATCCGCAAGCAGTTGCTGCCCTGCATCGCAGCCATGTCGAAGCCGGGGCAGAGATCGTGACCACGGCGACGTTTCAGGTCTTGGAGGAAGCGTTGTGCCATCGCGCCGTCGAACTGGCCCGTGCGGCCCAGCCCCATGCCGTGCTTGGCTCGATCGGCCCAGTCAACCGCGTGGATTTGGCCCCGATGGTGGCCGGACTGGAAAACAGTGACGGTCTGCTCTTGGAAACCTATTCCTCCCCCGAGGCGTTGCGCTTGACCCAATACATCTTCCACCGTCTGCTGATTGACCCGGACAAGCCGATCCTCTTGTCGCTGGCCTACCATCGAGTGCAGGGCAAGCTCGTCTCGCTCAGTGGCCATGAACCCGAAACATTCGCCCGCTATGCTGAGCAACACGGGGTGGCCGCCCTGGGTGTCAATTGTGGTCGCAACCTGAACTTAGCCGACATCACGGAGATTTTACACCGTTATCGCCAAGCGTGCGATCTGCCGTTGTTCGCGCGACCGAACGCCGGCTCGCCTGGCAGGGAACAGTTGACCCCCGAGCAATTCGCCGCCGCCGACTGGGCTGACGCCGTAATGATCGGTGGGTGTTGTGGCACCACTGCGGAGCATATCGCCGCTCTACGAGCGCGATGGGCCTAGGAAGCTGACCGGACGATTCAGGAGAGATGACAATGCGATGGGTGCTCCGTCTGCTTGTGGGCCTGCTGGGCGGAATCGCCGTCGCCGTAGCCATCTTGACTGGTGGCTGGTGGACGTTGCATGCCCTAGAGCCGGACAAACGCTTCGCCCTGGAGCATTCAACAGTATATCTCGTACTGGTGCTAGGGGCTGGGTTCGGTGCACTCACAGCGGCCCTATGGCCCGGCAACCGCTCCGGCGGTCCCTGATCGGCGTACTCGAATCGGCATGCCTGGGCTATCTTGCCAAGCAGTAGCCCAACCGGACAATAACAGCGAATCCTCAGGGAGCCTGCACCATGTCCGCCGCTTCTCCTGGCCGACGCCTCCGCGACGCCTGGACCGCCGAACTTCTGGCCCTGCCGGGCGTCTATTGTCCGCTGGTGGCTCGTCTGGCCCAACGCGTTGGCTTTCGTGCCTGCTATCTTTCCGGAGCGGCGTTGTCGGCCTCGCTGGGGCTACCGGATATTGGCCTGCTGGGGGCGAGCGAGTTTGCTGCCGCCGCTCAAGCGATCACAGCCGTTTGCGACTTACCGCTGTTGTGCGATGCTGACACCGGATTCGGCGAGGCGTTACACGTGGAACGTACGGTGCGACTGTACGAAGCAGCTGGCGCGGCCGGGCTACATCTAGAAGATCAGCAAATGCCTAAGCGTTGTGGCCATCTCTCGGGTAAGAGCCTGATTGCCCCACAGGAGATGGCGACCAAGCTACGAGCCGCCGTCGCTGCTCGACGCGATGCCGATTTTGTGATCATCGCCCGCACCGATGCCCGAAACGTCGAGGGGTTGGATGCGGCCATCGAACGGGGGCGGCTGTATGTGCAAGCCGGGGCCGATGCCCTTTTCCCTGAGGCACTGAGCAACGCCGAGGAGTTTGCCCAGTTTGCTCGCGCCGTGCCGGGTGTACCGCTTCTGGCCAATATGACGGAGTTTGGTCAAAGTCCCCTGCTGGATCGGGACGAGTTGGCAGTTCTGGGTTATCGGATGGTGTTATATCCGGTCAGTGGGTTGCGTGCCGCTCTGGCTGCAACTCGGGCGGTGTTCGAGGATCTGTGGCTCAAAGGACACCAGCGCGACCGGGTCGAGCAGATGCTCACTCGTCGAGAATTGTACGACTTGCTTGATTATGACGGGTATGACGCCCGCGATCGAGCCTATTTCGGCTGAGGAACCTCTTCCATGACCACCGAGGTTTATTCCCCCGGACTCGAAGGCGTCATCGCCGGCGAAACCGCTATCTCCACGATCGTCGATGGCTTGCGTTATCGCGGTTATCCTGTCGCGGAACTCTGCCTGCATTGCACCTTCGAGGAGGTCGCCTTTCTGCTACTGCACGGCGATTTGCCCACGGCTCGACAGTTGGCCGAGTTTTCCCATCGGGTCAAGGTATCACGGCAGATTCCCGATGCCCTGCGCGAGTTGCTCAAGGCTTTGCCGCGTTGGACCTCGTCGATGGACGTCGTCCGCACTGCCGTGAGTATCCTGGCTCACTACGACCAGGACACCCAGGATAGCTCCCGCGATGCCAACCTTCGCAAGGCCGAACGCTTGCTCGGCCAAATTCCCGTGGCTGTGGCCATGCATCATCGCTTCAGCAAAGGCTTGCCCCAGGTGGAGCCGAATGACGAGTTAGGGCACGCAGCTAATTTTCTCTGGATGCTACGCGGCGAAGCTCCAAGCGACGCTCATGTCAAGGCGCTGGATGTTTCGCTGATCCTCTATGCCGAGCATGAATTCAACGCCAGCACCTTCACCGCTCGCGTAGTCACCTCCACGGAGGCAGACCTCCACTCGGCTATCGTAGCGGCTATTGGAGCACTCAAAGGCCGGCTGCACGGCGGGGCCAATGAAAAGGTCATGGAGGTGCTCTTTGCCGCAGGAGGCCCCGAAACTGCGGAGGCTTGGCTGCGAGAGGCGATGGCCCGCAAGGAAAAGATCATGGGCTTCGGCCACCGGGTCTACAAGACCGGCGATGTACGGGCGGGTATTCTCAAAGTCTACGCTGCCCAGGCGGCCAGAGAGGCCGGCCTGACCCAATGGGAAGAAACAGCCGAAGTCTTCGAGCGCATCTTGGCCAGCGAGAAGAATTTGCATCCGAATCTGGATTGGCCAGCCGGACGGCTCTATCACGCGATGGGGTTGGAGATTCCGCTGTACACGCCGATTTTCGTGATGTCGCGGGTAGCCGGCTGGGCCGCACATGTCATCGAGCAAGCCGGAGCTAACCGCATCATTCGCCCGCGTAGCCGCTACATCGGCCCCGAGCCGCGTGAGGTGCGTCCGCTAGCGGAACGAGGCTAACTAGACAGCAGCACCAAGCCGAGCGAGCAATGAAAACCCGATGAGAGTCTTGGACTTGCTCTCGCCGACACGGTTAGATGGTGGTACAGTGAGAAGTTAAGTAGGCTCCATCCCCTTGTTGAGGTCGGAGGTTGTTGAGATGCGTCTGACTCGTTCGCAGTGGTTGCTTCTGGCCTGCTTGATGGTGGGTCTTATGAATACTGCAGCCCAATCGCAAGGTCCGGGCGGCTTCCCCGGTGGCGGTGGCCCTGGTGGCGATCAGGGAGGCGGCATGCGGATGCGCATGGGGGGCGGCGGTCCTCCTATTGACTTCATCTTCGCCATGCTGGCCGGCAAAGACAAGGACGGCAAAATCAACGAAGTGATCGACGTGAGCAAGGTCGAGGCTCCCCCATTCAGCCCTGAGCCGACCGAGAAACTCCGCGAAAAGCTCAGCGGGTTCATGCGTTCCAAGGGGATCAGCGGTACTATTCTGAATAAGGAACAATTCGCCACCTATTTCAACGAGGTGGCCCGCCCCGAGATGGAAAAAAATCAGTCCAAACAGATGTTTGATTTCAGCGACACCAACAAGGACGGCAAGATTACCCGTGACGAGTTGGATTCCTCGTCGCGACGCTGGGGACGGCCTTCGCCCTTGCTAGAACGCTTCGACGAATTCGACAAAAACAAAGACGGCGGCATCGACCCTGACGAGTATGCGGCTTATATGGCTGAACGCCGCAGTGCCTGGCAACGGGGCGAAACCAAACGCGACGAACCCAAGAAAGAAACCAAGAGCAGCAGCACCGGTGGCAGCACCGACTACAGCGGCTACCGTACTGCTCCGACGGTTACCCCCCCGCCTCCCAGCACGGAAAATCGGCCTCTGGTGTTCCGTTACGGCAAATTGCCGACGCGTGACCTGCCTAGTTGGTTTGTCGATTTAGACAACGACAAAGACGGCCAAGTGGGGTTGTACGAATGGCGGGCGGGTGGCAAGCTGACCAGCGAGTTCCGCAAGTATGATATCAACGGCGATGGTTTCATCACCGCTGAAGAAGTATTACTGGTGCAAAGAAACGAAGATGCTAAAGATGCCAAGGCTGCCAGCTTTGCTCGCGTCTTTGCAGATCCGCTGCTAGACCCGACAGCGGCCCCACTGCCCAGCAGCAGTGGTTCGACCCCGACCAAGAGTGACAAGAAAGACAAGAAGTGGGACGACAAGGGTAAAAGCAAGTGGGACAAAGGCGGCTGGGGCGAAAAAGGCGGGTTTGGCAAAGGTAAACGTCCCTAACAACAAGCGTTCTACCTAGCGAACGCTTAAACGCGAAAGACTCGGCGTTCTCCTAGGTGTCGTGTTCCTGGCCACACGGCACCGAGTTCATTTCCACTGTCTGCAACTTCTCCCTTCGCGCGATGACAAACGTCTGTTGGTCACCGGCGAAAGACAGGCACGTTGTTGTCACGATTGTTTTGCTTGGCAAAATTGTCAGAAATCATCGCTGCGACAACGATAATAAGAAATACACAAGATAGTAGCATGGACAAACCATTGACAACGGTTCCTAAAATGACGCAAATGCAGCCCGAGCGGGTACTCGATTCACCGGCCGGGTCCATCTCATTGCGACGCATCTTGCCCAGATCCACACTGGCCATCCACCAACCGACGATACCCAAGACAATACCCAACGGCCCCCCAACTATGGGTATGGGTATGGGAAAGCAACAAATGCACAGACCAAAGTTGGCCAGCCCCATCACCAGGCTAAAAATGCCCATGATCGTAATGGTATCGCCCCGGTGCGGTTCCCAATCCCGGCGACGGTAGCGCGGTCGGTCGTCGTAATCCCTGTAGCGCTGCTCGTTCTCTTCATCCTCGTAGCGGTCGCGCTGTACTCGACTACGGCCAAAGCGTTCGCCGCACCACGAACAACTCGTGGCTTCGCGGTGGATCATTTTGCCGCAGGTGGGGCAATCGCGCATCTCCTCGTGGTCGTCCAGTAGCCGAGCACGCGGTTGTGGTTTGTCCGAACGATCACGCGAGCTACTCGGCAAAGGCGGTTCTTCACGCGGCTCCGAGGCTGTCGTGGCAGAGCGAGGTGACTTCGGCTCATCCAACGACAGATTCAGCGTCTTCAACCGTTCGACCTTCTGCGTGGGCGTGGGCGGCGATGATGACGGTACAGCGGGTGAAGAAGGCGACGGAGATGATGGCAACTCCGTTGCCTCACGGAATCGCTTCGGCTGGTCCAGTTCCAGATTCAGGTTCCTCCACTCGACATCCCCCGTCGAGCCAACGGGGACACTCGTCTCCGAAGCCGACAATTCCGCCAGGGGAGCCAGAAAGATATGATTGCACGATGGACAACGCACTTGTTTGCTGATCAGGTCTTCTCTGACCTGCAGTGGAGTCGAACATTGCGGACATCGTACAACGAAAGCCATCGGTCCGATCCCCGATTTTGTGGAAATAGACTTCTCTATTCTAGAGAACTCGCCGCTAAAAGTGGCCCAATTTTAATTTTGGCCTTTGACAGGCGATAAACCAGCGACGGCGGAGCCAGGGGGAGTGAAGATGGGTTCCGATGGCAACGGCTGCGATGGAGGAGCGACTCAGAGGGCAGAAGAAGGCATCTGAGGCCGCCCCTTAGGGTCACTTCACTCACAAGACGGCTCAAGCTGTCGTTTGGCAGTTCGGACACGGTAATCATGGCTTCTGGTCGGCGGCGAACTTCTCCGCGGCGCGAAGGACGCGCAAGACATTACCGCCCAGGATCTTATGGATCTGCTCGCGGGTGTAGCCTTTGTTCAAGAGCGCCTGCGTCAGCACCGGATATTTCGATACATCTTCCAGCTCGCGTGGTACCGAGTCGATGCCGTCGAAATCCGAGCCGATGCCCACATGGTCAATACCAGCCAGCTTGACAATATGGTCGATGTGAGCCACGACATCGTGAACGCTGCCGGGCGGCAAGGGGTTTTCTTTGCGGTACGTCTCCAACGCGACCTTGAATTCCTCCTCCTTGGGATACTTGGCCCGTAGCTGACGATACATCTCCGATGAGCGTCGCGACACCCGCACCCCCTCGGGAGTGAGAAAACCGCTGTAGAAGTTCACCATCACTACGCCGCCGTTAGCCTTGATGAGCTTCAACACATCATCGGGCACGTTGCGCGGATGATCGGCCAGGGCAAAGGCGGAGGAATGCGAGGCGATCACGGGAGCCTTGGTGACTTTCAGCACTTTGCGCATGCACTCGGCCGACACATGCGAAATATCCACTAGCATGCCCAGGCGGTTCATCTCGGCCACCACCCGTTCGCCAAAGGGCGATAGGCCAGCACAACGTGGTTTGTCGGTGGCACTGTCGGCCCAGTCGAGGCTTTCGCTGTGGGTGAGCGTCAGGTAGCGCACGCCCAGGCGGTGGTAGATCCGCAGCACGCCTAGCGAGGAGTCGATACTATGGCCGCCCTCCACCCCGATCAACGAAGCGATCTTGCCCGCCTTGCGGATGCGCAGGATGTCGTCGGCAGTGTCGGCCATCTCGAACACATCGGGGTAACGATCGATCAGCCGACGAATCACGTCGATCTGTTCGAGCGTTTGCGTGACGGCGGTGCGTTTTTTGTCGGTCGAGGCCGGGACATAAGCAGCCCAGAACTGACAGCCGACGTTGCCAGCACGCAGGCGAGGGATATCGGTATGAAAATCTTTCTGATACTTGCGTAGGTCGATAATCCGAAAATCCATATCTTTGCTGGTGCGAAACTGCCACGGCAGATCGTTGTGCCCGTCGATCAGCAGCGCCTCAGCGTGAATCTTTTTCGCCTCTTCGCTGACCACGATCTTCTTCCACGGCGTCGGAGGGTTCGGTTCGGCCGCTCCCACCCCTCCCAGACACCAACCGATTAGGAGCATCGCACACATCTGCATTCCTCGATCGTATGGCCCAACTTCAACTGATTCCCTAATTGTATCCCGATCGCTTTCTCCTGTCCGGGCTTTGGGAACAACTCAAAATGCGCGCCGTGGATCTCATTCGCCGCAAACGCGATGGCCTACCGCTGTCGGCCGAGCAACTCGCTAGCTTCGTCACCGGAGCTGCCCAAGCCACTTGGCCGGATTATCAACTCAGTGCCATGCTCATGGCGATGTTTCTTCGCGGTCTGGACGATCAAGAGACGGCCGACCTGACCGCAGCGATGGTTGCCAGCGGCGAACGGCTCGATTGGGGAGCCGAGGCCGCCCGCGCTGTGGACAAGCACTCGACCGGCGGCGTGGGCGATAAAACGTCCCTGCTCCTCGCCCCCCTGGCTGCCACCTGTGGCGCGTTGGTGCCGATGATGTCTGGCCGAGGCCTGGGCCACACCGGCGGCACCCTGGACAAGCTCGAAGCAATTCCCGGCTTTCGCGTTCGCATCGAGGCCGACGAGGCCCGCACCATTCTGCAGCGTGTCGGCTGTGTGATGATGAGCCAAACCGATCGCATCGTGCCAGCCGATCGCACCTTGTACGCCCTGCGTGATGTCACTGCAACTGTGGAATCGATTCCGCTCATCAGTGCGTCGATTATGAGCAAAAAAATCGCCGAGGGAGTACGCGGATTAGTTATAGATGTTAAAGTTGGCAATGGCGCTTTTATGAAAACTCTTGATGAAGCTCGATCTCTTGCCCGTAGTCTGGTCGCCATCGGCACAGCGCACGGCGTACAGACACAAGCGCTGTTGACCGCCATGGAGCATCCTCTGGGGGCCGCCTGCGGTAACGCTTTGGAAGTGGCCGAAGCGATCGAACTGCTACGCGGCGCAGGTCCGGCCGACGTGCGCGATTTGTCGCTGGAACTGGCTGCCCGGATGGTGACCTTAGCCGGTATCCCCGACGCCCGGCAGCGGGTGGAAGAAGCGCTTCACACTGGGGCGGCCCTGGAAACCTTCGGTCGCCTCCTGGAAGCCCAGGGAGGCGACCGGCGGGTGATCGACGAACCGAACCGATTGCCGACCGCTCCACACCGCTTTGAGATCCGCGCCGAGCGCACTGGTGTTTTCCAAGGCTGGCAAGCTGAAGCGGTCGGCCGGGCCGTCGTGGCGTTGGGCGGCGGCCGGGATCGCGCCGGGGAGGCAATCGACCCGTCGGTGGGCGTGGTAGTACAAGTCCGACGTGGCCAGCGGGTGCAGCCGGGACAGGTGTTGGCCACTCTGCACTACCGCCGGGCCGACCGTCTGACCCAAGCACAGCAACTGCTGGCCGATGCTGGGGCGATTGCGGATAATACGCCTGCGGAAATCCCTTTAATCTACGAATGCCTGGAATGACATGCACCCCGACGCCGCTGGTTCGCCGCCC
>JBDNDE010000165.1:0-10704 GCA_046719305.1 Gemmataceae bacterium | reverse complement strand
GTCGCTCGGCACCAGCCAAAGGTTGTCGGCCACCAAGCGGCGAACCTCGGCGAGGGGTCGGTTGTTCACTAGTACATCGTACATCGAGGGGGATTGGCCATCAGGTTCGATGCCTAGGTGGGTGGTTGCGTGCGCCTGCGGGTCGAGATCGATCACGCAGACTTTACGCCCGAGCATCGCCAAAGCGGCGGCCAGGTTGACCGTAGTAGTGGTCTTGCCCACGCCGCCCTTCTGGTTGATGATTGCGATCCGTCGCATGGCTTGCCTTCTCCTGTGCCGCCTTCTTCGGGGACTTTGATTCAACTATGCTACCGTATTCGGCCGAATCATTCCCAGAGGAGTTTCGCCGCATCGAAGATTGGCCCCTCGACACAGCAACGCTTGTAATCCCAGTTGCCATCGTCCTGACGCAGCTTGACTACGCAGCTAAAGCAAATGCCCACGCCGCAGGCCATCGGTGTTTCTAGCGAGACCTGACACGGTGTGCCGTGCTGGCTGGTCAGTCGGTACAGGGCATGGAGCATCGGTTCCGGGCCACATCCGACCACATAGTCCGGCAGGCCTACCCGTTCGAGCAGTTGTGTCACATAGCCTCGTTCGCCCAAACTACCGTCGTCACTGGCCAAGTGGACCTCGGCCCCCGCAGCGCGGAAGTCGTCCACTGCGGCGGCCAACGCTGCCGTGCGAACGCCATAAAACAGCGACACACGTTGAACGGTCCGTCGGGCCGGTTGCCCGCCATAACCACGCGTCCCTAGTAAGTAGCGGATGTAGGCTAAAAACGGCGTCTGACCGATGCCACCGGCCACCAAGCCGACATGATTCACCCCATCGAGCGAAGCGAAGCCGTTGCCAAGTGGTCCCCAGATAGTCAGATAGTCGCCCGGCTCCATATGCAGCAAGCGGCGCGTCATTTTGCCCACCGCGAGGTAGACGAAATCGAAGCCGATCGGTACTTCGCCGTCCAGCACTGTGTCGTAGAGAGCAAAGGGCCGACCCAGCAACGGATCGGAACCGCCTGGGAGACGAACCATAACAAATTGGCCGGGACGAATCGCCTGAGCAATTTCCGGGAAGAGGACCCGGATGCGGCCGGTGTCGCGAGCCAGGCGCTCATGCGCGTCAATAGGCACTGTGGCTTGATAAATCCGTGGGGCGCTCATGGAGTGCGTCGGCGGGGCGAACGGTTGACGGGACGTTCACCGCGTGCGGGACGTTCACCGCGTGCGGGACGTTCACCGCGTTCGGTTCGTTTGGGCATACGCGGCTTGGAACTGGCTTGGACGCCCTCTGCGCTCGCTCGCCCTTGGGGCACTCGCTCACGCGGCATGGGACGGGCGTCGCTGTCGCTGTCGGGCCGTTCAGGCATCGCTTCGCTCCGACGCGGCCGATGCGCGTGCTTGGTGAGCAATTCCACCTCTTCGGGTTTCAGCTTGCGCGCTTTACCCTTACGCAATCGATCCAGTTTGATCGGCCCCAACGCCACCCGCTTCAGCCGCATCACCTTGTGTTCCAGTTTGGCTAGCATACGGCGAATCTCGCGATTCTTCCCCTCGGTCAGCACAATCTCTAGCCAGGTGCTTTCCCCCTGCGTCTTGAGCCGCTTGACCCGCTTGGCCTTGACGTGGCCATCGGACAACCACACCCCTTGCAGCAGTTTTTCCAGGTCTTCCTTGCTGGGTTTGCCGGCCACTTGAACTAGATATGTTTTATGAATGCCAAAACGCGGATGCATGAGCTTGAACGCTAAATCCCCGTCGTTGGTCAGCAACAGCAACCCTTCGCTATCTTCATCGAGTCGGCCGACGGTGTACACTCGCTCGCCGACGTGTGGGACTAAGTCGATAGCACGGGGTCGGCCATCCGGGTCGTGATTGGTACACAAGTAGCCTACGGGCTTGTTTACCAGCCAATAGACATGGCGTTCAGGACGAACTGGCTGACCATCCAATTCGACTTGGGCGGTTTGCGGGTCAATCCGAGTGCCCATTTCGCGCACCACATGGCCATCGACTCGGATACGCCCGGAGGCGATCAGGTCGTCACAATGCCGTCGCGAGCCGAGGCCCGCATGCGCGAGAAACTTGTTGAGCCGTAACATCGTTTCACCACAAGAATGGGGCCGCCGAATATTGCATTGTATCCCTTCGGGCGAGATAGCCAACGAGAAAACTCCAAAAAATCTTTGCACTGCTGGACATTCAATCCTTGCCTCTATGGCAACTGTCAACTAGCAAGCGCAAGCTGCGGCCAATGCTAGAGCCGATGCTAGCTAGAAGCGATCCAATCCTAGAAGCGATACAAGAGGGTAGTGAAGTAATCCAGGTCGTTGCGTTTGGCCAACCCTGGGCTGGAATCGTAACGGTCTTGGATGCCGATCCGTAAAATCAGAGAATTATTATCATTTAAGGCACATTCCCAGGCGGCTCGCACACGGATGCGATGCTGCTCCAACCGTCCTAAATCCGGATAAATATCCCCAGCAGCAATCAGGCGCTGACGCTTGTTGATTCGATGATCCAAATCGAACCCGACCAATCCTTCGGGGATCCACCGGCTATCCTCGCGGCCGAGTTCTTTCGAGGCACCTGCACCGAATCGCCCCCGCAGGAACGTATCGTTGGTACGCACAAACAGATAAGCCAAGCCGGTGTGCCCTGCTACGCGGAAATCGAAATCTCGAAACTCGTCATATTCCACCTGCCCGGCAGCGAACCACCCCCATGGCCCCTCGCGGAAAAATACTTCATCGCGCACGTTGAACAATGCCTTATTCTCGGCTGTCTCGCCCATTTGCCGGGCTAGGCCGTAGACCAGGTCAGCCGAGAAGATGTTCCCGTCGGTCCGTCGCAGAACGTTAGCCCCCAGACGAATCTTGAGAACCTGGGTGTTGCCCTCAGTGCCGTTGAGGCCGAACTCCGCACCGCCGGACCACAACGGGGGTGGTTTCTCGCTTGCTGGTGGCGGCCAAGCCGGTGGCGGTGCGAATAGTCCCTTGTCGGTGAAATTGGCCGGTGCGTCGTTCGTGGCTGCTTTGAATTCCGCATCGCGAAAGACGGTCTGTGCCTCGACGGCTTTAGTGAGTATCATCCACAACACAAGAGCGAGCCAACCGTAGCGCATAGAGTTCGATTCTCCTGATCAAGTTTTTGATTTCCCCGATAGCCTGACTCCGCATCGAAAACAAGCCTAGCACCCGGCAATGGCTTAGCTTGCCGGGGCGTTGGATCGCCTTAAGCTAACCTCATCGTCGATGCGTTGTTTCTGCTCTCCTCTCCTACACAGAAAGGGCCGTTTCATGGGCTTCAAGCAGACTTCCTCTCACCGCTATGGCAAAGGATCGTATCACCAAATTGGTCTGGTCCGCGGTCAGTTCGGCAACGTGCCCGAGGCGGACTGGCTGAAATTCCTCGCCGAGACTGGATTTGATGGCTGGGAAGAGGCTAGCTGGGAATTGGACCTGCGCCAGTGCGACACCGACGCCGGTGCGGCCGCCTACGCGCAAAAGCGTGTAGAGTTGGCCAAGAAGCACGGGTTGGAAATTTTCACTGTAGCAGTTCACTTGCAGGGCCAGGTGCTGGGCGATGAACCTAGTGCCAAGACGCTAAACTTTTGCAACCCCAAGGGCGAAGCCCGCCAAGCCTACAAAGCCTGGCGTGATGCCGGCAATAAGCCGCCCCGCACCGATCCCTACTTTGTCCCGCCGGAAGTCGGCAAGCTAATCCATGCCGAGGCACTGCGTGATCTGCAAGCCTGCGTGCGTTATGCCGGCCAGCTGAGCAAGTTGCAAGATCGCAAAGTGGCGCTGCCTGGCTTCGTGGGCAGTCCGGCGAACTGCTGGAGTCACTGGTTTTTGTTTCCGCCATTGCCCACGAGCTTGGATGGCCACGCCATCGAGGATGTGCGAGAAGTGAGCCTGGAGTTGCTGGTCGAGCGTTTTGGGCCGGTGTGGGATCTGTGCAAACAGTACGGCGTCACCTACGACCTGGAATGCCATCCCAGCGAACGCGCCATGGGCGACTTGGAATCGGCCGGCGACTACATCCGCTTTTTGGACAAGCACGGCTACAAAAGCGATGTGGTGGGATTCAACCTGGATGGCTCGCACATGGAATGGCAAAACGTCAGCGTGATCCAGTTCATCCGCGAGTACAGCGAGTATATCCACTGTGCCCACGTCAAGGGGGTGTGGGTCGCTCGCGAACACTGCCGGGGGGGCCGACTGGGCGGTCATCGCCCCATGGGCCACTGGACCAACGGCTGGACATTCGTAACAGCTGGCACCCAACGCGATGCCAATTCACTAGAAGAAATCTTTATCGAACTCAACCGCGTCGGGTATGATGGAGCTGTAAGCATCGAGTGGGAGGACAACGACGCCGAGCAACATGCCGGTGCCAAGACCGCCCTGGCCAACTGCCGCAAAGCGGACAACCCACCCAGCGGCATGCGGCACGACGAGATGCTCAAAGGCTAAACACTTCTCCCGTTCTCGATCGGAGGTCGGCCCCATGCGATGGATCCTGCTACTTGTCCTAGTCTACCACTTCGTCTCGTTGCAAGCGGCCGACCCCGACCCCGAACCCGAACTCGACAGCAGCAACGCCGATCCGCTGGTCAAGCGGCTGGATGGCCTGGCGGCCAAGCTCGACCCCGAGGCGTTTGCTAAATCCCGCGACCTGCTGGTCAAGCGGATGCAACTGCAGGCGGAGCGTTTGGCCAAGGCAGGCAAAGAGTCGGCTGCTCGCCATCTGACCGATCGGGCGGCGTTGATCGCCTCGTTGGAAAAGGACAAACGCTTCGCCTTCAATCCCAAGACCAAGCTGGCCGATCATCTCGACAAAGCATCTGTCAAAGGCAAATACCGACAGTTGTTGCGGGTTATTCACGTTCCCGGTGATCAGGCCGGCTACACTGATTACCGCGACTACGGCTTTTGGAGCGGCAACGCCTATGCCGGTTATGTCGATCTCCCCTCGGGGCATTGGGTGTACATGCACCCGCACTGGTACATTTGGAAAGAGGTAGCCCCCTAGGAGCGACCCGAAGAGAATCCCCCAGATAGTGGCGACCTGGAGAATCGGCCCAGAAGAGCCGGGAACGATTCTCTTCACTGTTATTTGTCCCAAAAATTCCGAAATCTGTGTCCGGTTTTCTCGGCTCTTTCGCTCTATAAAGGTATAGATTTAAAGGGATAGAGGTCGGTGAACACCTCGGGCCGGAACTCTTCAGGGTCAGACGGTCTCAGGGATCATGGATAGAATACTTTCGGTACTCTACGAGGATAACCACTGCCTGGCGGTCAATAAGCCAGCTGGCTTGCTCACGCAAGGGGTGCCTGACGGCATCCCCACCCTGGAATCTCAGGCTCGCGAGTACCTGAAAGTCACCTATCACAAAGCCGGGAAGGTCTATTTGGGCATACCCCATCGGCTGGATCGGCCAGTGAGTGGTGTGGTGTTATTTGCCCGCAGCAGCAAGGCGGCCGCTCGCCTGGCCGAACAGTTCCGCGACCGCCTCGTCCAGAAGGTTTATGTCGGCCTTGTCGAGCATAACGGCAATTTGCCGCCTCCCCGCGGTAAATGGGACGACTGGATGCGCAAAATCCAGTCCGAAGCCCGCTCCGAGGTTGTCCCTGCCCAGACACCCGAGGCCAAAAATGCTTCGTTATGCTTCGAGCGTCTTGGTCAGCAAAACCAACTTGCTCTGTTGCGTTTCGAGCCACTCACCGGTCGGATGCACCAGATCCGTGTGCAATGCGCCTCGCGTGGTTGGCCACTGGCAGGCGATAAACTTTACGGCGGGCAGCAGATTTTTGGTCCAGCGACGGAGGAGTCCCGCGATAAAGCTATTGCTTTGCACGCGCTTGGATTGACGATTTTGCACCCGATCAGGTATGAACCTGTTTCTTTGTTCGCCCCCTTGCCCGATTATTGGCCGCTGTGGGCACGGCAATTGCTTCTGAGAAGCCAAGGCGAGAGCGTCTCGCCAGGAGAACAACCCTAGTCATGTATCCACCTGCCCACCTCCGTACCCCCCGTCCCGAGTTGCGGGTCTTTCTCGAAGACCTCCGCGTTTCTCCCCATGATCTCAACTTACGCCGCATCCTGGCCGACTGGCTCGACGATCAGGAAAATCCCGAAGACGCCGCCCGCGCCGAACTCCTCCGCCTTCAATGCGCCCAGGCCGAATTCCCCCGCCGTATCCCTCGTCTCTCTCGCCGCGAAGCGGTTCTGCTGGCCGAATGGTACAGGCAGTGGCTTGGACCGCTGGCGGATCTCGCTCAACCCTGGCAATTCGAGCACGGCCGCTTACAACTGACGCTCTCGTGCCATGTCTTCCAAACGCCGCACTTTAGCGATTTGTGGAAGTCAGAAGCGTTTGCTTGGACCGATTGCCTGACTCTCACGAATGCAACCCCGGGCACCATCGCCCACCTTGCCGGCATGCCAGCCTTGGGTGGCCTACGGGAACTTGTGGTCCAGGAGGGCCGCGTCGGTAACAACGGCTTCGCGGTATTGGCTGACTCTCCGCACCTGCGAGAATTACGAGTGCTACGCTTGCCTATGACCGGCATCGGTGGACGTGTGCCCGGTCCTTTGCACATGCCCCATCTAGAGACCTTAGATCTCTCACAAAATTACTTGCGTGACATTGATCTAGCCAACTTGCTCCAAGTCGATTTGCCGGCCGTTCGACATCTGCATCTGGGCTATAACAACCTCAGTGATCGGGCGATGGCTCTACTCGCCCTGTCGCCGCTGGCCGCTGGTCTGGAGACGCTTAACCTGATAGGGAATCGGCGTCTAGGCGATGTGGGCTTGGGTTGGCTAGCCATTACCCGATTGAAGCGGCTGGATGTGTCGCAATCGACTCCGACCGATGTCGGGTTACAAGCCTTAGGCCGCATGTCGGAACTAGAGGAGTTGGCCCTCGACCGCTGCGAACTAGGCGACGAACGCTTCAAAGCGTTTGCCTTTGCCGAGGGGGCCAAAAAACTCCACACCCTGCGAGCCGGACGTGCCCTGCTGGGAGACGAATCGCTTATTGCCTTGCTCACCAGCCGTACCCAAGCCTGGAAATCGCTTCGCCTGCCTTACAACCATTTGGGCCCCCGCAGTATTCAGGTTCTCGCCGAGTCCCCGACTATTGGTCAGTTGCGCGAACTGAATCTAGCCGGCAATCGGCTGGACGATCGGTGCGCTCAACTGCTGGCCCGCTCACCGTACCTAAGTCGGTTGCAACTACTCGATGTGTCAGAAAACCCGCTGACGCCCGTCGGCCTAGGGACGCTCATCCGCCGTTTCGGTTCGACTGTGGTAACCCAGTGAGTTGGTGTTGTCTTTGCAGTCACCGCAACCCGTCGCGGCTCTGCTTGGCTTGCTCCAACAACGTGGTCAGAGTCTGGCTATCTCCGGCAGCCAGTGCCGCGTCATAGTGGTCGAGTTCCTCACGCAGCCGGCTCAACGCTTCCCGTAGCGCCTCGCGGTTGTGCAGAAAGATCGCTCGCCACAATTCCACTGAGCCGCTCGCCAGTCGCGTACTATCGCGAAATCCACTAGCGGTCAGCCCTCGCCATTGCCTCGGCAAAATCCTTGCTAAGGCCGAGGCCACCAAGTGTGGCAAATGGCTTGTCAGGGCCAAAGCGCGATCGTGTTCGACAGCATCGAGCGTCTCGACGCGGGCCTCTAGGGCGTGCCAAAACGCGCGTACCCGATCAATCGCCTGGGTCTGCGTTTGTGCTGTGGGGGTCAAAAGCACTAATCGGCCAGCAAACAGGTCGTCACGGGCATACTCCGGCCCTGCCTTTTCCGAACCAGCCAGAGGATGGCCCGGAACAAAGTGGGGCACCTGTGCTAATGCTGCCGCGATGGATGCTTTGGTACTACCGACATCGGTGAGGATGCCTTTGGCATGGGGAGCGGCAGCCAGGGCTTGGGTAGCGATTTGATCCACAGGAGTGCAAAACAGCGTGAGATCGGCCTGGGCGGCGACTGATTCGGGCGTGGGCATCGCCTGGTCGATCAATCCGCGTTCCACCGCACGAGCCAGCACCCCCGGCAGTCGATCCGTGCCCAGGATCCGGCTAGACACGTTACGCCGCCGTGCCGCCAACGCCAAGCTGCCGCCCAGCAGCCCCACACCGACAATGCCCAAGATCATCGTTTGGCCTCCCTCTGTAGGGTCATCGTTTGGCTGCTCTCAGGCGCTGGGCCATTTCACGGGCGATGCGGCCACGCAAGGCGGTATCCAGCAGGTTGGAGTGATCCTTGCCCGGGAATAGTTCGACCTTGGCGTCGCTGCCCAGCGCCTTGAGTTCGTCGCGTAGCAGCTTGGTCGCGCCTTCGAGATAGAAGGTGTCCTCTTCGCCCATGTACACATGCAGTTTCCCCTTTAGCAGCGGTCCGAGTGTCTTCCAATTGCGCTTGAGAACCAAACAAATGTCGTACTTTTCCCAACTGCGTGCGACCGCCGTGTCAATCACTCCTGTCTCGCGATCCCAGAGCCGACGTGGCTGGCCATCCGGGCCACGCTCGCTGAAGACCGCCTCGAACGAGGCCAATTGTCCCCCATGGCCCATCACTGTTTCCATTTGCACAAACGGGCGAAAGGTGAGGCGGACCTTGCCGTTGACGCGGGCCAGAGGGCGGAGGTTGCCCTTGGGATCTGTATAAAAGTTCTCCCCTTCGCGATAGAGATTCATGTATTGGAAGCTGCGAAAATCCACAGGATCCGGTGCAGTCGACCAACACCCATCAAACACATCCGGATAGGTGATCTGTAACCACAGACTCGACCACCCGCCCGAACTATGCCCCGTCACCAGCCGGGCCCCTTTGCCCTGGGTGCGAAATCTCTTCTCCAATTCCGGTATCAACTCTCGCACCAACGCCTGTCCACATGGCCCGTTGTTCGCGCTGTCGGCAAAGACATGATGGCCATGATGACATGTCGGATCGAGAATCACATGGATGACTTCCACCCCCGCACGATCGGTTTGCGTCAGCCGTCGCGGATCTTGTGCGGCTGTATGCCGTCCGCCAAATCCGGGTATCTCATACACCACCGGATAACGACGCCTCGGCTCGCTTGCGTAGCTGGCCGGCAGCATCACCCCAGCGCGCAGACGGGTCGGCCGATTGTAAAAGCCGCTAAGCAGCTTGCTTTCGATGTCGAGCAGTTTGACGCGTGGCGTTTCGACAAAAGCCGGCTCGCGGTACACTTTGTCGAGCAAAAGCGAGACGGGTCCGGCATCTGCATGAAGTTCTTGCTTGCGGATAGCGTATAGGTTGCCCGGTGCCGTGCTGAACGAGGCCACCCCCGGCGCGGTGTCGATTACCGCCTGAATGGTATAGGTGCCGCGCGGTAGTTTGTTCATTGCCACGGGATGATGAAGTGATTTCGCATCCAGTACGATCGCTTCACCCGGCTTGACGTTGCGCACCTCCACGGCAAAGAGCGGCTCGGGGTTGAACCAGTTGACACCCGAACGGAGCGTTGGCGCGTCCCCCTTGAACAGCATGACGTAAGCCCGTCCCGAAAACGCCTCCCGACGTACCGCTTCGGGAAAACGCAATTGAAACGAAAGCGGCTCGGCCTGGAGCGTCGGGACAAGCAAAACAAGCACACTCAGCACACGAAACATACCCAACATCCTTCTGCCAGGCGGATCTACCAACAAGAGTTGTCGATTGTAGCAACTTCTACCGTATACCGCGCGGACCACTTGATCCGTTTCCCACGCCGTGTTATCGCTGTGATGCAAAGTGCTTCGATCGGAGGTGTGCCATGGTCCTCTTTCCGCTTGCCGTGTGGCTCGTGCCGTGTTTGGCCCCGCCGATGCCTAAGGCTCCGGTCGACCCTGCCAGGCACAAGAAACAAACCCAGCTAGCTGCGCAACTCAAGGAACTCTTTCTCGGCGTGCTGCCCGATCCGCTCTACGAGGACTCTAGCCATTGGGGACGTCAGGAACGCAACCTGCGCGGCCAGCTGAAGAACGACGGCCGCTGGTGGAAGCTACGCCTGGAAGGCCGGCAACTGCCCAATGGTTTGAGTGTACGGATCGAGGATCTGCAACCGGGCGGCAAGAATCGCCAAACTTTCAGCCTGTACATCGACCTGATGACCAACGTGCTACTGGAGCGGCAAACCTGGCTGAAGGGAGTGCGGTTGTATTCCGGGAGTACCCGAGCACGCGTCAAGATTCAACTATCGCTAGCCTGCGAGATCGTTAGCCGACTGGAGACCCCCAAGGGAGCTATGCTGCCGGAGTTGGTATTTCGCTTTCGCATCCTTAACAGTTTTCTGAGTTATGATGATCTGGTAGTTGAACATACCGCCGGCGTTGGGGGAGATACAGCGAAATATCTGGGTGAGTTAGTTCTATCAATAATCAAACACATTAAGCCATCTTTAGAGGTTAAACTCTTCGAGCGTGCCAACGCTGCCATTCTCAAAGCCGGGGACTCCAAGGAAATTCGGATCGGCCTCAATGGGGTGTCGCGCGGCAAATGAGCCTGTAGGATGACGCCATTCTTCACGCGAAAGGAACCAACGGATGTTTGCGTCACAGGCGATGCTGTATGAAGTGGTCGAGGGGCGGCTCATCCTCCACGGCATGCCCATCATGCTCGTGGTGCTCTGCGTGCTGGCGTTAGCTTACCGCTACTACAGTGCCTTCCTCGCCGCTCGCTCGAACCCTGG
>JBDNDE010000164.1:0-10714 GCA_046719305.1 Gemmataceae bacterium | reverse complement strand
CGGGCCGGTTGGCGACCAATTCACTCCAGCTCGACGCGCCGGTCGTCTCGCGCACGCACGCGCGGATCGATTGGGAGCCAGGGCAAGAGGACGTTCACGAGATACCAGCCGGGGCGTCCCAAGACCAAGGACGAGATCGGCGAGTTGATCTTGAGGCTGGCTCGCGAGAACGACGGCTAGGAATCTATCGGCGTGCTGGGAGAACGGAAGAACTTCGGGATGGACAAATCGGGACGGGTCACTGCTTTTTACTTTTTAGTACTTGGTTCGTACTTTTCAATCGTCACTACGCTTTGACCTAGTAGGAAGGAAAAGCGAAGCAGGAAGGAAAAGCGAAGCAGTGCTTCCAAGGAAGAAAGGATTGTTCTTGGGCGCAACAGATCGTAGTTGCGGCGACAGGATTTGAACCTGTGACCTCCAGGTTATGAGCCTGGCGAGCTACCGGGCTGCTCCACACCGCAAAGGAAGTGTACGCAGTTAACTACTCAATGTCCAGAGTGGGTCAGACGAGATCGGGCGAATTTTCCGAGGGGTTGTCAGAGCTGGCCAAATCCCTATCTTTTAACTTTTCGTTTCGTGAACCTGGAATCGGAACGCTCATGGGACAGACCCCTCGGAGCGCACAGACGGGTTGGTTCTGACCATCAACCCTTTAAGCCTTCCGTACTCGACAAGAATGCGAAATGTAGTGGTCCTGCATGGTGAAACGCCTGGCAAAGACGTACAACGTGTGGTTTCGGTTTGGACTGCCCTTCATTCTGTTTCTTCACAAGGAGTAAAATTAGGTAGATTGTGAAAAACAGCGAAACCAAGACGAGGTTCCTTCCTATGCCCCGCGATCTCTCTCATAGCCGACTCCTGATCACAGGGGCCTCCAGTGGCATTGGGCGCGCCCTGGCACTGAAGGCCGCAAATGCTGGGGCACGTCTTGCTCTGGTGTCTCGCTGTGCCGAGAAACTCGCTGCCCTGGAACAGCTACTTCCCGCTACTTCCCAGGTTTGCTCGATCGTGGCCGACATCACCAAGCCCGAGGATCGTGACCGGCTGCTGCGTACTGCGGTCGAAGGCTTGGGTGGCTTGGACGTGTTGGTCAACAACGCTGGGGTGGCGAGTTTCGGCCATTTTGCTAGCTCCAGCGAAGCAATCCTGCGTACGATCATGGAGACGAACTTTTTCGCACCGGCGGAGTTGATCCGTTTGGCGATACCGATCCTAGTCAAAGGGAAACAGCCGGCCATCGTGAATGTCTCGAGCATGACTGGTCGCCGAGGGATGCCGGCCTGGAGCGAATACTCGGCCAGCAAATACGCCCTGTGCGGACTGACCGAAGCGTTACGCGGGGAGATGGCGCGGTTTGATATCGATGTGCTGCTGATCATCCCTGGTCTAACCAAGACCGACCTGCACGCCAACATGCTCCGCAACGAAGGCCGCATGAAAATCGAGTTTGACAAAGGTCAACCGCCGGAAAAGGTGGCCGAGACGATTCTGTCGTCATTGAAATACAACCGAACCGAGGTAGTGGTAGGGTCCGAAGCGCGATGGCTTTTGTGGTTCAACCGCTGGTTGCCACGCTTCACTGAATGGCGTATCCAGCAGAAAGTCAAGAAGTTATATGCCGAAGGCTGATCGTTGGCCCCGAGGCGGACTAAGATAGTAGCAACCGAGTGTCAGGGAGTTGTCAGCATGTGCGGAATCGCGGGAATGATCGACTTGTCAGGCCAACGCCGCCCACTGCCTTCGGGTGTTCTGCAGGCGATGGCACAAGCGATCGTTCATCGCGGCCCGGATGAAGATGGCTTTCTGGAGCGTGCCGGCCTGGGGTTAGCCAATCGCCGCCTGAGCATCGTCGGCTTGGCCGATGGACGCCAGCCCATCGCCAATGAAGATGGCACGGTGCATACTGTGTTCAACGGCGAACTATTCGACTACCCTGAACTAAGTGCCCGCCTGAAAGCTCGTGGCCATCGTTTCCGCACGCATGCCGACACCGAAAACATCGTGCATCTGTGGGAAGAGTGCCAAGATGCGTTGTGGGAGCATCTACGCGGTCAGTTCAGTCTTGCCGTGTACGACGAGAAGCGTCAACGGGTGGTGTTGGGACGTGATCGAGTGGGCATCTGTCCGTTGTACTGGACACAAAGCGACGGCTGGTTGCTCTTTGGCTCCGAGATCAAGGCGATTCTGGCCAGTGGCCTAGTGGAGCCGCGGCCGGAACCTCGCGGCATCAATCATCTGTTTACGTTTTTCGCCCTGCCCGGGCCAGTGACTTGCTTCCAGGGAATTGAACTGCTGCCGCCGGGGCGCTTCTTGGATATTCGCCTAGACACTGGCCGTGTTGACGAACGGATCTACCACCGGCTCGAGTTTCCTGATGCCGGCCAAGAAGATACCCGGGATGTCCAGACACTCACCAACGAGTTTGAAGAGCATCTGTTGGCCGCCATCACCCGCCGCCTGCGGGCCGATGTCCCGGTGGTGTCGTATCTGTCCGGTGGCGTCGATAGCAGCATTGTGGTGGCGATGGCCAGTAAGGTGCTGGGCCGACCGATTCCGGCATTCACGATTCAGATTCAGGCCAAAGCGTTGGATGAAAGCACCGAAGCGGGCTTCGTTGCACGGCATGTTGGCTGCGATCCCACGGTGGTTCCCGTCGGGGCCAACGAGGTGCTGCACACCTACCCCGAACTAATTCGCGCAGCCGAAGGGCCGGTGATCGACACCTCTTGTGCCGCCTTGTTACTCTTAGCCCGTGAGGTGCATCGCCAGGAGTTCAAAGTAGCTTTGACTGGTGAAGGGGCTGATGAATGGTTGGCTGGCTATCCCTGGCATAAGGTCCATCGGGCTCTGGGTTATCTTGATTGGTTTGGTCTGCCGATGTCGCAATGGATTCGGCGGTTTGGCATCTGGGCGTCGGGCGCGCCTTCGTTCGCCTGGCCCAACATCCGCCGTTCGCAAGCGGCGGTGGCTGGCCACAACGGCTGGGTAGACATTTACGGCCTGGTAGGGATGTCGAAAGTTCGGTTTTTCAGCGACGAGATGAAAGAGCAGCTGGCCGGCGTGATTCCGTTGGAAGAGTTGGGGCTAGAGCCCGAGCGGATGAAGCGGTGGCATCCCCTGAATCGGGAGTTAGCCGTCAGCGCGCGTTCGCATCTGGCGGGACTGCTGCTCAACGCAAAAGGTGATCGGGTGGCGATGAACTCGTCAGTCGAGACACGCTATCCGTTTCTGGATGAAGAGGTAATCGGCTTTTTAGCCAGGGTACATCCGAAATACAAGTTTAAGGGGCTGCAAGATAAATATCTGTTGCGTCGGGTTGCGGAACGCTGGTTGCCCAAGTCGATTGCTTGGCGCAAGAAAGCGATGTTTCGCGCTCCATTCGACAGCTTTCACCTCGACAACGTCCCCCCCTTCGTCGAGCAGTTGCTTAGTGCAGAGTCGCTGGCCAAAACTGGCTACTTCAATGCCGCCGAGGTGGCCCGCTGGCGAACCCAGTTCAAGAAACTCGGCTCGTGGAGCCTGAAGCGAGTGTCCATCGAAATGGGCTTGGTCGGTGTCTTGGCCACGCAGCTTTGGCATCACACGTTCATCGATGGCAGCCTGTGCGAACTCCCCACCCGGGTCGCTTCGCCGGCACGAACCGCATCTCTGGTAGGGGTACGCTAAACTATGTCTTACGCACTGACAACCTTATGGCACGAACGTCAACGCTACCTACCCGGTGTGTTGGCCGTGGGCTTTTCGGCCTTGCTGGTGGCGTTGCAATGCGGTCTGTTGCTTGGGCTGTTCTCGGTGTCCAGTATGCCGATCGATCGCGGCAAAGCCGACATCTGGTTGGGTGGCCCCGGTGTTCTTTCGGTGGACCTGGGTACCCCGATCCCCGAGAGTTATATGGCTCGCTTGGCCGTGCAGCCCGAAATCGAGCGCTGCGAGGTGTTTATCCAGGGGTTTGGCAAATGGGCCAAAAGTAACGGGGCCAGCGAGTTGTGCATGATCGTCGGCTCACGTTTGGGCAACGATGCCTTGGGGGCGATCAACGCCCTGACGCCGGAACATCGGGCCTTGATTACCGAACCGGGTACCGTCATCATCGACCGCTCCGACATGGAACGCCTAGGGGTGAGACAAGTCAACGACATCGCCGAGATTAACATGCGCCGGGTGCGTGTGGTCGGCTTCACCACCGGGGTCAAGAGCTTGGCCGGGCCATACATCTTCTGTTCGATCAACACGGCCCGGGTGCTGATGCACTACCATCGCGACCAAGTGACCTACATTCTGGGCAAAACCCGCACTCCCGAGCAAGCTCGCCAAGTGGTGGCCCGCATGCAAGCGGAATACAAAAACGTCAGTGTTCGCACACGCTCCCAATTCTCTTTCGATAGCCAATGGCATTGGCTGACCAAAACCAAGGCCGGCATTGCCCTGGGTTACGCGGCTGCCTTGGGATTGCTCGTCGGTGCGGTTGTCACTAGTCAGACCCTCTATGCAGCGACGGCCGCCAGTCTCAAAGAGTTTGCGGTGCTCCGGGCCTTGGGTATCCCTCGATGGCGTATGGAACGCTTGGTGATGTCTCAGGCGTTTTGGATCGGTATCATCGGTGTAGCGCTCGCGATACCTGCCGTCTATGCTGCCGCTCAGCTCGCCGACTATCTCACCGTGCAAGTGCTATTGCCCTGGTGGCTGTTGTCGTCGGCCATCATCATTACGCTGGTAATGGCCCTGGGATCGGGATTGGCGGCTCTGCGATCGTTGCGTAACGTGGAGCCGGCCGCCCTGTTACGCTGATTTCCATGAAGGAACGTTGGATGTTTTCGGCATCAGGAGCCGTGACGAATGTTTGACGAGAATCTCACCTCTCCGTTGATCGGTCTTCACCTCCGCCGGGAGTTTGGCGAAGGGGAGATGTGTTCTGTTGCTGTCAATGATGTCTCACTGGAGATTGGGGCCGGTCAAATGGCCCTGCTGATGGGACCATCGGGCAGTGGCAAAACGACACTGTTGGCTCTGCTGTCGGGTCTATTGCAGCCTACGTCGGGCCAAGTGATCGCGATGGGGGAAGATCTCTGGGCGTTGTCGGAGAAGGCCCGCGAAGCGTTCCGCCTGCGTTACTGTGGCTTCATCTTTCAAGGTTATAACCTGTTCGCCGCCCTAACGGCCCAGCAACAGTTAGAGATGATCCTCAAGTGGGGCGAGGGGGTTTCGTCGGCCGAGGCCCGTCGGCGCGCCTCGGAAATGCTGGAACTGCTGGGCCTGGGCGGTCGTAAGGCGCATCTGCGGCCCGGGGAACTGTCTGGTGGCGAAAAACAACGCGTAGCTATTGGCCGAGCATTGATCAAGAATCCGCGGCTATTGTTTGCGGACGAACCGACTAGTGCGTTGGACTGGGCACACGGAGAACAGGTGATCGAACTGTTGCGAAACGCCGCCCACGAATCCGGAGCCACAGTGTTATGCGTGGCCCATGACGCCCGCATCGTGCCCTACGCGGATAAAGTCTTCTACATGGAAGATGGACAACTGCAAGATAACGAAGAACTTAACGCGCTGCGGGAAGCACCCTTGTCGTCCCCCGAACTTCAGGCGTCACTACCCGTGCCGCGATAACCGAACCTCGCATTCTACCCCCTCACGAGATGCACCTATGAACGATATCTCCTCGAACTTTCGACTGGCTCGCTGGATGGCAGCTTTTGGCCTGTTGGTCTTAGCCGGGTCGTTCCTAATGGTCATCGGCGGCGCAGCCCCCTCCCGCGATCTGCCCAACCTGGATCCACGTGGTCTGATCTCCTCTAATGACTCCCCTCCGCGTCGCAGCGTTGCCGTGGCCTTCGTGGATATTGAAGAGGGGACAACGCCGTTGTACCCTACCCGACTGGGCCGAGTCGTCGAGGTACCCGTACGAGAAGGTGCCCCAGTGAAAAAGGGCGACCTCCTCTTACGCGTGGATGATAGCTTGGCTCGTATCGAGCTTGACCGCGCCCAGCACGCCCTCAAAGCGGCCGAGGTCCGCCTGCACTCGGCACGCAATCTCGTCGCAAAACACCAAAAGCAAATCGAAGCCCTCCAAGAGGCCGTCGAAGTCCAAAAGGCCGAACAAGCCGAGGCCGAGGCAGGTCTTGCCAAAGCTCGCAGCTTCTTCGAGAACAAATTGGGCGGCACCCGAGAAGATGTCTTGATCCTGGAGAAAAAAGTCGCCAAAGCGGCCGCTGGGGTCCGCGCTAAACAAAAAGAACTGCAAGCCGCTCAAGCGTTGGATGCTATGGACGCCGTCCGGGCGGCTGAGATTGAACTAGCCGACAAAAAGGACCAGCTTCGGGCCGCCCAGCAAGGCGTCGAAGAGTGCGTGATCCGCGCTCCGAAGAACGGTTCGCTGCTGCGGGTGCTAGTCAACGTCGGTGAAGTTCTCGGACCCAATCCCCAACGCCCCGCGCTGGTCTTCTGTGCCGATGCCCCTCGCATCATCCGCGCAGAGGTCGAACAAGAATTTGCCGGCCAGATTAAACTTGGCCAAAATGCCACCATCCGCGATGATGCTACTGGCCGGGGCAACTGGACCGGCAAGGTAATGCGTGTTTCGGACTGGTACGCTCATCGCCGTTCCATCTTGTTCGAGCCGATGCAATACAACGATGTGCGCACTCTGGAAGTGATCCTGAGCGTCGAGCCAAATGGTACGCCGCTGAAGATTGGCCAACGCGTGCTGGTGACGCTGGAAGGTTTAGGGAACTAGAACGGAGCGAACCAACCCCTCGCTTGCGGTCTGTTCCCGCTCGCGCCGTTTTTCCGGCTGGCGGTACAACGGCGTGTTGACTACCATATCCCTTATGCCTGCTCTTGTTGTAGTCCGCGGGCCGAATGCTGGCCAACGTTTCCCGTTGGATGCCGATTGCTGTATCATTGGCCGACAACCCGACGCCGAGGTTTATCTCGAATCGTTGGCGGTGAGTCGGCATCATGCCCGCGTTGTCCATGAAACCAACGCTTATTTCATCGAGGATCTCGGCTCCTCCAATGGCACCTATCTCAACGGTCATCGTCTGGGAGGCAAAGTGCAGCTGAGTGAGCGGGATGTGTTGCAGATTGGGCCATACGAGTTCCAATTGTACGTCGAGCCGCTGGAGAGTGACCCACCGCAGATCATTCGCGCCCAAGTGGGGGCGATGCCTTCCAATCATACGCTTTTTGCCCAGAATCCAGCCACTAAGCTGGAGCGGATGCTGCAGATTGCCCAGGATTTGGGGCGCAATCTCGACATCGACCCGATGCTGGATCGGCTTTTAGATCATTTGATGGGGCTATTTCCTCAAGCCGATCGCGGCATGGTTCTCTTGGGCGAAGGCGATCATTTGCAGGTTCGCGCCCAACGCACGCGACACGCACCATCCAGCAACGGCAAGTTCGGCTACAGCCGCACGATCGTGCAAAAGGCATTGCAAGAGGGGGTCGGCCTGCTCAGCGAAGACGTGCGCGGCGACCGCAATTTGCCGCTCTCGGCCACGATGGTGTCGCTCAACTTGCGATCGTTTTTGTGCGTGCCATTGATCGGCTGGGAGGGCAAACGGTTGGGAGTCATCCAGCTTGATTCCCTCCAGCAAGGGAGCATATTCAAGCCCGACGATCTAGAGATGCTCACGGCCATCTGTCTGCAGGTGGCAGTGGTGTTGCAGAATGCGTCGTACCATGCCCAGCGGATACGCGAGGAGCGGCTGCGACAAGAAGTTTTGTTGGCGAGGGATATTCAATCCCGGTTCTTGCCCGATGATTTTTCGGTGGTTGGAGCCCACAGCGAACTATTTGCACGCTGCTGGCCAGCTCGCGAGGTCTCAGGGGATCTGTACGATTTCTTCCGCTTGCCCGATGGCCGGCTGCTGTTTTTTCTAGGCGATGTCTCGGGCAAGTCGATGCCGGCTTCACTGTTTATGATCGCCGTACGGACGCTAGCGCGGCATCTGGGGCCGACGGCTACGGGGGCTGCCGATTTTTTGTGGCGGCTGAATAATGCCTTGGCATTGGACAATCCCACACATTTGTATGTGACGCTGCTTTGCGGCATCTACGATGACCGTGATGGAAGCGTTCGCCTGGCCAGGGGAGGCCATCCCAACCCGATCGTACGTACCGCTCAGGGAACCACCTCCGTTGTAGAGATGCGTCCGGGGCTGATGCTTGGGGCCACCGTCCTGCCGCAACCCGGCAGCGAGACGGTGCAGAGGCTGGCCTCGGGGGAGTTGCTGATGCTCTTTACCGATGGCTGCTACGAGGCCACCGCTTCCGATGGCAAGACGGCCTTTGGTGTGTCAGGGTTGTGTCAAGCGTTAGAGGCCGTCCCGCCCGATTCTCGCTTGGATCAGATCAGTGACTCCATTGCCCAGGCCGTTCGGCTCTTTGCTCCAGGCGAGCAACAAGATGACATGACTTTGTTACTGCTTCGGCGACGCTAGTTTCGGGGGGAATCGCTCATGCACAAACTCGATGAGACTCAACAATTGCCGCCACTTTCGTTACTGCCGCAGATGCCACAACCTTATTCGTCTCTTGTTCAAGTAATTTTCGGATCGGCCACTCATGCAGGAAAAATTCGTAAATCCAATGAAGATTCTTATCTTGTCTTCCGGGTTAGTAGACGTTTTGAACGCTTGGAATGCAGCCTGCCTGGCGATCAAATTCCTCCCCTCGCTGAAGAAGTCGGCTTTGTGATGGCTGTTGCCGATGGCATGGGCGGTACCCAGGGGGGCGAGGTAGCCAGTGCTTTGGCCTTACGAGCGGCCGTGGCAGCGATTCTCGAGGCCCCTAACTGGATTTTGAAATTGGATCCCGCAACAGGTCGCGAAAACCTCATTGAACATCTCTTAAAACGTGGCGTGAGCTATTTCAAAGCCGCTCACGATGCGATTTTGCGTCTAGCCGAAGCTGGCGCTCCAAATGTCAACCGTATGGGCACTACCCTGACGGCGACCTATTCTAATGGACATGATCTATTTATCATGCATGTGGGCGATTCGCGTGCTTATCTGTACCGCCGGGGCGAGCTTCGTCTTCTGACCCGTGACCATACGCTGGTTCAAGAATTGCTTGAATCAGGTAAAATCACTCCTGAGCAAGCGACTCATCATCGCCTTAGTCATGTCCTGACTCGAGCCATCAGCGCCCAAACCAGTGAGATCAAAATCGAAATCGACACCCTCCGCCTGGAAGATGGCGACCAGATCCTCTTGTGTACGGACGGACTGAGCAGCATGATTGAAGCCTCTACCATTGCTGCCATCTTAGCCAGGCAATTGACCCCGCCCGAAACGTGCCAGGAACTCCTCGAGTCTGCCCTGCAAGCCGGCGGTCGCGACAATATCACTGTGGTCATCGGCCGCTATCACCTGCCGCCTGACCCGCGTGAAACGCAGCCGACCCTTAATTGAACCTCCTTGAGCATTCATCGCTTAGGGAATTTCAACTGGCTCGCCTCTGGCACGCGAGGCGAGTTCTGCAACAATCCGATCGGCACTATTGCTCAGAAATCGCACCGAGCTGTCGGCAAACACAAAGTGGGCACCACCCAAATGGAGCGACCAGAAATGAAATCCATTGCAGGGATTTGTGCTTTTCCCTGGTTTGAAAGAGGAGAACCCGCTACCTGACGCATTGGATGTATCTCGGATGCCCGATGACATCGCGAGTCCTAGGAGTCGAGTCGAAAACACGATCCAGGCCACGACCGATCATCATAAGAAGTTCGATCAGTGTAAACACAAATCGGGTTTTAAGCATCAGAGCATCTCCCATGGGTTAGAGCAGCACCAACTCATGTAGAGAGCAGGGTCCGGTTGATTGTTGCGGCCTCCTACATCGTCTGTGGGTCACCAGGACTGTAGCAGCAACCACAGTAAGTAAGAGCAGGGCTAAACCCTAGTAAAGCGAAATTGAAGATTTTAGTTTAATCTATGTAAGTCTGTTAAGTATATTTAATAATTCTTGATCGATAGACTGGTGTGCATCACCATCCCTCCACTCATACACCATCGCAGGTTCGGCAACATTCTAAACCTGTGTCCCATTCGGTATGGGGCGGAGGGAGAAAACGCGTTCGTGAATTTTTGTTTGCCTGGATATTAACGCATTTGACGCGACACTCACGATTCATCCGCGAGTCCTTTGACCACTGTAGATTTCCGAAGCGGTTTGTGACCATGCTGTTACATAAGAGCGACCACCAATGTTTTCAAATTTTTGTGCGACTGCCGCTGCTTCGATACCGCTCTTGGGATCTCCTCGCGCGTTCGCTATTTCATCAATACATCCGTATCCCTTAAACAAATCCTATGGACAATCTGCGACGAACGGATTGACAGCATTGCATTTCGGTAGTGGGCCGTTGGATCCCACCAGCTGGCTTGCTCGGTTGGGCTTCGTCTGCCTTCGGTACACCGTCGATTGCGGCCATGAGGGAAGTGGCCATGAGAAACGGTGAAACCTGCCAGGGTTCGAGAGATTGATGGTCCCCTCAGGTGATTGATAGATAAGCAAGATTATTGATGGGCAATCAAAACCCTTGATAATAACTAGTTTGGGGGGAAGTCTTGCTTTTGAACAAATAGAAAATCCAGAAGTCGATCGCTGGGCATAGAATGGGTTCGCCTAGAATGGTAGAACTGCCTATTTGACCACCGGTAGGCGCACACGCTTGCCTTCAACGGTCGTTTTCTCACGCTTCAGCGAG
>JBDNDE010000163.1:0-10837 GCA_046719305.1 Gemmataceae bacterium | reverse complement strand
TTGAATTTCAACGCTGTGCTGACACTCTGCGCCTGGGAGCGACGGTGCCTGCCGCTCTGGAATTGACCGCTCGTCGCGTCGGCTTGCCTGACTTCGACCTGTTTGTCTCATTGGTCGGTCTGCACCGCGAATCGGGTGGTAACCTGGCCTTGCTCGTTGACCGCTTGGCTAATGCTGTCCGCTCGCGTAATCACTTCCGTGGTCATGCCGTGGCCGTGACTGCTCTGGGCCGACTCACGGGTGTGGTGTTAGCTACTGCCCCGTTTGCTCTGCTGGTCTTTTATTGGTTTGTCTACCCCGACTACATCACTCGGCTGACGACCACCTCGGCCGGGCTGACGGCTTTGGCCATCGCCATGCTCTTGGAAGCAATCGGCGTGTTGTGGCTGCTGTGGCTGTTGCGGATCGAATACTAAAGCCCGAGACAAGGAGGCCGACGTGGAACCGCTGCAACTGTTTGTGGTCATCTTCGTAGCGACGCTACTGCTGGTGTTTCTGGTCGTCCGGGCGGTTCTTGATCGTCCCGTTCTGCGCGGCCCGTGGAAGCAGCCCGAGCCGCCTGATATTCTGGCCCCGGACTTAGCCGCTCTGCTTCCCGCCTTGCCCGAGGCTCGGCGCGAATTGCAAAAGCTGCTTTGGACGGCCGGCTACTACCGTCCTAGCGCGCTTAATGAATATTTGGCTATTCGTGCCATCCTTACCCTGGCCCCGCTGGCGCTCCTGGGCATCCTTGCGTACTATTTGCCGGAATCTTGGCTGCCCTACATCGTCGGCGGCGGTCTGATTTTGGCCCTACTAGGTTACTCGTTGCCTCGAGTGATCCTGGGGGTCCAGGCAAGCGCCCGTTCGAACCGCCTCAACCGCGCTTTGCCCCTGGCGATGGACGTGCTCGCCTTATGTCTGACCGCCGGTCAGAATCTGGTCAACAGTCTGCGTTACACCACGCGAGAACTTTCTTCGAGCTGCCCCGAGATGGCTGTCGAACTACAGATTGTCCAACAACAGGCCCGCATGCACTCCCTAGAACTGGCCCTACTGGGCTGGGCTGAACGCCTCTCGGACATTCCGGCCATCCGCTCCATGGCTTTGTTGCTGGTCCAGTCCGATCGGCTGGGTACTAACATGGTCGATACCCTGGTGGAGGTCGCCGACAGCCAACGCACCCTCGAGAGGCAGAAGGTCGAAGCTCAGGCTAACCGAGCCAACTTCTGGATGCTCTTTCCGACCTTGTTTTGCCTCTGGACAGCCTCAGCGATCATCCTAATCGGCCCGGTGTACCTGGAGTTCTGGGACTACCGCCGCGAGCAGATGAAGTCACTACTGAATAATGCCGTCGGCCAAGTGGAGCGCTCGACAGGAAACAACCCCAACGCGCAAACTAACCCTGCCGCGCCGCCGGGCCAGGTGACTATTGTGCCTGCTCAACCAGCCCCTGCGGGCAACCCGTAACTCGCCCCCGAACCCTCCCCCATGGGCTTCTTCCCTGCGTTCAGGGCAGGACCGGCACAGCACAGGAGCCATGTCTGAACGAACAGACGCAATCGGACTGGCTCCTTCACGTTCAGCATGACGTTTTGCAACCTGTGCCCAAGGTCCAGTGGCTTCGCAGCCGGCAGGAGGTGTAACACGGCGAACGCAACTGAACTCGTGCGGTTCTACGAGGACGGCCGTCTGCCGCCGGATCATCCGCTGAAGGATGAGTGTGAGAGGGCGTTTCGTTCCGCGTACCTCGCCGCTGCCGAGGAAGCATCCCAGTGGGATTCCCCGGAAATCGAAAGCCATCGACACGGCCGATGTAGCACGCCACGGCGCGCACGCCATGAGGCCCGCGAATGCACCTAGGATGCTTACCCTCCCTATGGGTGGTGGACGGTGGGAACGCAATGGATCCTTGTATGTCAAGGTGAGTGCGATGGCGAAGAAGTACACAGCGGAATTTCAGCGTGAAGCGTGCGGATGATCAGCACTACCGGCCTCAGTGTGCCCAAGTTGGCCACGAAGCTGGGGGTGAATGCCAGTCAGTTCTATCACTGGCGCAAAGTTGCCAGAGAGAAAGCTCAAACCACCTTCCCGGGTTCCGGGCGTTTGTCGCCGTTTGGCGCACCGATGTGCCGTTTGACGATCTCCTCCGGCGGAAGGATCGTGATCTTGGCATCGGGATGATCGGCCTGCACTCGTTTCAAGTCGTCCTCATTCACGACACTCATGGAAAGATCCAACTCCTTCAGGCGTCCTTTCAGCGGTGCCAACAGCGCGAAACCGTTGTCGTAGGTGATGAACGCTTCCTGAAATCCGACCCGCCTGACCTTCGGCATCTTAGCGATGGACGCGAGGGCTTTCTGGGAGACTTTCCCCATCTCCGCTACGGTGAACGATTCAAGCGACGGATGCCCTTCGAGGCGTTTCAATCCGTCGTCGGTTACTTGAGAATGGAAGACTGTCAATGTCTTCAGCCCGCTCATTCCAGCGAGTGCTTTGACACCATCGGTATTGATGCCAAGAGTCAACTTGACATCAATCCGTTTGGACTTGGTGAGGGCATCGAAACCGGTGCCACTGTATAATGGCGACTTCGGGTGGTTCCTCAGAAATCCGTTGTGATCGATGCGGATGAGTCGCAACTCGGGCATTCCCTTGAGGGCGCGGAGGCTATCGTTCCGTAGCCACGGCCCATTGCCCGACAGGGCGAGAATGCGCCCGTCTGCGTTGTAGACGCAACTGAAGAAGAGTCCGGGGTTCTCGGTTCCCTTAACGGCCCACGACTTCAAGCCTCACCGACTGTGCGATCGGTCCACACTAGGCCGTCCTTGCTTCGCATGCATGGGGCGTTTAACCCCCGCCGACGAACACTCCATTGCCGAAGGCCAAGTCAATGAGCGTGTCCTTCGCAGAGGCTTTCGGCACGGCCTGGAACGTTTCGTCGAGCGATTTTCCCGAGAGCCTGGCCCCATAGTCGCCCGTGAACACGATCCGGTCGTTGCCCCTCGCCACGCGGCGGAGATGAGCATCCCGCACCATCACTCGCCAGTCGTCCAGAAGGGCTTTGCGGGCGCTCCAACTCTTCCCGTCTTTGGTGCGGATCGCCTGGGGGGCACCGTCCGTACTGATAATGCCACAGACCTCGTTGTGTGTCGCGAATAGCAGTTCCAGCCTCTCGGCGTAAGGTTTGCTTTGGAGTTTGTTTCTCTGCCAAGCGATTGCGTCTTGCGTGTGGTAGGCGACGAGGTCTCCACCGAAACTTCCGCCCGCGAAGCAACGACCCCGGAAGAAGCAGGCGTGTTGTAGTAAGACCCCACCGCGTTCGATGCGTAAGTGGGTCCAGGTCTTGCCATCGAACGAAAACGCTCGGAGCCCGTTTTCGCCGGCGGCAACGAACACATGTCCACGGAGAGGCTTGTCGTCCCTCATGGGGGTCGTCCTCGGTTAGTCAGGCTTCCTCAGAGCGTTATCCTTCCAGCTGGGGCAACCGACCGTTGTAAGCTTGTTTGGGGGCAGTCAAGTTATTGCCGAACTTGCCGGTCGTATCCCCGAACCGTGTGAGAATCTCGGCATACAGGTTGGCGACGGGTGTGTCCTTTTGGTAAGCGATGTGCCGCCCGGTCTTGAGTGTGCCGCCGGCCTGACCCGCCAGCAGAACCGGGTAGTTGTGGCGACCGTGGCCGCCGTCGGCCATGTACGACGTGTAGAGCAACAGGGTGTTGTCCAGCAGGCTTGAGCCGCCCTCGTCGATGGCCTTCATCTTCGCCACGGCCTCGGCGAAGAGTTGCGTATACCAGGCATGCATTTGGCGACAGCCTTCTCGGGCGACCGGCTCGGCATCCTCGACTCGGGCAGCGTTGCCGTGATGCTCCAGAGTATGGGCGTGATGTTCGTAACCAACCGGTGACCACACCGGGAAACAGAGCCTCGTCGCTGCCCAAGCCCAGGCTACAGACCCGCGTGGTATCGGTCTGGAACGCTAACACCATCAGATCGATCATCAGCCGGATGCATTCGGCATGAACCCTCGGGTCGCGTCCCACAACGCGGATCATGGTCTGGGCGGCTCGCGGTCGGCGGGCAGTGCCTTGGGAGTCTCCGGTTTCGACGGACCAGGATCTTTCAGATCCGCCGCTTCTTGCGTGATCCGCTCTTGCAAACGCTGAACACGGCGTTCGATGCTATCGATCGAATCCAGATATTCCTTGAGCTTCAACTGATCCGCACGGCCCAGCTTCCCCTGGAGCGTCCGGGCGTCTTCTAGAATTAGATCGACAACTTGGCGATCGTAGGTTTTCGGGGCGGTGCCGGTCGCGTTTGCAGCCGTTGCCGCACCCAGGCGACGCGGCCAGTTCGGTGCGACCAGTTGCCGGCCCTTGAACATGGACTCAAACGCCAGCCGCGGGGCACGTTCGACCGGCAGGCTGCGACCGGAGCGACCGAAGAAGTAGCTAGTTTCGCCGCTGGAATAGCCGAACCGCAGCGAAGGGATCAGACTCTGTTCGCCGACCAACTCGGCTGCTCGTTGATCGAGCGAGATCCCAGCGAACGGCTTGCTGTCGATCTTGCCGACCTTGTCCACGCCGGTGAGGTGCAGGTAGGCACAGTGTTCGTGCGCGTTCACCTTACCATCGGACTGGCCCGATTGGGACAGGTTCGAGAGGATGAGCAGATCGTCTTTGTGATCCTGCAACGGCCGGCGGATCGAGGGCAGTTTGCCTAGCGCTCCCGTTTCTTTGGGCACCCACGATTCGATGACGGTGCCGCCAGTCACGGTGTAAATGCCGAGACGCAGTGGGGGGGCGCAAAGGCGTTTTGCTGCCTGCTCGCACCACTTGCGGGGCGATCGATTCGAGGAACGGCAGAGCTGCCACAACACCCGCCCCCCGCAGGAATGAGCGTCGGCTGACTGGGGTTTGAGGAAAGATCATCGGACTCACTCCTTTTTCCGGTGCTGGAACGGATAACTCTGAACCACTTCGAGGATCAACCTGGAGAAGCGATATTCGCTGCGTTCGAGGTTTTGGGTGATGGTCTGAATGCTCGGCTCGTCGTAGTAGCTCAGGTCGCGTCCGAGCGCGTAGCGGAGCGTCTGAGAAACCAGGTTCTCGACGAACTCATTCTGGTGGGCCTTCAATACTTTCCGCAAGCCCTCGACACCCTGAAACTGGCCCACGCCCGGCAACGTGCCGACGTTGTCGACGGGGCTGTCGCCGATCTTGTCGCGCCAGCGGCCGATGGCGTCGTAGTTTTCCAGCGCGAACCCGAGCGGATCTATCTTCAAGTGGCAACCCATGCAGTTGCGATCGCTGGCGTGCTGGGCGAGTTTTTCGCGGAAGTTGGCCGGTTCCGGGCGGTCCTTGGCCGGCGGGGCGAAGTTCCCGGCGTCAGCAGGCGGAGCAGGCGGCGGCGAGCCGAGGAGAACGTCGAGGATCCACTTGCCACGGGCCGTCGGCTTGGTCCGATCGGTGTGCGAGGTCATCGTCAGGATGCCGGCCATCCCCAACAGTCCACCACGGTGGTCCTCGGGACGCAGCGTCACTTTCTCGAACCTCTTGGCTGGGATGGTCACCAACCCGTAGTGGCGGGCCAGTTCTGCGTTCACGAAGGTGTAATCCGCATCCAGAAACTCGAGAATACTCCGGTCGGCCGTGCGGAGATGGTCGCAGAACAGCCGGACTTCCTGCCCCATGGCATCACGCAGGGTTGCGCGAGTACGTCGGAAACTGGTTCTGGGTCGGGAGGGCTTTTTGCAAGTGCGGCATTTGCAGCCACTGGGTCAGGAACTGCGAGGTCAGGGCAGTCGCTCGCGGGTGAGCAAGCATCCGCCGAACCTGCTTCTCCAGGTTCTCCGGTTGCGACAGCGTTCCCTTGTCCGCGAGGGCGAACAACTCGTCGTCGGGCATGGTCGACCCCAGAAAGTAGGAGAGTCGCACGGCCAGTTCGTGGTCGCTGATCCGCAGATCCTTGTCTTTGCTGGTCGGAGTCGTTTCCACTCGCAGGAGGAAGTGGGGCGACACCAGAACCGGTTTGAGTGCCTTGCGGACTGCCAAATCGAACGAATCGCCCGCCTTCAGGGCTTCCTTGGCCACGGCCGAGTAGCGTTCGACTTCACCATCCGTTGGTGGTCGGCGAAAGGCACGCCGAAGGAACCCGCAGAGGAGTTGTCGAGCCGCTTCGTTCGCCGGCAGGCGCTCGGAAGGTCCAGTCCCAAGCAACTGCTTCCGAGCCGCAACGGCGTCTGGATTGCTGAAAAGATGCTCCAAAGCCAGCCAGGTCGGCGGCGGCGAAGTACTTCTCCATCAAGCTCGATTCGAGTACCAAACCTCCGGCGCGGTTTGCGAAACCATCGACAACCTTCTCGTGGGGGATCCCCGCTTCCCTGGCGGCATCAAAGTGGATTCTCAGCAGATCATGCATCGTGTTGGCATATTCATAGCGCGTCAGTTGACGAAGGAGAGGCGGGCCAGGGGCACGGTGGGAGGACTGGAGAAACTCCGAACGATGTCAGTCGAGCAGTCGTTGGCGGTCTGTATCCTCCAGAGGGCCGTCAGGCGGCATCGTGTTGTTGTGAACCTACTTGACAGCCTTCTTCCAGAGATCGTACCTTGCTCGCACGCAGGCCGGGTCACGCAAAAGAGTAAGATCGACCCCACCATTGGCCCGTTTCGCGTTCTGGCACGATGTGCAGTTGGCCTTCAGCAGCGGTAGCATCTCGTCTGCAAAACTCAACTCGGCCGCAGCAAGCGGCTAAGTCGTTGAAAGCACACACAGGGGCGTGACGACCCAAAAACAACTATTCGGCATCAATCGGCCTCCCCAATAGTCGGAATTGACCCTGAAGCGGACTGGCCGATTGATTGCACCGGCCCCAACCGGCTGCGGAACTCGTATTGGTCGGCCCGGTACAGCGTGCGTTCCCACCAGAGCGGAACGTCACCTTCCAGTGACCCGACGGCAACGACTTCCAAAGCCGGTGATCCGACGGGAACGCGCAAATGCTCCGCTTCCTCGGCTGTCAACAGGACAGCTCGTACCGTTTCGTCTGCCCCCGCGATGGAAAGGTGGTGCGATTCGGTCCCGGCCTGATACAGCGACCCCTCTGCCTGAGAACGAGTCAGTTGAGGGCAGTGCGAACTCACAATTGAAGCGATGTTCCAGAATCCCCGGGATGCCATCAATGGCCCGTACCCGATCCAACTCCCAGAGCAGAGCCGAACCCGCAACCTTGAGGCGGTCCGCAATCTGCGGTTCAACTTCGCATGCCTTGAGTTTGCCGAATGTCCGGAGCAAAGTGCGAGGCGTTTTCCCGGCGGCTCGTGCTTTTTCGGTGAAACTCACGATCGATCGGAGATCGTAGGAGATCGTGGCTTGGCGAACGAACGTGCCAATGCCCTTGCGAAATTCTAGCAGACCCACGGACACGAGACTGGCGAGTGCCTTGTTCGCAGTCGCCCGGCTCATGGCGAAACACTGAACAATCTCACGCTCTGTCAGGAACTTTTGCCCAGAAAGGTACTCTCGCCGACCAGCGAGCGCAATCTCTGATTGAGTTGCTGATCAACCGGGTCTCGGACTATCGCTGGGGCTATACATCACCAACCTCAGCGTGGCTGGTGACTCCGAAGTCGACCCCAACCCAGAAAACGAGCAACACATCGCATGGCTTAGCCACTAAAGCAATCTGGTCTGCAGCTGTCAATCGTGCAGATCGCCCGATCGGCCAGTGTGCGGTAAGACGAATGCTCGGATGTTTGCCTTTGTGATCTCGGGCCAAGCTGAGCAGGGCTTGAGCCGACGACAATTCGACACGATAACCCCAACGCCGGAACAGGGCAGAGACACCGAGAGTTTGCCCGATCCCTCCGGGCCAGTGGTCGTGGTGCTGTCTCCACCCCAGCATGGGGAGAGACAACAGCAGAGACTTGGAAGACGTAACCCCTTGCGGAGATTGGCGTAAAACGCGGAGGTGAGGCGATGAAAGTCTCCTAACCGGCGTGAACCGCCGGGTCGGAACGTTGCTTGGAGCGTTGGGTCAGTACAGGACGACCGCCGCCGTTCGATTCGTCGTCTCGGGTTACTTCTCAAATCGGCCGATTTATAGTACGTTTGTCCACCTGGCCTCTGCTGCCGAGAGTGCGGCGGGTTATGGCCGGCGGAAACACGTCCATAAACCGGCCTGTCCGACCGGCGAAAAACGCCTGCAATCTCGCCGTCCTCCGCAGTCTCTTGAGTTTGATTTAGTCGGTCACACCCTTCGCGGACAACTTAAAATCGGACGGCATAGATAACCGTCAGGTCACCCTTCATGGAGCCTGACGACATGTCCCACGACGATTCCGCATGGACTGCCCAGCAGCGCATGGCCCAAGTCGCCGCCATCTGCTCATGACGGCCGCAGATCCGCTGTTTCATTTCTTCCGCTTGCTGTTCTGTGAGCATGCCTAGCCGACACCCGCTATTGATAGCCCGCCAACACTCTTGTAGTTCGTCCGCGGTTTTGCATCTGTCAATCGCTTGAACGAATTTGTCCGCCACTTGGTCGCTTGGCGGAACCGGTGTGTCTAGGATCTGCCGCATCTGGGGATCGTAGGCGACCCACTGAGGCTTCAGCCGGTACAAATACCGCCCGATGCCAAACTTCACTGCCGCCCGCTTGAGCGCATCGGAGAAGGCGGCTTTGCGTCGGTCGCTTTCGTCAGGCTGTTCGGACGGTCCGCCGACATCTTCTTTGGTGACCCATTCGTCGCCCACGCGAATCTGCAAGCGACAGACCACCGAGCCATCGGGCAACGGCTCATAGTGATCTTGCCAGCCCGTCACCCCGACCACTTCATCGAGGCGATCCTGGACCAGCCGAGCGTCGATAAAGGGGACCACCAGAGCGCGGTTCCCCTGGACAGCCTGAGGTTTCCAGTGAATTTCTTTGGGGTCAAACGGCCGAGCCAACGCCTCGGCTACATCCGGGGCAGTAGCGGTCATGGGCTTCTCCTTAAGGTCAGATTTTCTTGGACTTTAGGAGAGCAACTAAAGCTGCATGGTGCTTGCATTGCCGTTGCCGGAAGACGGCATCGGCACAAGTGCAGCTGTCTTCGTTGTGGCCCAAAAACACGTCGTAGCTCTCGCCGTTTGGGCGGGTCAGCCGGAAGGCCCGACCCTCGCAGACATCATGCTCAGTCACTCGGTACTCTGTGGCTTTGCCGGCCAGGTTGATCGTCATCACCCGCCGGTCGGCGTGGTAGCGAACGGTGCGCGGAGGGGTGGTGGTGATCATAGGGTTCTCCTTTCCTTTGCCCTTCTGCCATTAGTATATACTTGGCATATATACCTGTCAAGGGAGAGGCGAAAAATTTGAAAAAAATTGGGTCGGGCTATATATTAGAGCAGAGAGGAGAACCTTATGGACAAACAAAGCTCCAAACGGGCGCGTTACGTCGAGATTGACACAACCCTGGATGCTGCCCTAGAAGCGCTGGCCAGGGTTAATCATCGCACCTACCGCGCTGAGTTAGAGCATGCGATCCAGCGCCATCTGGCCGCTCCGCCGACGGTGCGAGTGGTCACCGAAGCCCCTGACTTGGCTCCTGCCGAAATCACCCCATCGGTGCGGCCACCGTCTCGTCGAGGTCGGCCTCGACGCGCTTAAAAGTTTTCCTGCAAGAAACGGTTTTGCCGCTTCTTGCAGGAACCTCACCCCATCCTTTTTTACCCGTCAGCGGCAGAAAGCCGCTATGCCAAAGGCACGACTATCTGTGCAGGCGAGCGACCGTAGGGAGCGAGACAAGCAGGCAGTCGCCTCTTTAGGGTAGCGGATGAATGCCGCCATAGGACCACAGCAGGACAAAATAGGACTACCGCACGGTTGAAACTTTCATCCCTGTTCTTCGATGTACTTTCTGATCGTGTCGGCTGAGGCATCGCCTGTGGAAAACGCAAAGTACCCGTCACTCCAAAACGTTTTCTCCTTCCAGAAGTGGTATGCCAAGAACTTCGGGTACTTCTCCCAAATCCTTCTGGAGGATAAGGATTTTAGCCGCCGCACGATTTGGAAGATGGAAAGCGTCGGCGGATAGTCCATCATGATATGAATATGGTCAATGTCACTTTCGAGTACGTCAATATCAAAGTCGCTGTTGGCGGCAATGTTGAGAAGGATTTCCTTCATGTCTGTCGCCAACTGCCCCTTCAACAACTTCTTCCTGTACTTGCAGGCGAACACCAGATGGGCAAACAGAAGGTATTTTGAGGGCGAGGCATGATGGTACTTTTTCTCCTTTTCTGACATGTAAATCGAAGCCTCCGCACTATATAATTCTTTTGAAGGAAAAAGAACTGTGGGAACCACAGGTTAGCGGGTGGAGAGATGCGTAAGACTTCCGTTTGGAAGCAGTTCTCTGTGAAACCCGAAGCCGCTACCTCTCTGCGAGCAAGAGTGAGCAGAGGGTAGCGGTAGTTCACAACCGTCTTCGTTTCGCCGACAGATTGATGATGTTCTCGGTCGGCTTCACCAGTGGCTGGGGCGAGTTCCAGTTCACCAACGGCGTGTATGCTCAGCTACGCGATTACGCCGAGAAATACTGCGACAAGACGGCCAAGCATGCATCCTGGGGCACCGGTTTTCGCAACCGCCGGGAAGTCGTCCGTCGGGTTCTGGCGCATGTCGGCCTATCCGGCAAGTGGATGAACCACGGCATTCGCCGCGAGTTGTTCGTCATGCCTTTGGCGAAGAACACCCGCGAGTTCCTTCGCGGCGAACATCAGCGGCTGTTGTGGTTCCATCAACCAGCCGACGAGCTTGCAGCTTTTTTCCGGCGAAGGTGGCTAATCCCGCAGGCCGAGGCCATGCGGTTGCATGACC
>JBDNDE010000162.1:0-10910 GCA_046719305.1 Gemmataceae bacterium | reverse complement strand
GTTAGTGAGAAAGAATTACGCGAACACATTGCAGCAGATCTACGCTGGTTTAAATATGCCAGTTCTCAGGCCACGGATAAAGCCCTGAGTGAAATGTTTGCTAAAGAAAAAGATATGTTCGATGGAACTGCTGTGCGTGCGCGACACATCCTGATTACCCCTTCCACTCCGGATGACAAGGGGTTGCAGGAGGCTATGGTCAAGATTACCGAGATCAAAAAAGCCATCGAGGCGGAAGTGGCGGCCGGCTTGGCCAAGTTGCCGCAGACAGCCGATAAGTTGGCCCGAGAAAAAGCTCGTGGGGAGTTGTTGGTTGAGGTGTTTGCCAAATACGCCAAGGACAAATCGGACTGCCCCACCAAGGCTAACGGCGGTGATGTGGGCTTCTTCCAAAAGGCTGGGTTCATGGTGCAGCCGTTCGCCAATGCGTCGTTTGCGTTGCAGGTCAACCAGATGAGCGAAGTGGTCCGCACGCCGTTTGGTTTGCATCTGATCGTGGTCACCGAGCGTCGGCCAGGTAAAGAAGTGAAGTTTGAAGATGTCAAAGATGTAGTCAAAGAGGTTTATTTCGATCGGCTGCATGACTACCTAGCCGCTCAACTGCGTCAGAAAGCCAAGATTGTCGTCAACCCCGCGCCGAAGTGAACTCCTCAGGCGGTGGTGTCGGGGCTATGTCTCATCGGCCAGGATGTCCACCTGGGGCAACTCCCGGCAGGCGAGATGAGTAAGTAACACCGTTCGCAAGGGATGACGATCTAGGGCGGCGTAGGCAGCTGCGAGCAGTTCGCCTGCCGCCCGTTGTTTTTCCTCGCCGGCACAGCTCCAGAGGATCTTGCCTACATGTAAAGAGGTGCCCGGAAAAGGAACAAGCATCTCGCGGGCGGATTCAACGATCACTCGCCAATCGGTTCCTTTCCGCAATTGTTTGACTAAAGAGTGATAACGTACTGGCAACGGTTGATATTTTTCAGCAGGTACGACAATCCCCATCCCCTCGGGGGTCTCGGCAACGACCGCCTGGTTGCGAGTCGCCTGGCCAGCGTAGCGGTCGGTGTAGGCATCTCCTGTCTCGGGCCGTTCACCCGTCGCCACAGTCAACAGTCGCTCACGAAAACGTGCATAGTCTTCGCATTTCTTTTGTGCTTCTCTAGCCGAGATATGTCCATATTCGGCATCTAAATCGGTGTCGGCCTGGAGAGACTCAAGATGAAACCGCAGAGCCTCGAACAGCTGATCGCCCTCAACAGCGATCTCAAAGGCATCATGGGCGTAGTAGCTGGCCACGCAGGCCGTTTCGGTCCGTGCAGGATCATCGAACCAGTAGCCCCAATGTAGTCCATCGCTATCGCCTGCCATTACGGTGAAAAACTCCGGTGGATCTAGGTAATAGCGCCAGTGCAACAGCAAAGAATGCCGCGGTACCCGACCATCGAATCGACCACTCAGCACCTCGAACGGACCGACTAGGTGGATGCCCAGCGGGTGGGCAAACGCGGCTAGCGGTTCTAAAGGTCGCAACCGACAAGCGAATTGCCAGACGTCCAACAAGTCCGCAGGGAACACGAAGCCGTATTCCGCTTGAAGCCGAACCAGACGCTGGGAGAGAAGAGACATGAGGAAACTCTCAAAGAACTCCATATAGGAAATGCTTAAAAGGATCGCTCAAATAAATGGTGTGTTTACCCTTGGTCATTTCCCTGTTTAGAGGGTGTTTAGAGGGCTGTTGCTCCTGCAACAAGAGGGGCCGCGTTTCTTTGTGAAGACCTATTAGTTCCTGATAAACGCTAACCGTAGGTTCGCCAAGAAACACGACCCACGTCAGCTGAGGCGCACGCGGGTCGGAGGCAATTGTCGAGATGTGCAGTAAAGCTTAGGCAAACAGACCACTGACGGCTTCGCCTTGAACCAGTTCACGGGGCTGATTGAGGTGGTTGTAAACGATCGTGTCGGGTCGGATACCCACACTGTGGTAGATCGTTGCGAGTAACTCGCGCGGATGTACCGGATTCTCCACCGGGGCCGACGCCGTCTTGTCGCTCTTGCCGTATACGACGCCTCGCTTGATGCCGGCTCCTGCAATGACCGCTGTGAAACAGTACGGCCAATGGTCACGGCCATCGTCGCTATTGTTGTTGCCTGAGGTGCTGACGCCGCGTTGGGGGCTGCGGCCAAACTCGCCGACGGCCACGACCAGGGTTTCGCTAAGTAGACCGCGTTGGTCCAGGTCGGTCAGGAGGGTGCTAAGGCCGGCATCGAGCATGGGAGCCGCTTGGTCTTTCATTCGTTTGGTTAAACCGACATGAACATCCCAGCTATGGTTGTCACTGTTGGCGACTTTGGGCCAGATCACTTCAACGATGCGGGTGCCGGCTTCGACCAACCGCCGAGCTAGCAAGCAGGACTGGCCAAAGGTGTTCATCCCATAGGCTTCGCGGAGTTGCTTTTTCTCCTCGCTGAGGGTGAAGGCTTTGCGTGCTTTGCCACTGATGACCAGTCCCAGAGCTTTGCCGTAGTACTCATCGAGGTCGTACTTAGCGGTGGCTTTCTCCAAGGCGGGCATGCCTTCGTTGATGGCGTCTCGCAATCGCGCTCGGCGGGTCAGCCGGTTGCTTGTGACCTCTTCACGGAGCTTCAGGTCGTCGATGCGGATGCGGTCCATCTTTTTCATGTCCATGTCGTCGCCGGGCGGATAGAGCGTATAGGGGTCATAGGCCCGGCCCAAAAAGCCCGCCGTGCCCCCTTTGCCGATGACATTCGACTCTTGCAGTGGCCGCGGCAGCATCACGAATGGCAACATCGGTTCGGTGGGTGGCTTGAACTTGATGATGTTGCTACCGACGTTGGGGAAGTCCTTGGGCGTGGGCGGCTCTAACTGTCCCGAGGGCGACACCTTGTCGGCTGTGTAGCCGGTCATCATCTGATAAATCGCGGCAGTGTGATTGAACAAACCGTTGGGCGTGTAACTCATCGAGCGGATCATGGTGAAGCGATTGTTCACCTGAGCTAGTTTGGGTAACAGCTCCGTGAACTTGATCCCCGGCAACCGGGTGTCGATGGCCTTGAAGTTGCTTCTAACCTTGTCCGGTACGCCGTCTTTGGGGTCCCACAAGTCGATATGGCTAGGGCCCCCCTGCAAGTAAACGATGATGACCGACTTGGCTTTGCCAAAGCCGGGACTGACCTTCTCGGTCGAACTGGAAGGGGCGGCCGTGGCTTGCAGACGCATCAGGTCGGCGAGCGTGACACCGAGAATGGAAGAGCTGCCAACACGAAGAAGATCGCGACGCGTGATGCCGTCGCAGGTATCTTGGGAGGCATGACCCGGAATGACAAGCATGGAGAGCATCCTCGATCAGGGTTGTAAGTGGGGTGGGAGAGTCGTACCTAGGGGCTAACTCACGCTAACTTTAGATGAGTATATCGGATCGCGGAAACACTCGTCAACAAAGAACTTCCCTAATTCACGAAGCTAACGACGCTTTTCATCGCGTCGTCATCGCGTCCTCTGCCTGTTCATAACCCTTCGATGACTTTCGCACCGTCCAGGGCGATGTTCAGGTTCTGGCTCTGTTCGCTCGTGACACCGATGTAGTGATGGACCGTCGTGATCAAATCCGCCGGGGTCGTCACGGCATCGCGCGGATGCTCCGCTCGCGCGTCACTGGTGCCGATCACTCGGCCTCCTTTCACACCGCCCCCGGCCAGCAGTGCGCAGTAGCAATGCTCCCAGTGTTCGCGGCCGGCCTTATCGTTGATCTTGGGGCTGCGGCCAAATTCACCAACCGCCACCACCAACGTCTTTTCCAGTAGGCCACGCTCGTGTAGATCCTCCAGCAAAGCCGAGAGCGAGCGATCTAGCCAGGGGCCGTGACGGTCTTGCATGATGGTGAAGTTGCGGTAGTGATGGTCCCAACCGCCATCGCCGGAATCTTCCTCGGCCTCGACGTGATCGCTCCAGTTGACCTGGACGAAAGGCACGCCTGCCTCGATTAGTCGGCGACCTAGCAAGCACGATTGCCCAAACCGCGTCAGGCCATAGCGTCGGCGGGTGTGGTCTTTTTCCCTGCTGAGGTCGAAGGCCTGAGCCGCTGTCGGATTCATCAGCATGGCAAAGGCTTGCCGACGGTAGTCGTCTAAGGCAGCGCTAGCCGTGGCTTGTTTCAAGCGATCTATGGCGGCCAACAGTTTGACCCGATCGGCCAAGCGTTCCGGCGTCAGTTCACGGGGTAGCTGCAAGGCCGGCACCCGGGTGCCCTCGTCGGGATCGTAGATCAGGCGAAACGGATCATACAAGCCACCCAACACCCCACCGCCTTCGCCGATAATCGCCTTTTTGCCCTGATGCAGCTTGCCGCCCACCACCAGGAACGGCGGCAGCTTGCCGCTGAACCCTTTGACTCGTGCTACCGTGCTACCGATCGTCGGACGGGGTGTTCCCGGCAGTGGCAGACCGTTCAGCCCTACTCCACCGGCGTTGCTGCCGGTCAGGCCGATGGTGCCGGCGACACCATGATCGTTGGAGTGCGTCTTCATCGTGCGGATGAGGCTGAAGCGATGCTGCAGTGCGGCCAGTCGAGGGAAAAGCTCGCTAAAGCGAATCCCGGTGGTGCGTGTTGCGATGGTGCCGAACGGGCCACGATACTCTAGCGGCGCGTCCGGCTTGGGGTCGAAAGTGTCCAATTGGCTCGGCCCGCCCCACAGCCACACCAACAGTACTTGTTTGGCCGGGGCGGTGGCTGCGGCGCGCAATTGTCCCGTCAGCGAGAGCCCTAGAGCGGTGGCGGCTCCGACTTGCAAAACCTCACGCCGAGTGACCCCAGCGCATGTTCGTGTGCGATGCTGACCCACGAGCAACATCTTACCGTTCCTCGAAACCTACGGAGAAACAATATACCGCGCCGGAATTGCTGGTGTAAGAACGAGACTAACTCCCACTGGGTCGGATGTAACAGCAAACATCATCAGACTGCACCGGGTGTGAGGACTCCTTGCTCGGTTTCGGCGATCAGTTGATCGACCACCGCTCGTAGGCTGCCTGTTTGCTTGTAGGTGGCTAATTGCCGAGCCGCTGAGTTACCGTGTTTGAGAATCTCAAAGGCATACTCCACCTCCTTGCGGGTGCCCAGTTCATCGAGGACATCGTCCAGGAACCAGTGGATCATCTCCTCGATCAGTGCCCGTGTCTCTACCTCGGTTTGTTTGCCCAGGTCAAGCAGCTTGCCATCCAAGCCATAGCGCACCGCCCGCCATTTGTTCTCTTCGATGAGTGACAACGGATAGACCCGGAAGGTCATATTATCACGCCGTAACTTCCACAACTTGGCAATCAGGGCCTGGAAAATCGCCGCGATGCACACGGCCTCTTCCACTCGGGTGCAGACATCGCAAACGCGAAACTCCAGCGTCGGAAACTTCCAACTCGGCCGCACATCCCACCAGAGCTTGGTTCCATCCGGGATGCACCGCGTTTTGACCAGAGTCTCGACAAGATTATCCAACTCGGCCCACGAGCCGAACAATGGCGGAATTCCACTGCGGGGGAAGTTACGAAAGATGATGCTGCGATACGATTGCAAACCGGTGTTGCGTCCCATCCAGAAGGGCGACGACGCCGACAGGCATAAGACATGGGGCACGAAATAGCGGGCGACGTTCATGGCATCGATGATAAAATCGCGATCCTCGATGCCGATATGAACGTGCGTGCCAAAGATGAGCAGCTGCTGGGCGAGATCTTGCATATCCTGCTTGACGCCCAAGTAACGCTCGAAGGGGGTGATCTCCTGCTCGACCCATGACGAAAACGGATGCGTGCCTGCAGCAGCAATCTTTAAACCATTGCGAGCCGCCAGACGCATAATCTCGCCACGCAGACGGACCAGCTCGGCTCGTGCCTCGGCAGGGGTGCGGCAGACTTCGGTGCCGACCTCAACCATAGATTGATGCAATTCCGCCTTGACCTGTTCGCGGAGGATGAGTTTGGAATCTTCGAGTATCTGGGTGATGTAGGATTTGAGTTCCCGTGTCTGCGGGTCGATAATTTGATACTCTTCCTCGATGCCCAGCGTCAACGATGGTGGTTTCATGGCAACCTCGGATGGGGTGTTGTTCTTAGTCTAACCTTTTCCAGAGGCGTTTTCACCAGAAAGCAGAACAAGAATTTCACCACCATGAAACTGTTTGGGGGCTGTTTGGTGAAATATCTTTCTCGTGCCTGCGTAGTTAACCTTCTTCGTCCCTTGCGTGGTTGATTTGCCTACACCTGCAATACACCGGTGCGAAACTCTCGGCCTTCGTCGTAGCGGGTGGCCACCTCCAGGGCCATGAGCAACGCCTCGCGTGTCTCGACGGGGTCCAAGATGCGATCCACCCAGAGCCGTGCGGCGGCATAGCGGATGTCCATCTGCTCTTGATAGCCGGCCTCGACCTTTTGGCGTAGCTCCTCCATCTCCGCAGCGTCGGGTTCACGGCCGGCGCGCTTTAGGGCAGCCACCTGCACTTCCAACAGGGTGCTGGCCGCTTGGTCGCCGCCCATCACGGCATAACGGGCCGTTGGCCAGGCAAAGATAAAGCGCGGATCGAACGCCTTGCCACACAGGGCGTAATTGCCCGCCCCAAACGAGCCGCCCAGTATTACCGTCAGCTTGGGTACCACACTGTTAGCGATCGCGTTGACTAGCTTGGCCCCGCTGCGGATGATCCCTGCTTGCTCGCTATCCCGACCCACCATGAAACCATTCACATCTTGCAGAAAAAGCAACGGCATGCGTGACTGGTTGCAATCCATCACAAAACGCGCGGCCTTGTCGGCACTATCGGTGTAAATCACTCCGCCGTATTGCATCGGCCCTTCGGCCGGCTTGCATCGCTTCTTTTGGTTGGCTACTACTCCGATTGCCACGCCACCTAGCCGACCGATGCCGCAAACTAGTGTTTGGCCGTATTCTGCCTTGTACTCGTCGAAGGGCCCCTCATCGAGGATGCAGGGCAACAGGTCGCGAATATCGTACTCCATCCGCGGGCTAGGGACGAACAGTACATTCAAATCCGAGGCCGGTCGTCCTGGCGAAATGTCCCGCTTGACTGTGCGATAATCCGCAGGCAACGCCGCCACCAACCGCCGCAGCCGTTCTAAACAGGCCGGTTCGTCCTTCTCTCGGAAGTCGATCGTGCCGCTGATGGCTGCGTGCATCTTGGCTCCGCCCAGTTCTTCATGGGTGACGGTTTGGCCGATCGCCGCCTTGACCAAGGCCGGACCAGCCAAGTACAGCGCGCTCCCCTCGGTCATCAACAGCTTGTCACACAACACAGGCAGGTAACCGCCCCCCGCGACGCAGTTGCCTAAAATGGCGGCGATCTGGGGCACGCCGGCAGCACTGAGTACCGCGTTATTGCGGAAGATGCGGCCAAAGTCGTCCTCGTCGGGAAAGACTTCATCCTGTAGAGGCAGAAAGACACCCGCGGAATCCACGAGATAAATGAGCGGGAGGCGGTTTTCTAACGCGATCCGCTGGGCACGAAGCACCTTCTTGCAGGTCATCGGGAAGAAAGCACCGGCTTTGACCGTGGCATCGTTGGCAATAATCATTACCCGACGGTCGCTGACGGTGCCGATCCCCGTAACCACGCCCGCTGCAGGAGCCCCACCCCACTCGCGGTACATGTTCCAGGCCGCCCACAGCCCCAGTTCATGAAAAGCCGCTCCCGGGTCGAGCAACCGCTCTATCCGTTCGCGGGCCGTTAGCCGACCTTTCTCGTGTTGGCGTAGGGCGGCCTTCGTTCCGCCGCCTTCGCGTAGGATTGTCTCTTGCTTGCGAAGCTCCTCGACTACCTCGGTCAAAAGCTGTGTCATGGCCGCACACGCTCCGTATTTCGCCCTTTATTGGATTAGTCTAGGAGATGTAACCCACAAACGGGAGACGACCTGTGCCAGATCGCTGCGTTCGGGCCGAGAAAGGCTAAGCGGACCGTTCACGTCTTTGCAAGCGGTCATCGGTCGACCCGTTGCAAACAAACACAAACGAAGAACCGCCAGCACAACCAACCGGCAAGGCAAAGCGGAAGCGTGTCGTCTAGCCAAATGGGGTGGGGCTGCACTAGACAGTTCTCTCGCGGTCAGGGAAAATAGTGCTTTCGACGCCCAGGGTTGCGGAGATTTCATTAGAATGATCCCTCTGACGGTTCGCGGTGCTTGCCCTCACGATTGCCCCGACACCTGTGGCGTGCTTACCCAGGTCGTCGACCAGCAAGCCGTTGCCTTTCGGGCCGATCCCAGGCACCCGGTGGCCAACGGTTGGCTGTGTGCCAAAGTCCGCCCCTACCTCGATCACGTCTATCATCCCGGCCGCATTCTGTATCCGCTGCGTCGCGTCGGTCCTAAAGGATCGGGACAGTGGCAACGCATCTCCTGGGACGAGGCTCTGGGCGAAATCGCCAGCCGTTGGCAGGCCATCCTCGACCGCTATGGGCCTCAGGCAATTTTACCCTACAGTTACAGCGGCACGCTGGGGCTGGTGCAGATGGTCGTCAGTAGCGCCCGCTTTTGGAATCGCCTCGGAGCCAGCCAGCTGCAACGCAGCATCTGTGGGGCCGCTGCCGAACTGGCTATCGAAGCTACGCTCGGTGCCCGCTGGAGTGCCAATTATGAAGATGTGTTAAATAGTCGGCTCGTTATCCTCTGGGGCCACAACCCGCAAAGCACTGCCCCGCACTTTATGCCTTGGCTTCGCAAAGCCCAACATGCCGGATGTACCGTGGTCGTCGTCGATCCCCGCCGCACCGCCACCGCCGCCTCGGCCGACCTGCACCTAGCCCCGCGTCCCGGCACCGATGGGGTGTTGGCTATGGGCTTGGCCCGCTTGCTCGTCGAGGCTGGCCACTCTGACGAAGCCTGGCTTGCTGCTCATGTCTTGGGTTGGCCCGAGTTCCACGCCCGCCTCGCGGAATTTCCCCTGCAGCGTGTTTGCCACGAAACCGGCCTACCCCCCCAGAGCATTCGCCGCCTTGCCCAACTCTACGGTACCCTACGACCCGGCATGATCAAGATCGCTGACGGCATCAATCGCAACTTCAACGGCGGGCAGAATGTCCGAGCCATTGCTGCGTTACCGGCTGTGACGGGACAATACGGCGTGGCGGGCGGCGGGTTGATGTACTCGACCTCGGGATATGTCAAATGGGATGCACAGGCCGTTCATCACTGGGCCGATTGCCCTCACGGTCCAGCCCGCGCTATCAACATGAACCGCCTAGGCCAGGCGTTGCTCGGCGAAGCTAGCGACCCGCCAATCGCCTCGCTGTTCGTCTTTGGGGCTAACCCAGCCACTGCCACGGTCGCGGCGAACAAGATACGCCAAGGGATGTTGCGTGACGACTTGTTTACGGTTGTTCATGAGTTGTTTCTCACCGATACTGCTGATCTCGCCGATCTGGTGCTGCCGGCCACTTCTCAGCTAGAACAGACCGACTTGCACAAGGCGTATGGCTCCACGGTGCTGACATACAACGCCCCGGCCATCCCGCCGCGCGGCGAGTGCGTGAGCAATTGGGAACTCATGGGACGACTGGCCCGGGTGATGGGCTTCGATGAGCCGTGGCTGCATCAATCGCCCAATGACGTCATCGCCGAGGTCTTAACAGCCACGGCACGCGGCAACCCACATTTTGAGGGCGTGACCTTGGAGCGTCTCCAGGCCGAGGGCTTCGTCAAGCTCAACACACCACCGGTGCCGTTTGCCGACGGCCGATTTCCCACGCCCTCAGGCAAGGTGGAACTATTGTGTGAACGGCTCGGCATCGCGGGTCATGACCCGCTACCGGGCAACTTCTGCCGACCGCACGAAGCGGATACTGCCGGTTCGCTGACGCTGGTGACTGGGGCCTCGCATCACTTCGTCACCACCAGCTTTGCCAGTCAACGAGGTCTGCTGGAACGGGCCGGCCCGCCCAGCGTCGAAATCCATCCAGAGGATGCGGCCATACGCGGCATCGCGCCGGGCGACCGGGTGCGATTGTTCAATGCTCGCGGCAGTTGCGAATTGCAGGCCAACGTCACCGACGCGGTCCGTCCCGGTGTGGTTGTCGTACTGAAGGGCCGCTGGTCGAAGCTAAGCGGCACGAATAACATCAATCATCTCACTACCGACGAATTGGCTGACTTTGCTGGTCAAGCCAGCTATCATAGCAGCCGAGTCGAGATCGAACGTGTTGCCGAACTCCGGCCGCTTACGGGGGCCTTGTCATGATCCGTGCTTGCCTTGCTGCTCTACCCAGCCTAATGGGTCTGGCCGCCCTGCTGTATTGGCTGCCGCTACCTACCACCGGGCTAGTGTGGGCTGTTGCCCCACCCGCTGACCGCATCGGCCCCAACCGAGCCGACGAGCCTCGGACCGAAGAATACTCCGCGGAGAAAGCCGGGGCCTTTCTGGATCATGTCGCCACGAGATGGACTTCGCAGCGTAAGTGTGCTGCCTGTCATACTAACGTACCGATGCTGTGGGCCAAGCCGATGCTGCGGCTGAGGTCGAAGGCTGCCGCCTCCGACGCCGAAAAGGCCGTCCGCTTTTTTTTGGAAAATCGTGTGCGGCACTGGGACCGGGGCGAAAAGGGTGACAAGCCACGCTGGGATACTGAGGTGTTGGTCACCGCTGTGACCCTGGCTATGCACGACGCCCAGACCACTGGCAAACTGCAGCCGTTGACACGTGCGGCCTTGGACCGCATCTGGACGTTGCAACAACCCAACGGAGCCTGGGATTGGCTCAAATGCGACTGGCCGCCTCAGGAACACGACGACGCCTTCGGGGCTGTCTTCGTGGCCGTGGGCTTGAGTTACGCTCCAGACAAATACGTTCAGACGGACGAGGCCAAAGCCGGCCTAGCCAAACTTCGGGCCTACCTGGCCGAGAATC
>JBDNDE010000161.1:0-11027 GCA_046719305.1 Gemmataceae bacterium | reverse complement strand
AGGCAAAGGAGCTACCTACTACGGAGTGGGGGCAGCGATTGCCCGGCTGGTGGATGTAATCCTTCATGATCGGCGCTCCTTGCTGACGGTCTGCACGCCCATTGACACCATAGAAGGGGTCGCGGACGTAACCCTCTCTCTACCACGTCTGGTCGGTGCCGAGGGGGTGCTGGCTACCTTCCTACCCCCTCTAGCGGAGAGCGAGCGAAACGACCTACGCGACAGCGCTCTTGCGATTCGATCGTTGATCGATGAACTTCGTGCCAGCTGAGTTTCAACCACCGGACGCTCCGTCCTCGGATGATTAGCTAACACCGACATTCGGTATCTTCACCCTCTGAACGAGTCAACCGGGTCGACATCTTGATAACCGGGAGGTGGTATCAAGTTCAGGAGGTTGCCGAGGTCCCATCTTCTGCCTGCAAAGCTATTAGACAAGGTGATGCATTCGTCGAGCTGAGCGTGCTTTGGTACAACTGGCGCATTGGCCGCGAATCAGCAGGTTGTAGCCCGAGGATTTGAAGCCATGCTGGGCACAAATTTCTCGGAGAGCTTCTTCGATCTTCGGACTCTGGAATTCGATCATCGCCCCACACTGCTCGCAATGCAGGTGCTCATGATGCGGATAGCCATAGTCATGCTCGTAACACATTCGCGGACCGAGTTCTATCTTGCGGAGCAAACCGGCTTCCACGAGTTTGGCTAGAGTGCGATACACCGTAGCTCGGCTAACCCGTGAGCCGGATTTGCGTAATCCGTCCATCAATTCATCGGCGTCAAAATGGTCGTGTTGGGCAAAGATGAACCGAACCATCTCCCGTTGCTGGTCCGTGTACCGTTGTGGACGCGGCCGACTAGAGAGGAACTCACGGAATTTCTCTTCCGGAGTCAACGAGACAGGTACAGCGGGCAAGGACATGGAGTCGCCTCCTGAGCGACCATCCGTTGGGGGCAATTCATTTATCAGTATACGCCGTTGCCGCAACAGACCCAAAAGAAAAGTAGGAGAAAGTCCAGTTCGACTTTCTCCTGGATGCAGGGCGACGTACTCAACACCTATTCAATATCTTCGAGCATCCGCTCGAAAGCAATCTGCAATTTTTCCTCAGTATCATAGATACCTTGGGCAATCTCGGCACGGATACGAGTCACCAAGTGCTCGCGAATCACTTCGGGTTCTGCTTGCACGTCATAGGTAGAATTTACGGGTCCGTTGGCCAGACCACGCCGTTGGAGCAGGACTTCGGGAACCAGGGCAGATGGAGTCAGAGTATACATCAGCAAAGCCTCCCCTATGAATGAACGAGCGTTCACACATAGGTTTCTTACGCAGTTAGATTTGCGCGTACTAACCCCCAGGACAGGCAAGACAGGAGAAGTTTGAACTGTCCCAGTCACGATGGGTTTGGACCGCCACGACATTTTGCTGTTGTTTGGTCTTGACGTTCCTGTTAAGAGATATCGGCCGGCGGGAATTCCAGGTTCAACGAAATGGATTTTTTTCGGTCAATTTTGGTAATCTGGTGAATCACGTGAAGACCTTCTTTTGAAAAGGAACAAGATATTCCCCCCCTCTGGACGGGGTACAACACGAATTTCATCCATAAGTTGTCGCATTAAAAAAACACCCCTTCCCCCTGGACGCAACTCTGCTGGGTCTAGGTGAGGAATGGCGTCTAAGTCGAACGGTTCACCGTGATCTAGAAGATGAATCTCTAATCCCTGCTCCTTGACGTAACATTGTATCGTGATGGGAAAATGACTCGCGCCGCGATGCGCGTGTCGAATAATGTTGTTAGCGGCCTCATCAACTGCCAACACCACGTGATGTGTCGCTGTGTCGTCGAGGCCTGACATGTGGCAAACCGCCTCGATGAAGGCACGGGTGAGAGGCAACAGACGTGGTTCGCTGGGGATGGTTAAAGCCCAAGGGGCAGTTTCACTGCTCATCGCACTGATCCCGCGACCAATCGAAACCACACTGCTTCACCGACTATAACCGTTACGGGAATCAACCGCAAGCATTTTAGTAGTCTAAAGTTGAGAAGCTGAATCACTAGAGACCCCGGTATGCTGCCAACGAATGCTCGGATTCTCGTAGTCGACGACGACCCCGATGTCCGCCGGGTCACCACAATGATGTTGCGTCAGGGCGGTTACTCGTTCGTTGAGGCAAGCAGCGGCCAGGAGGCTCTGGAAATATTGCGACAATATCCGAAGGAGTTTATTCTGCTGATTTCCGATCTGAAGATGCCTGAAATGGACGGAGAACAACTCGCGCGAGAGGCCTTTTTGATTGTTCCGCAAATCAAGGTGCTCTTTGTAACGGGATATTCGGGCGACGCGGTCGCCGCCATGCATCTCAAACCCGATCAAATAAGCATACTAGAAAAGCCCTTTACTCTTGAAGAACTTTTGAATCAAGTTGGTTCGATTCTGAGAGAAAGGGAGTAGGAAGGTTCGATCCATTAGAGTTCCCAGTCGCTGATGAAAAAATGAGAGACGTGGCTACCGCGAAGTAAATTTCGAGAAGAAAACAAAAAAAACGTGAGCAGAAAAGCTTGAAGTCGGGCCACGGATCTGTCATATTGATTGTTAGTGTCTACATTCAAGACACTGAACCGTAGGTGTGATTATATTCACACCAATGCATACGCTCTTATCTATTCATCGCTCTAAATTCATTAATTCTGCCTGACCCGGTAGAAGGTAATGACCCTAGTTGTGATGAAATTCTACTCTCTCTCCCAGAGAGATACCGAGCGAACTCTGTCTCTAAGAGTAGTCGTTTTCCGATTTGTTATCTTTCCTCAGGAGTCTAAAAAATGTCGAATTGGTTAGGCCGACGCGCCTTCACCCTCATCGAGCTGCTGGTGGTGATCGCCATCATCGCTATCCTTATCGGCCTGCTCCTGCCCGCTGTGCAGAAGGTCCGCGAAGCCGCCGCCCGCATGCAATGCAGCAACAACCTCAAGCAGATTGGTGTCGCCGCTCACAACTACCACAGCACTTTCGGCCATCTGCCACCCGGTTCCAGTGGTCCGGCTCCAAATGTTCTGTTTCCGGACGTTGGTTGGGACAGTGGTGCTCTTGTGGGCGTTCTGGTGCATCTGTTGCCTTACGTGGAACAGGAGAACGTCTTCCGCGGTTTTAGTACTCTGCAAAATCCCAACAACACCACTCCTTGGTACTCGGTCAACCCGGACTGGACCATGGCTCACACCGTGATTCGCAGTTATATGTGTCCCTCTGCCACTTTTGACCACGCAGGCTCTGCAGCTTACATGGCTTTCCATCACAGTGGTAGCCCCGTGCCGGGACAGAGCGTCGGCGCGGTGATGTTGTGGTTCCCGACCTACAACGCTTTGGCTGGATCGAGCTACATCGGCATCGCAGGAGCAAACGGTCCGTTTGCTTCGACTAGCTCACCGTTTGATGGACCTGGTGCGAACTTGAATTTGTACGAGGGCATCTACTATACGCGTAGCCGAACCAAACTGGAACACATCACCGATGGTACAAGCAACACATTAATGTTTGGCGAGGGGTTGGGAGGTGGTCCCACCAACACCGATGGCAAGTGGACCTGGGCTGGTTCTGGGGTGTTGGGCACCAAATTCGGCATGCGTGCTCCTACGGCTCAGCGCGGACCGGGCTGGCAGTTCTTCTCCAGCCGCCACACCGGCATCGTGCAGTTCTGCTTCGGCGATGGTTCCATCCGCCCGCTACGATACGGCGGTAGCGACATACGTAACCCGGCCGGCACCAGCTGGTACGTCCTGCAGTCTCTGGCAGGCAAGGCCGATGGTGAAACTCGCAACACCTCGGAACTCATGAACTAATCCCTATTGAGGAGTTGCACCACATGCTTCGTTTCTTCTCTGTTTTGGTTATGTTTCCTCTCATTATGGGTTGCGGTGGCGGCAACGAACCGGCCAAGATCCCTGACAAGCAAATTCCCATCATCAAGGATGGTCCCACCGTCGGCGGGACAGGCAAAGAGAAAACCAAGCCACCCCCTGCAACGGAAAAGTAGCCCTCGCAAGCTCTGACAGTGCCTAAACACTGCCCAGACGATCCGCTTCAAGGCTATCGGCTTCTCTCCCACAAACGGCGTGGCGTTTCTTGGCAAACGTCTCGCCGTTTTGTGTCTTTTTTTGCCCGATCAGGCTCTTGTCCTGTTGATTTTCCTTTTGATCTTATCTGTATGGATGCTTACACCGCGCGTTGGGTTTTGCCCCTGGATCGCCCTCCCCTCTCAGGGGGAATCGTTGTGATCGCGCAGGGCCAAACCCTCGCCCTGGAGCCGCATGGTAGCCGACCGGCCACCGATCTGGGCGATGTGGCCCTGTTACCGGCTTTTGTCAACGCGCATACGCATTTGGATCTGTGTGGGATGGCCGGACTTGCCCCGCCTGGCCCCGATTTCCCCGCCTGGCTACGACAGATCATCCGCCATCGTCATTCCCGATCGCCCGAGGCTGTGACGGAGGACATCCGCTACGGGATCGCTGAGTGTCTACGGCTGGGTACCGCTGTGGTGGGTGACATCAGCGGCGATGGTGCCTCTTGGCCGTTGTTGGCACAGTCCCCTTTGCGGGGAATTGTCTTTCGCGAACTGTTGGGTTTGACGCCCCAACGCGCCGAAACAGCCATCCAGACGCTGCAGGCGTGGAAGCAGACAGCTGCTACCGCACACTTGCGACCAGGACTGAGTCCGCACGCACCGTATAGTGTCCATCGCGACGTGTTCGCCGCCGCCGGTTCAGCTGGTTTACCCGTCTGTACGCATTTAGCCGAGTCTCGCGAGGAACTCGAGTTGCTGGAGCAGCACCAAGGCCCCTTTGTCGAATTCCTAGAAAGCGTAGGGGTGTGGCACCCGCCTGGTTTACTTGGTTCCCCTCACGAGGTTCTTGCCGCACTTGCTCCCGCGCGGCCTTGCTTGCTCGCCCATGGCAACTTCCTCGATCCCGACACACCCGGGCTTGCGTCGGCGGTAGTTGTCTATTGTCCACGCACGCATGCAGCATTTGGACATCCGCCGCATCCCTTTCGGGCGATGCTGGAGCGTGGGGTGCGGGTGGTGTTGGGTACCGATTCGCTAGCATCCAATCCGGACCTAGACATGCTTGCTGAAGTTCGTTATATCTATGAGCATCATACCGATATACCGATTGAACAACTACTCCGGTTGGCCACAGATGCTGAAGCGTTGGGCTTTACCCGAGAGCGAGCCGACTGGGTGGCAATTCCGGTTGGCCCCGGTGAACCGTACCGCGCGGTGCTGGAATCCAAGGCACCGCGTCGTCTGATGCTGGCTGGCCAGTGGTACGACAGCGTCGCGTGGCCCTCAACCCTCGCTTAGCCTCTCCGGTATTCGCGCTAACCACGCAGGTAGGTCATCTGCGATATCACGGCGCGCCCCGTCCCATCAGAGCGATACCGGCGAACATGATTACTGTACCGGCAAATTGAAGAAAGAACGGTCGAGCTGTCTTATCCAAATGCGTTAGAAGATAGAAAAGGGCATAAGGACCACATAACAAACACAAGATCCCATGATAGGGTTCATCCTGAAAGGCCACGATAATAAACCAGATTCCGCCGGTCATACTAATTAGGAAGCCTAGTATCGCAACCAGGAAACCCAGCGGAGGGAAGACAAGCGCGAGCAAAACCAGCAGCAACACCACCAAAGCACCGATCGACGATGCCAGCGTTGTGGGGGTCAGGCCTAAGGGCAAGGAACTATTCTGGGAGTGCTTTTTTTTCCTTCGGAGAGGGCGCTCCTCGGTTCTTCGACGGACACGAGGTCGGTCGTCGTCTTCGTCCTCGTCACGGCGGCTTCGCCGAGGACGAGGTGGTTCGTCGTCTTCGTCCTCGTCTGCTAGGGGACGACGCGAGCGACGTGGCAGGGGTAACTCGTCCTCATCAGATTTAGGACGCGAGCGAGGACTGGACGTGATACGATTCTCACTGCGATCTGGGTTTGCCTTGCGGCGAGGCGGTTGCTCGGTTGGTTGCTCCTCATCTGGGTGAGGGAGCCGGATCCGCTCTTTGCAATCAGGGCACAAAACGAGTTTGCCTGCGAGACGGTCCGCAACATGCAACACGCGTTCACAATGGGGACACTCGGCGCGAATCATCTGTAACCCCAGAGGCGAAGGTGAAAAACCTTTAGATTGAACACTCGATAATGATTTATCCGACCGCCTCTTGCTCGTCAAGCTATATCGTCCGACCCCCGGCATTGCATGACCTGTGATGAACTGGGCTTGGAGATGTCGATCGCCCGCTGAGTCGAGAAGAGTCAAGTCGAGAAGAGTCACGGCAACTTGTTTGACAGGCGAGGTTTAAGGGATCTTATCAAATACAAAAAAGTTGCTTGATATTTTTGCACCCAGTCGCGTCGTCTCGTTCCGAAGCGACACAACGCCGTGGATGTCCCTCGCGACAGGAAGTCGTCTCTATCTGTCACGACAAGTGAGGCAATCAGCTAAAGCTAAGGCGGCCGCAACGGTTTAGCGGGGGGCAGGCGCAGAAGAGGGCCAGATGCCGTGAAAGACTTCGGTTGCAGGGCCAGTCATGTAGACATGATTATCCGACGGATTCCAATCGAGGTGTAAATCGCCGCCTGGGAGATGGGCCAAGACCGAACGCCCGGTCCGCTGGGTGAGGACACCGGCCACAGCGACGGCACAGGCTCCCGTGCCGCAGGCCATGGTGATGCCGCTGCCGCGCTCCCAGGTTCGCATGATCAATTCTGCGGGGGAAAGCACCTGGGCGAAGTGGACGTTGATTCGTCGTGGAAACACGCTCAGCGTCTCTAGCAGCGGCCCGAGCTTCTCTAGTGGCACAACTGCTACATCGGGTACGAAGATGACTACATGTGGATTACCCATCGATACACAGGAGCCGCGTAAGTCGATGCCGATCGAGCCGCCCTGTTCGCTCGACAGAGGTAGGGGCACATCGATGACCTGCGGACCAGGTAGGGTGGTAGGGATACGCTCGGCTTCGAGGATCGGCTCGCCCATATCGACCCGCACTGTATCCACTTTGCCGTCACGAATGTTGAGATGTAACGTCAAGATACCTCTGCCTGTTTCAATGCGTAGTGGATTGGCCGACGACAAACCGTGATCGTGGACCAGCTTGGCAACACAACGGATGCCGTTGCCGCACATCTCCGATTCGCTGCCGTCGGCGTTGAACATGCGCATACGAGCGTGGGCTTCGGCGGTGCGTGCCGGACACACTAGAATCAAGCCATCGCTGCCGATGCCAAAGTGGCGATCGCTGACGGCACGAGCCAGGCCGGCAGGATCAACAGGTTCGGCCTGAGAGAAGCAATCGACGTAGACATAATCGTTTCCCAGGCCATGCATTTTGATGAATCGTAGCGGTGTCATCCGAAGCTCATCCCTTCTTCGAGGGCGGTTGATGGACCGATGCGCCGTGGAAGGCCTCGGCAGCTTCGGCGATGGTTTCTGAGAGCGTCGGGTGGGCATGCATGGTCATCGCCAAATCGCGCACCGAAGCTCCCATCTCAATAGCCAACATGGCCTCGGCGATCATCTCGCCGGCATCGACCCCGACAAGACCGACGCCCAACACCCGTTCGGTTTCGGGATCGGCGAGGATTTTGGTTAGCCCCTCGGTACGGTCCAGGGTCATGGCCCGGCCGGACCAGGCCCAAGGAAATTTCAACACCTTGACCTTGCGTCCTTCCTTGTTGGCCTCGATCTCGGTCAGCCCGCACCAGGCGATTTCCGGGTCGGTGAACACCACAGCCGGCACCGCCCGCACATCATAAACCGACGGCTCTCCGGCCAGTACCTCGGCCACCACACGACCTTCGTAGGTAGCTTTGTGTGCAAGCATGGGTTCGCCAGCCACATCGCCAATGGCGAAGATGTGGGGCACGTTGGTACGGCGTTGGGCATCGACAGGGATGAAGCCACGCTCGGTGACTTCGACACCAGCTTTGTCCGCGCCGATGTCTTTGCCGGTGGGTCGGCGACCGACCGATACCAGCACACGCTCGAAGATCTCTTCACTTGTTTTGCCTTCGGAATCTTCTAGGGTGGCCTTGATGCCGTCCTTGACTTCTTCGACTTTGGCCACTTTGGTCCTCAGCAAGATGCGATCAAACAATTTGTGTTTGGACAGCCGATCGTGCAGCGGCTTGACCAAGTCGCGGTCGGCTCCGGGCAACAGGCCGTCGGTCATCTCCACTACGCTGACTTTGCTACCCAAAGCAGCGTAGACAAAGCCCATCTCCAGGCCGATGTAGCCGCCTCCCACAACAAGCAAACGCGGCGGTATCTCTTCGAGCTTCAGTGCCCCGGTCGAATCCATGATCCGCGGTGTGTTCATCTTGAAAGCCGGTGGCACTGCCGGAACGCTGCCGGTGGCAATGACACACTTCTCGAATTGCACTACGGGGCCACCCTCGACCTGAATCGTGTTCGGACCGGTGAATTGGCCACGACCATGGACCAGGTTGACTTTGCGTACCTTGCACAGCCCCACGAGGTTGCGCGACAAATTTTCCACCACTTTTTGCCAGTGGCCCCGCACGCCGTGGATGTCGATCTTCGGTTCACCAAAAGTCAGACCGATCGAGGCCGACTCGCGTGCTTCAACGATCAGTTTGGCGATATGCAGCACCGCTTTGGAGGGGATGCAACCGACGTGCAAACAGGTGCCGCCGGGCCGTTCGCGTGCTTCAATGAGTGTGGTCTGAATGCCGTGATCGGCCGCGAGAAAAGCCGCCGCATAGCCGCCCGGGCCGCCGCCCAGCACGACCAGTTGCGTTTGAATGGTGTCCGCCATGAAGTTCTCGATTCGCTGTACAAGTGCCGCAAAGACTCTGTTGTTATTGTAGCAAGCCGTAGGGCGAACGGCATAAGGGAACGGTACGAGCAAGCCGGTTGGCCAGGCGATCCAAGCGGACCAATCGCAAGGACAAAGAGTAACGGGAGACGAGCGTCCCCCGTGCGAAGTCCAACAGGCTGGCTAGATGGGTGAGGAGGAATCCGTAGGGAGCGTTATTCGTCCTCGTCTTCGAGTTTACGGGGAAGAGGTTTGATTTCGGTCGTCTGCTTATCTGTCACGGTCACGGGAATATTTCGTGCTTCCATCTTAGCCCCAGGGAAAATCCAGCCGATCCGCTCGTGCCAGCCGACCAAACGATAATTGCCCGGTGCTACATTCTTGATCTCGAACTTGCCCTCGGCATCGGTGATGGCGTAGTAAGGGCTGTTGGGCACCACCACGAACCCCTTCATCCAAGGGTGTATCGTGCAACTGTAGGGAATGGTCGGAAACGCGCGGGCCTTGATCTTGCCCAGGCTGATCTCTCGTCCGGCTGGTATCGTCGTGTTCTGTGTCGGCCCCGCTGCACCGCCGTTGATGTTTACGTTGTGTGACACCGGTGAGGAGTTTTTCACGATCAGTTCTTGGCCATCGAGTACGACGGTGATTCGTTCGATGAACATACAGCAGGGTTGATCGATGCTGACCTTCTTATCCAGCAACGCTTTGGGCGTGGGGATCACTTTGAGCGGTTCTTTGGCATCGACGAGCCAAAACACGACGTTCTTGACCCCCTTGGTCTTCGGATCGACGAGCAACGAGTCGTCAAAGAGCTTGCCCTTGCTCAGGCAATGCATCTTGTCGGTTGTGACGTTCAATTCCGGTGCCTTGGGGATTGCTTTATCCGACCAGATCACCTGGCTCTTGACCGAGCCTTGGCCGTGTACACTAGGCACAGCCAAACCAGCCAGTCCGATGACCGCAAGCATCAATAGCATACGAGGGTTCACTTGTTCTCTCCTGTGGGGTTTACGAAGGGCGGTTTGTAGGTGGGGGCCTGGCGGTTCAGCCGCGGCAAATCCATGATCAGGTCCCGTGCCGCTCGCGTCTGTTCCAAAGGCGAGCCGACAAACAGATCCTGATATTGCCATTCTAGCCGATTGGGCGTGTTCGGAAAGTTCTGCGGCATCAAGGGGGAGTAGGCATACAACCGCCGGGGATTGGCAATCCATTGCTCGGTCCAGAGTGGTTTGAGGCGTTCAGCGGCCAGGGCGAGGTTCGGCCCCTTGGGTGCGGGAGTGACAATTGGACCGACGTTGTGACAACTGATGCACAGGTTCTTATCTGTGAGCAACTGAAAGGCCGCCCGCTCGTAGCTGGTTCCTGGTCCGGGGGCGAGTTGGGCTTTCAGCCCTTGAGCCAGCTTCTTTAGTTCGGCATGCTGAGCTTGCTGGGCGGGATCTTTCAAGGCTGCTTCGACCTCTGCAAGCTTGGCTTTGGCCATCACTTCATATCGGGCCGCCTGCTGTTTCCAGTAGCTTTCACTTTGTTGAGCGATGGCGGTGTAAGGGCTCTCAGGTCCACTGCGGGGATTGAGCCGTCGCGCCACCACGGTGAAATAATCGACCAACGCGCGGGCTTCGTCCTGGCTAAGGGCAAAACGCGGCATCCGCAGCAACATATAGTTCTCCGGCCGAATTACCCCTGGTTCGAGCAGGAACTTGTACAACCACTCTGCTTGGACCCGTTCCCCCTCCCGCAGTAACGGCGGAGCCAATACGCCACGCGCTTTGCCTGGCTCGGTGAGCGGGTAGTTGCTCGCGTCCTTGCGGCCCAGGTAAGGAATCATCCGTTCGGTCCAGGTGCCGCCATAGCCGGGTGTCCCCTGATAACCGCCCTGAGGCAGCGCTAAAAACATGCCGGCCCGCAGGTCACGGTAGTCGCCTTGTCCGGTAGGAAAGCGCAACGCCTCAGTGAGGTAGATGAGGTCATACTTCCCCTCGCCAGACATCTCGGTCGCCTGAGCGTCTAATAGCCCATACGCCCGGAGCCGGTTTCCCGACGAGCCGCTTCGCGAATCCGTTGGCAGCAGTGAACCGGTCCAGCCGCTGTGATTGGCGTAGACATGATCTTTCAACCAACTGGCCGCATCTTCCAGAGCAGCACGGTTGTAATCGTTCAACAAGCGTTCGCGCAACTGAGGCGTG
>JBDNDE010000160.1:0-11041 GCA_046719305.1 Gemmataceae bacterium | reverse complement strand
ATACAACCTCCGGCGCCAATCCCATCATAACCACCGTTTCGCAGATTGAAAAGGGGTTTTTCGCAGAAAAACGGAAAAAAAATTGCGCACCGACGTAATTCCTTGCTACCCCTCGGGTGCAATCGTCTCTCGGCGTGGACCTCGAAATCGGAGATTCGGCTTCTCCAGAGTCACCACGGTGTCCTCAGGTACGCTCTGCGTCAGCCAGACGTTCGAGCCGATCACGGCATGTCGGCCGATCACCGTCTCACCCCCCAAGATGGTGGCGTTGGCGTATACCACTACTTCATCTTCCAGCGTGGGATGTCGCTTCTTGCCGCGGATGATGTTTCCGGCCGTATCGCGCGGGAACGATAGCGCTCCCAAGGTGACCCCCTGATACAGCTTGACATTACGGCCAATCTCGCAGGTTTCACCGATGACGACCCCGGTACCGTGGTCGATGAAGAAGCCGGGACCGATCCGAGCACCGGGGTGAATGTCGATACCGGTTTTGGCATGGGCGTACTCGGTCATCATGCGAGGCACCAACGGCACGCCCAGCAGGAAAATCTCATGGGCCAGCCGGTAGATAGTCACCGCTTCCAACCCCGGATAACAAAAGATGATTTCATGATAGCTCTTAGCGGCAGGGTCACCTGTAAAGGCTGCCTCGACATCCTGTTCCAACACCTTACGCAACTCGGGAATCCGTCGCAGTAACTCGATCGCCTTACTCTGGGCCAACGCCTCGAAATCCACTTCAGGCCGTTCGGCCTGGGGCATGCAACTATGCTCGTGTCGCAAGGCACGCGCAAACTGAGTGATCAATTGATCATGGAGACCGTCGATCACATCTCCGACGTGGTACTCGACATTTCCTATATGCAAATTTTGCCTACGCCAGATTCCCGGATACAGCACATCCAGCAGATCTTCGATCATGCTGATGACCGCCTCGCGGCTGGGAAGCGGTCGATGCCCCAGATGGGTCGTTCGGCTGCATTCGGCATAGGTGGCCACAATCGCCTCGGTAATCTCTGGCAATTCTTCCTTAAGCCGTACATCGGTTGCCATGATGGCCGATCCCTTTCGCATGGAGGACTCTGCCCCATTGTACGACGTTGCTGCTCAGCAAGGGTACAAAGATCGGCAGGGCCTTGCTTCTGTTGCTTCGGCCAAGAAAGCAGCCGTCTGCAACAAAAGCGCGACGAGCTAACGCGGGGCATAGGGCTGTAACCGCGGACGTAGCCAGTCCAAGGCCGCAGGCAAGAGTTTCAGGGCCGTTTGCACATTGTGCCGACCGTTTGGGTCGTAAGCGACCTCAACCTCCAGGCCGCGTTGGCGAGCAAGGTACAGAAACCCCTCGACCTGAGCGTCGATGTTGAACTCGTCACGCCCACCGTAGCCTAAGAAGAACTGCACCTGACCCGGTTTCAACTGATACAAGTCGATCATCTCCAGCGGGTTGTTTTCGGCAATCAGGATTGCAGTAAGGGGGTTGTTGCGGCCAAAAAGCGGTACCACGACTTGATTCTGCCGTATGGTAATCAAACCACCATAGAAACGACCGACGGGTTCCAGTCCGCGACTGAAATTGGTCCGCAGCCGAAAGCACGCCGGGTCGAAATCGTCAAGATAACGGCCTCGACACGATTCATGACGCAAGTTCACTGGAGGAAACACCGCCGCGGCCAAGCCGAAATGCTGGGGATATTTGATGGCTTTGGCAAAAGCTGCACCACCGCCCATGGAAATACCTAGCAAAACATGCGCTTCGCGTTCTGGGCGAATCGGATAGTTCTTCAGGAGAAACGGATAAATATCTTGAACGATGTAATCCTCAAACGCTCCCAGACGACTGTTCAGAAAAAATGTCCCTGCCGTGAACAAGCATCTCCGGCCAAACGGCGTGCCATCGGGACAGGCCAGAATCAGGGGCGGCAACTTCCCGGCTAGGATTGCTGCATCCAGAGGCCGAATCACCTGCTCTAAAAACGAACGTTCATCCTGGCCGAAGCCATGCAGCACGATTCCCAGTGGATACTGCCGGCATGGATCGTAGTTGGGCGGCACATAGACGTACAGATCGCGTTTCTCGCCCAAAGCGGTGGAGAAGAGGCGGCGGTCAGCCCCGTGATTTCGCGTGAAGTCGATCACTCGACCACCCAGTTGGCGGTTGAGACGCTCCACTTGAAACGGCCGAGGAAATAACGAAGCACAGGCCGGGACACTGGCCAGGCAAACGACAAGCAGTGCCGTGCGACCCATAGAGGAATCCTTCCGGTTGGTGCTGATCGGAGTAAAAGGGAAGTTCAACAGTAGGGCGACTTCCACGGGGGCATCAACGGGCCGACCCCAAACCAGTGATTTCGAGTCCAAAGCCGTCGAGGTCGACATCTTCGCCTTTTTCGGGTTCGCCTAGTCCGCCACGCTCCAGACCGACCCGTAAAAAACACCAGAGGCTAGCAGGCTCGCCGTTGTGGTCGTAACCTGCTTCGTCCATGTCACCTTCCAACAGCCAACGCCAGACCCGGCGTTCGCCGCCGGCTTCGGAGGCTTCTTCTTGCCAACCCTTGAGCGTTCGCAGGATAGCCAGCAACGCTTGTTGGCTGGTCCGTTCGTCCTTGAGTATCACTTGCTGCTCGTCATTCGCCTCGACCGCCTGGGCACCTTTGACTTGGGTGACGGCATGGAACAGCTGGTGTTCCAATTGACTGCACCGCCAAGGCGACCAAAGATGAACGATGATACGGGGAGTCTCAAAGACCAGCCGATTCAACTCAAAGCGCATGACTCCCTCACGGGTTGGAGCGCACGGGCGAAACTCCTGTTGCATTCATCCTATCGACTCGATCAAGTTCTTTCCGCTACCCAGCCACGACTCGCGCGGTCGGTTCGAGCGTTGCTGGGGCCGCTGGTATCGGTTGCTCCGTCTGGGACGCTTCCACGGCTGGTCGGTACCACAGGTAAAATCCGTAACCGATCAGACCAACCAACCAGCTAAAGAGCCGCTGCACCAGCGACGCCAACACCCCGTTGGCCTCGGCCGCGCCAAAGAGTAAATACAAGGCTCCAAAGCTCCATTCGCCGCCGCCCGCGCCGCCCGGAGTGGGGACCAACGCCTGCATGACCAGTCCCATCGGTACCAGCAGAAAATGTTGTACATAGCTTGGCACAGGCCCCATCACCGGCGACCAGAACGCCATCAGCCCCAGGTAAAACGATGACAGAAAACCGACTTGGCCGACCCAGGTGATGAGCATGACCAGAGCAATGGTTGCCTGTCGATTGCGATACATCCACACCGAACGCCAAAACTCTGCGGCTGCATTGCCGACCCAAGGCAGCCTGGTCAAACGCTCGGCAAAACGGTCAGCCCGACGTGCAGGAAGATAGCCTAGTAGCAACCACCCCAGACCACTGACGCCGGCGAGAATCCAGGCAAAGCGAAGAATCGTGAAGGCAGTGGAAGAACGCGGCCCTTCGAGCCAGCCGAGGCACCAGGCGCTCCCCCCCAGCAGGGCAACGAACCACACCAACGCCCACAAGGCAATCGCCCGATCCATGAGGACCGTAGCAACCGAGGCAGTACGTCGGACCTGTGCCCGCGCTAAAGCAGCCGCCTTGATGATGTCGCCGCCGACAGCTCCGGGAAGGAAGGTGTTGAAGAAGATGCCAATGAGGCCGAAACGAAAAGCCTCAACGAGGGATAAGCTCAACCCCAGAGCACGTACCAGCAGATACCAGCGCAATAGGGTCAACACCAGGGCGACCCCATAGATCCCCAGGGCCGCCAGTAGCAGATTCAGCCGGACTGGTTGGGCCCGTTCGATGTGATGATGCCAGACATACCCCAAGCCCGGCGGCTCTAAGCGACCCGGTACCAGGGCAGAGACACCGAGCAGACCACCTGCCGGCGAGCCGAGCAACCCCACGAGGCTAGTGGCCAAGGAGGCCACCGCACGCGGCGGGGCGGTAGGTGTCCAGTTGGCCCAGACAACCCAGCTAAGCAGACCGACGGCTAGGAGATATTTTCCAAGATCGACAAAGAGACGAATGTTCACGTTCACAGCCCTTGAAGGCAGTTGGCCGCGTCCTTTCGAGGCAACTAGCCCCTAGGCCGGTAGGCGAATTATGCGCTCAACTGCGGCCAGTGTCTAGTCGGGATACTCGGGGCGGATAATACGGCTTGTCCTAGGCCTTATGGTCGCGGATCGTCGCCTTGAGAACATGGCTCAGCCGGCCTTGGACCGCTTTGAACGCTTTCTCGATCTCCTTGTCGCTTAGGGTGCGGTCATCGGCCTGGAAGGTCATCGCAAACGCCAGACTCTTAGTTCCCGCTGGAATGCTCTCGCCGCGATACACGTCAAACAGCGTGACCTCGCGAAGTAATGCTCCGCCGCCCGCCTTAATCTCGGCTTCGACCCGCTCGCAGGGCGTCTCCTCGGGTACAATCACCGCTACGTCCCGCTTAGCCGCTGGGAACGTCGAGAACGGCACATAAACAAAACGCGGCGGCACGGCGGCTCGCAACTTCTCCAGGTCGAACTCGGCCGCTACAATGGGTTTACCGTTCAGACCAAAGCGGGTTGCCAGTCGCGGATGTAGTTCGCCGAAGACGCCCAGCACCGTCTCACCAGTGGTCACTTCAGCACATTTACCCGGATGATAAGCAGGTGACTTGCCAACACGATAGTTTGCAGACACATGCAGATCAGTGAGTAGGGCCTCGATGAGGCCCTTGAGGTCGTAGAAATCCACGCTGAGCGTCAAGCGTGCTCCCCCATCGCTCCAGTGTTCTGCACCGCGATACCCGCCCAGCACGATCGCCAACCGACGCGGCTCGTCGGGCAATGTCTGCCCTTCGCGCGGCAAGTAAACGCTGCCGATCTCGAAGAATCGCACCGCGTCGCTATGCTTGAAGTTGCGTTCCACTGCTTGGAGCAAGCCGGGCAACAGGTCGCGACGCATCACCGTTCGTTCACTGCTAATGGGATTGGCCAATGTAACATACGGACCAGTTGTTAACATCGCTTCTTGATCCGGTGTCGTGAGCGCGTAACAAATGGCCTCTTGTAACCCTAATGCCACCAACAGATCTTTCAGGTGTTCCTCGAATGCGAGTGCCTCATTGCCCCGTTGTGCGGGAAGTGGCTCGGCCAAGAGCGTAGCGGGCAGTTCGTCGTAGCCCCGCAGTCGGGCAATCTCCTCGATCAGGTCGGCGGGGCCCTCCTGAATGTCCAAGCGATGACCGGGCACCACTGCCGTGAGCGCCTCAGGACCGGGCGTGACGGTGAACTCAAGGCTTTCCAACAGCCGGACGCACTCCGATAGGGGCACCTCGACTCCTAGCAGCCGGCGTACTTCGCGCAAGGGCAACTCGATAGAGCGTGGCGGCACAGGCGACGGATATACATCAACGCTCCCAGACGCCACAGCCCCACCAGCGACGTGGGCCATCAGGGCTGCTGCACGCGTTAAGGCGACGGGAACCAGATCGGGATGCACCCCTTTGACAAAGCGGTTGCTGGCTTCACTGTTCAGGTCCAAGGCCCGAGCCGTGCGGCGTATACTCACCGCATCAAAAGAAGCCGACTCCAAAAGGACGTTGACTGTCTGCTGAGTCACTTCGGTCTCTAGCCCGCCCATCACCCCGGCCAAGGCAATTGGCCCCTGAGTGTCGGCGATGACCAGCATTTCGGGGGTCAGGGTGCGGTCTTTGCCGTCGAGCGTGGTGAGCTTTTCCCCCGGTTTGGCGGGGCGTACCACGATGGTTGGAGCCTGGCCACCGGCACGTGCCTTCAGCACATCATAATCAAACGCGTGCAAAGGTTGGCCGTACTCCAGCATGACATAGTTCGTGAGGTCGACTAAGTTGTTGATCGGTCGCATGCCGGCATAGGTAAGGCGTCGCGCCATCTGTCCGGGAGCGGGTGCTACTTTGACGCCCTGGATCAACGCGGCAGCATAACGCGGGCACAGTCGTGTATCCTCGATGCGCACCTCGACCCGACCGCAGATTGCCGGTCCACTCGGCACGTTTGGCGTCGTCGGCTGCTTAAGCTGTTGCCCCGTCAGGGCGGCCACTTCCCGGGCGACACCGACCATCGCTAGACAACGGGCCATGTTGGGCAGCACGTCGATTTCCAGCACTAGGTCGCCGGCATAGTCGGCAAACGGGACACCGACGGGAGCCTCGTCTTCGAGCAGGATGATGCCTTCGTGTTCGTCATTGATGCCTAATTCAAAGTTCGACATCACCATCCCTTCGCTTGGGATGCCGCGTACCGGCTTAGGAACCAGCTTAGCGAGCTTCTTGGGGCTGACGTGGCCATCCCAGAAAGTAGTGCCGGCCAAGCCGATGACCACTTTTTGCCCTGAGTCGCCCACGGCAATGTTGGGCGCACCGGTGACCAGCTGCATTTGACGGCCCTGGCCATACTCCACGATCGGCAGTTTGAGTTTGTCGGCATCAGGGTGTTTGTCCACACGGAGCAGCCGGGCAGTGAACACCTTGTCGCGGTCCCATACTGGACCGGGTTCATCCTGGCGGACTTTCAGCCCCTCAGGCACCGGCAAGCCGAACGAGCGAACCCCGGTCACTTCTAGCCCCGCGACGGTCAACCGCCATGCCAAGTCTTCGGGCGGGACTACCAGATCGACATAATCGGCCAACCACTTCAAAGGCACCTTCATCGTGTGCAATCTCCCAACATATCTCCACCAAACAAACGAAGGGCACGAAGAAGCACCCGCGAAAGAGTTAGGCCGATCCAGTTCGTTTCGTGCTGTTGGCGTGTTTGGTGATGGAAGCTCTCTGTTTAAAACTGGCGTAGAAACCGCAGGTCGTTGGCCCAGAACTGGCGAATGTCGTCTATAGCATGGCGGAGCATGGTGATGCGTTCCGGCCCCATGCCGAAGGCGAAGCCGCTGTAGATCGCCGGGTCGTAGCCGCCGTTACGTAAGACGGTGGGATGAACCATGCCCGCGCCCATAATCTCTAGCCAGCCGGTCCCCTTGGTGAGGCGATCGGCGTTGGGGTCGTCCTTAGGCCAGTCGATGTCTACCTCGATGCTCGGCTCGGTGAAGGGAAAGTAGCTACTACGGATGCGAATTTGCCGTTGCTCGCCGAAGAGTCGCCGAGCGAAGGCCAACACCGTGCCTTTGAGGTCGCACAGGGTGATGCCTTTGCCGACGACCAGCCCTTCGACCTGATGGAACATGATTTCGCTGCGGGGCGTGATTTGCTCGTAGCGGTAGCACATGCCCGGCAAGATGACGCGGATTGGCCCCGGGCACAACTCACGCATGACGTGGATCTGGCCCGGCGAGGTGTGCGTGCGTAGCAACACGCCCGGGGTCGTCGTGTGGAAGGTGTCCCACATATCCCGCGCTGGGTGATGTGGGGGCATGTTTAACAAGCCGAAATTCGTCTCATCGTCCTCAACCTCTCGGCTGCGGTACACCTGAAAGCCCAGGTCGGCAAAGATGTTGTAGATCAGTCGCAACGTGCGTGTCGAAGGATGCAGTCGGCCCCGAGGTACAGGGCGACCAGGCAAGGTGACGTCAAGCCGTTCGGTGGCCAGGCTGTGTTCCAAAGCCCGTTCACGTGCCGTAGCTAGAGCCGCTTCGAAGGCGCTGGTCAAGGTTTCCTTCAGACGATTGACCGCTTGACCGTAGGATTTCTTTTGATCATTGGGGATTGAGGCGAGCGCCTTCAAGGCCAGCGGGACTTGCCCCTCTTTGCCGAAGTAGCGAGAGTTCCAAGCCCGCAGAGCGGCCTCATCGGTGGCGACAGCCAACTCGGCCATCGCGCGGGATTCGAGATCGGACAGATCGACCATAGGGACGGTTCCCGGGACGAAAGAAGAAGGGGGGATGAAGGACGTTGCCTGCCTTCGACCCCCTTCATCCTTGCCCCCGGTCAGGGATCATTTCAGCCCAGCTGGCAGGTGTTGCCGGGCCAATTCGACCAGTTTGGTAAAGGTGTCGGGATCGTGAATGGCCAGGTTCGACAGGCTTTTGCGATCCAACATCACGTTGGCCCGTTGCAGTCCCGCGATGAACATGCTGTAACGCATGCCCCGTGCTCGGCAGGCGGCGTTGATGCGGATGATCCACAACCGCCGCATCATCCGCTTGCGGGTACGACGGTCCCGATAAGCAAACGCGCGAGCACGCAGCAAGGTCACTACCGCCTGGCGATACAGCCGGTGCCTTGCCTGTCGGAAACCCTTTGTAAGTTTGCGGAGACGTTTGCGACCACGCAGCACCGTCTTTCCGCTTCTGGCTCGTGTCATCGGTCGATTCTCATCTGGCTAAAGGGATGCTTCGCGGATCGTTAGTGCCCGCCCATTGCCACAACGTACTTCTTGGCGATGTTGCCGCCGTCGGCAATGGTACCGCGGAGCTTGCGGAGTTGTTTGCCGCTCTTGTGGCTATTGAGGTGGCGTTTACCGGCCTGGGCACGCATGAGTTTGCCCTTGGCGGTGACGCGGAAGCGTTTCCGCGAAGCCTTGTGCGTTTTCATTTTGGGCATGGCCCACCCGTGTCCTTTCTGCGGCCCGAGTGCAAACAAACGACCCCCGGCGGATGACTCAACCGGGGTTCGGTGTAACTTAAGTTAGTCGGTATTGTAACGGAAAATCAGCCGAGTGGAAGGGGGGTTTGGCAATTTCTGTTCGCCGCTCTCTCCCCTCGCTCGACCCCCCAACCGGTGCCTAGACCATCTCCGCCTCCACCACAGTGTAGTGGTCGCTGCCGGCCTCGGTCGCGGTCAATAACTCTTGGCGGAAGACGCGGACGGAGTCAGGGGCCGAGATGCCCAGGCGAACGCGGTTGCCCACGATCCCCAGCACCACCACGCGAATATCTCCATCAATGACGACAGCCTCTTCCGGACGACGTGTGACAACGAGCATGGTGAATCCCTCCGTGTGTTTCATGCAGATCAAGGTTTGAATGGGCTGAAACGTTCGGTCCGGCGGGAACCAATCTTCGAGGCAACTTTGCCGACGAAAAAAAACCTCCTCGGGATGTGTCCATCACATCACACCGAAGAGGCTACCTTAGCCCAGATTCTGCCCGTCGTGAGCAGCTTAGTCTTAGGTAATGGATCGGCTGGTCGTGTGTCAAGCGCGAAAAATCGGCTGCAACCGATCCTAGACGCTTGACCGGGGGGGACCGCTGGTCTGTCCCCTCTTGCCGAGTCCTGCCCTGGCTTGCACAATGCTTCGGTCCGCCCGACTGCCTGAACTACGAGGAAGTTGCATGCCTGCCACCTGCGTTGTTGGCCTCCAATGGGGTGATGAAGCCAAGGGCAAAATCGTCGATCTGCTGACCCAGCAGAACGATTTCGTCATTCGATACAATGGCGGAGCCAACGCCGGGCACACCATCGTTCGGGGCGGGCAGACCTACAAACTCTCTCTGCTGCCCACAGGGGTGCTGGAGCCGCGCGTCACTTCGGTGATCGCTAACGGAGTCGTGGTCTATCCGCCGCGTTTTTTGGAAGAGCTCAGCAATCTCCGTCAAGCCGGGGTAGCCGTCGGTTCGAATCTATTGGTTTCTAATCATGCCCATGTGATTTTCCCTTATCACATCGAAGAAGAACGCCTTCAAGAAGGGGCCGCTGCCCACAGCGCCATCGGCACCACCGGACGGGGCATCGGCCCATGCTACCAAGACAAAGTAGGTCGGCTTCGCGGTGTACGGGTTGGCGAGTTGTTGCAACCGGAGCTTCTGCGAGAGCGGCTGCGTGCCATCGTTCCGTATAAAAATCGCCTGTTGCAAAGTCTGTCAGACGACGCTCGCACCTTTGATGCTGAGACGCTCTTTCGCGATTATGCGGCCTTTGGCGAACAGATGCGCCCTTATGTCTGCGATACCAGCGAACGCTTGTTGGCTGGCTTGGCCGAGGGAAAAAACTTGCTCTTCGAGGCGGCCCAGGGCAGCCTGCTCGATGTGGACCACGGCACCTATCCCTATGTAACTAGCAGCAATAGCAGCGTTGCGGGAGTGTGGAGCGGCTCGGGGGTGCCCACTCGCCATCTGAGGCGGGTCATCGGCATTGTCAAGGCCTATACCACGCGAGTGGGCGGTGGACCGTTTCCAACCGAATTACACGACGATATGGGTGAACGCATCCGCCAAGCCGGCCGGGAGTTCGGCACGGTAACCGGTCGGCCGCGCCGCTGTGGTTGGCTCGATACGGTGGCTTTGCGATACACCGCCGCGCTCAACGGAGTCGATGAGATTGCCCTGATGCTGCTGGACGTGCTGAGTGTGGCCGATCGGATTTCCATTGCTGTGGCTTATGAGTGTGACGGACAACGGCTGGAGCGGTTTCCGGCCGACGCCGCCCAACTAGCGCGGTGCCGACCAATCTACGAGACGTTGCCAGGCTGGCAATGCGACCTGACTCAGATACGATCGTTTGATGATCTCCCCTTGGCCGCCCAACACTACGTCGAGCAGGTAGCGTTGCGGGTGGGAGTGCGGGTAAGCTTCGTGTCGGTCGGTCCCGATCGCGAACAAACGATCCATGTGCCTCGATCCTGACAGCTTCGTCGTCGTTGCACTCTTCCTTTTCCTACAAGCGATGCTAAAATTGATAGGTGGGCTTCGGCCAATTGGGTGGAAAGACGAGGGGTGATCATGAATTTTCAGGTGGATGTCTCTAGTTCGTTCACAACCACCCCAGTCGAAAAACCGCTGCCGCTCGCTACGCCGGCCGAAATGCTGGAGGTGTTGAGGCAACTGCTAGAGATTCAACGCGAGCAACTGCAACTAGCCCGTCAAGCGGCCGCTGCTGCCGATCATGGAGCCCGTTGGCGTTCGTTCATCGCTCGTTGGCAGGAAGAGTTCCCCGAATTGGCCAAAGGCTGCCGGGCCATGCTCCCCAAGGTAGAGCGAGCCTACGCCCAGTTGGTCAGCGATCTCCTGGAGCGACTGGAAAACGACGAACTGGACAGCGATTTTGCCCTTCAGGAATTCATTGACCGCTTCGGCATGCGGCTGGCCCAGATGGGCACCATCTTGAACGTAGTTGGCCAGATCG
>JBDNDE010000016.1:0-27314 GCA_046719305.1 Gemmataceae bacterium | reverse complement strand
GGAACGATCTGCACCCGCTCCTGGGATAGTAACACCGTTAGCAGGAGATCCTCGCTGGAGGGGGAATCAAAAGTGGTCCGGCCGATCGAGCCATCGTCGGGTGAATCGGTGGGCTGGGTAGTCTGACGGACTAGGGTCAGATCCTCATCCATCTGCTCGCGATTGAGAATAGACATGCAACGTTCTCCCTCTGTTCACAAGCTGAATAATTCGATTAAACCATGAGTTGTGCCAGGTAAGCCCTGTGAGCTTCGGCGAGTTAACGCCATAGCCGAGTATCCTGCTCGCTCGGATAGGGAAACGGCACCCCGGCACGGGCGTAGGCGGCTTCGGTCATCTCTTGCAGAGTCCCGCCGCCGTAAATGGCCCGACAGGTGCGATCGGCCAAGTCGATCAACAGCGGAAACCCACGCACTTCGAGCATGCAGCTATCGGCCAGGGCTAGATGGGCGGCCGTGTGCGAATGCTTGCGATGAGCGAAAAAGACACGCGCTGGGGCTAATGGACTGGCGCGGAACAGGCCGTAGACCATTTGCGTGGCGACCTCCTCGCGGAAGCGGCGCAGCCATTCGTGCAAGGGGATCGGCTCGGCATCGGAGGGATTCCAGCGAAGATCGGCCCCGGCGGGGAAGTCGGGGTTCCAGTGGTCCAGCTTCAGCCCCGGATAATGATTCAATGAATCAATCACCACAAATTCCATCGGCCGCAAACAGTTGCCGATAGTCGCAAGCATGCGATTGGATTGATCGCTGGCCACAAAGAGAAAGCGTTCATGGGCCAACAAAGCGCGGATGAGCCGGATCGAACGCACTACCAGATCGCTGTAGCCTGTCGCCACCATTTCCAGCGGTGCGGGACTGCCATGTCCAATACGCCAAAGCGCCGTGGCAACATGAGTGAGGATCTCGCGCTCCATAAACAACAAGATGCCGCGGCGTGCTAGCTCCGTCATTTGTTCCCGGCTATCGTGATCCGAACCTGGGCGCTGCTCGCGTCGTTGCAACAACGCCAGTACCTGCTCACTAGCATCGGGATGATGCGAACGCAGATCCCGGCGAAACAGCGTTTGGTGCCAACAGTTCTCGTGGCCGCCATACGAGACAAGGGCAATACCAAGTTGGTAGATGGTGGTAGCCAAACTATCATGTATTTGAGAGATACCATCACATGCTTGTGCATTGCCCGCAAAAAGGATGTCGTATTGCAACTGCTGCACATAGCCCAGATCGGCTTGATAGACGCCCGCCCCCTCGACACGAGCCGAATCCGCCAGAGCGGGCAGCAGCTGTTGCCGTAAGGTGCGGGTGGCGTCGTCCTCATCGCGGATAGCAGCCTCGACCTCTTGGCAAATGCGTTGATATTCCAGGGTGGGATCACGGCGTTGCAGCCAGCTGGAGTGATTCAAAACCCGTTCAAACGACTCAGCAAACTGTTCCTCAAACAGTTGGGGCGTAGGCGTCAGACCGAAGCCAGAAGAGCGACGTTGCCGGGTCATGCAAAGTTCCTTTCGATCAAGTTTCCCTCGAAAGATCGGAAGTTCGACTCGTTCGCAGCAGTTGACGGAGACGATCGGTTAAGGGGCTTTCAGCTGGTCCGGGAAACAACCACTTCGCCTGGCGAGCAGCGATGCCCTCGGGCAACCCGAACAGATCCCGATAGACCTTTTGTGCCGATGTGGCATCGTAGGACAGCTGGCGGACCTCCTGCTCGGGGGCCAGCAGTTCGACGGCCAGGGTGTCGGCCTCGGCTTCGAGCCGAGCAACGGCGGGGGGGATGCCATCGGGAAAGCGTGCCAGCATGTGAGCAAATGAATCGCATTCCAGGCCGCGAAGAATGCCCAATAGGCGATCCCCTAGTGAGGTTAAATCATCTAGCGCACCGCGACGCTGGCTTCTCTGCCATTCATGACGTAGAAAATGGGCCAACTCGTGGGCCAGGGAAAAACGGCGTTCTTCCAGCGGATCCTCACTATCTAGAAAGATCAAACCGCCGTTGCCCCGTGCGACGAGGCAAGCCCTCAAGGGGCGATCGTCGATGGTCGGCGGGACAGGAATTGAGGCCCGGCGAAGATAATCGCGGACATGGCTTAGGCACAACCTAGGCCGTTCCAAAATTGCCAGGTCGAAGGGCGAATGGTTGATTGCCTGGAACAGGTCGTCGCGTGGAACGGTTTGCATCCAGAACTTCTGGGCCAACTCCCAGGCCCACAATGGCACGCTCATCGGTCGTGGTCCTCTGGGGAATCGGCCGAACTCGGGTGAGGTTCGGCATCCCGAGCAGCCGAACTCGGGTGAGGTTCGGCATCCCGAGCGGCCAGCAGATAGCCCGGTTCGCGAGCAAAGTCACTACGGGGGGCTAGAGTCTGCAGATGCTTCAGGGCCAGCGCATGTTTTACCACACACATGAGTATCTGGGGATCGATCCCATGAGCGTCGGCCAATATTTGGATATCCTGGCGGCGGCGGGCCGGCTCGGTCGCGGGGCAACCCGCTAGGCGCAACAACAGCAGCGCTTGAGGAGCAATACCCAAACGAGCAGCCAACGCTGCATCATCCAGCCCCTCCGACTGGGCGTAGCGTTCCAACAGATGGCCGAAAAAGTACGGCTCCTGACGAGCACGTTCTGCCATCAGGACAAGTGGGTCAGACATGGTCCTCTCCGCGACGAATGCGTTTTTTGATGCGATCTTTCGAGCGTTTCACTTCGCGTTTCTGAGTTTGTTGGGACAACTGCTCGATGCCCAGAGCGGTAGCAAAAACCGGAGTACGGCGTTCCTGGTCGAGCATCAACTGAAGCACAACGCGATCGCGTTGGGACAATCGCTCCGCGATGGCTGCGATTTGATCTCGTGCTAGTTGCTGTTGCTCAGCCTCGATTAAAGACTCCAAGGCACCGCCCGGAGAACCCTTCCCTGGCTCGGGAGGTAGTGCGACATGCTTATGACGCTTTTCGCTTCGAGAGAGATTGTGCAGATCGCATTGGGCTATCATTCGCAAGTAACCGATGAGCGATCGTCGATCCGGGTCAAACAGATGTGGCCGAGACAGGTACTCGAGAATGGCATCGGTAGCAGCGGAGTCGCAGAGGTGTGAGTCGACTGCCGGGAATCGACGTTGCAAGAAATCGGACAAAGGGCGCAAGAGAGCGACACACAACTCCTGTGGAGCCAGAACATCTCGATCACAGATGCGTTGATGAATTTGGCGCAACCAGTCTTCGCTGGGTTTTACAGAGGGGGACATGCAGCGATCTCCCAGTTGGGTTTGTGTACTAATGTACATTTAGTATCGTCCCTAGCATTTCGAGGAAAATCAAGGGGTTGCTCTCTGTTACCTTCGCTCGGATCGGGGCCAAATTTCCCTTTTTATTCACGAACCTTTTCATTCCCCCTTGGGTCTTGATTGGTGAGAACCACGAAAAATTGTAGTCACAAAATCCCAAACAACCGTATTCGCAAGGGGCATACGACGGTTCAGACCCATAAACTGCTTTCGATTTCGTATCGAATCGATTGATTTACAAATTAAAATAGTTTACATCTGCTTGTATTTGTATCCTTGGGAGAAGCTCGGTATCCTCGATGACCCCGGCCCCTGGTTCTTTGGCCTCTTGCAACCTTGACCAGAGGACCGAACAATATAACCAGATGAGAATGCTTGCCCGGACCACCGCTGGACGCCGTGAGGCTCTGGAGGAAAGTCAGGACACCGCTGCTTAACGAGGGAGAGAGGCCCCGTCGGCAACGAGCGGGAAGCGTATCGATCGGACCTCGGAGGGTGCAAGCCAAATAGGCCCCAGCCGGTGAGCAGGGCGATGAGGGCCTGGTAGGTGCAGTAGAGAAATGGTGGTCACGAACAGAATCCTGCTTACGAGGCAAACATTCTCATCTGTTCTAGTTGATTCGTTCTTCTAATGCGACTGCGTGTTTTCACAATACGCCGTCAGGAATCGAGTCCGACCGGAAACACTCAGTGAGCTATGATATGAAAGGGTTTCAACTAACAATCAAGCTCGCATCGTCGCGGGTGGCTCGCGGCCACCGCGTGACCCCACGGGCAGTGCGGTTTGGCTGTGGCAAGCATCCCAAGCGTGCCGCCGCTAAGCGGGCCTGGCAACGCGAAAGTCGCTGAGCAGGATCACGGGCTGATGGCCTGAGTTTAGGAAGGCACCAAGTTTGCACCTTGGATCATGGGGGTTCGGCTCCCACGTTCTCCGCATAGTGAAATCCTAGTGGTGAAAAGGAAGGGTTGAGTCCTGGTGGTGTAGTGAAGCCGCACGGCATCCTCCGAAGGTCCAGGTCACGGTTCGATCCCGTGGGGCGGCACTGCATGACGCCCCGTGACCCGTTTCACTTTAGGTGCAATCTCGTCGAGACTTATTTCGACTTGGGTGCAGTTCCTTCAAGACCTGTTTCGGCTTGGGTGCAGTCCTTTCAAGGTCCGTTTCGGCTGGGGGCAATTATTTCAAGCCCAGTACCTTGTCCATTCGGGCCGAGATCTCCGCGAGGCGTTTCTCCCCACCGCCGGCTACCTCCGCCGTGGCCCAGCCGTTGTAGCCGATCTCAGCGAGAGCTTTGAGGACTTCGGGCCAATTTTCGCTGCCTTCACCGATCTCGACCTTGAAGCCGTCCCACTCGTTGCCGGTCTTCTTGGCCTTTTCGATGCTGTAGCCTTTGAAGTCAAATTTGAGGAGGCGTTGGCCTAGTTTGCGGATCCACGTTTCAGCGGGTACGCCATATTTGAGCATGTTGCTAATGTCGAAGTAGGCACCGACCCAGGGTGATTTGAACTGATCGACATAGTCGATGAGTTGCTCCGGCTTGGTGATGAAGTTGTTCCACACCGTCTCGATGGCGATCTTCACGCCAGCCTTCTCAGCTTCGCCCAAAGCCTTTTTGACCTCGGCCGTCGAGCGTTCCCAGCACTGTTCGTAGGTCACGTCTTTGTTGACGACGCCGGGCACCAGCAGCACGGTATCGGCTCCGACCTTTTGGGCATCGGCCAGGGCGGTGCGTAAGGCGGCGAGTCCTTTGGCGCGGACTTTTTCATCCGGCGACGAGAGTGGCTGGCTCCAGTGGACCGAGTCAATCACACCGTGGACGACGATACCTGTTTCTTTTACGGCTTTGTTCAATTCGTCTAGATCGAGACGACTGGGGCTGTTGATTTCTACCCCCTGGAAGCCAAGCTTCTTGACCAGGCTGAGCTTGTCGGCAGCGGAGCCTTCGATGGCGATCATGTCATATTTGACAGCTTTTTTCAGCTTCGGCTTATGGGCGGGGGTGTCAGCCCAGAGCAGCGAAGAGGCGGCAAGTGAAGCCGTGGAGGCAGCCAGAAAGGAACGACGATTCATAAGTAGATACCTCGGAGGTAGATACCTCGTGTTGGGGGGAGAGGGGCCGCAGGAAACATTAGAACTTCGGCACTTGGCGTGCCGTTAATAAGAAGGCGTGACCACACGCCAAAGCCAGAGCCATGGCGTGTTAGAGTTTGACCGTGGGAGTGTTGGTGCCAAGTCAAAGCCAGTTACCCCATATCTCCCAAATCAAAGGAACCAAAATCCTGCGTGGGAGTGTTGGTCTTAAGGCAAAGCCAGTTACCCGCCGCGGGTGTTGGCCAAGGGTTTCACCAGTGGTCCTGATACGACCCATTTTTGGCACATCTCCAGAGTGAGCTGAAGCGAGTGTCGGCCACGGGTTTCACGGATTCATACCGGGAGCAGCGACGGGTTTTCCGCTTGGGCCGTTGAGGGAGGCTAGGCCGTGGCAGCAAGGTTTTTAGCCCTTGGTGTACTTGGGCGTCAGTTCGGCCCGTACTTTCTCCAGCAGCTTCTTGGTTGCCTTGATCCCCTCAGGTTCGCTGAGTTTGCTTCCCTCGTACTCGATACCCACATAGCCGCGATAGCCTGCATCGAGGACGATGGTCATCATCTTGGTGTAATCGGTGTGAATCTCCTCGCCTTTGTCGTTAAAATCGTGTGACTTAGCGCTAACCCCTTTGGCGAACGGCATCATCTCTTTGACCCCTTTATAGCGGTCATACATTTTGCCATCACCCAATCGGAAGTTGCCAAAGTCGGGTAAGGTACCCACACGCTTGTGATCCACTTTTTTCATCACGGCCGCGAGCCATTCGCCGTTGCTGGACAAGCCACCGTGGTTTTCCACGATGATGTTGATGTCATGCTTATCACCGAATTCGCAAAGCCGACGTAGGCCATCGGCAGCGCGACCGAGTTGTTCTTCGTAGGTGCCGCTGGAGTAGGCATTGACGCGGATGGAATGGCAACCCAGGAACTTAGCTGCCTCCACCCAACGATAGTGATTCTCGACGGCTTGCTTGCGTTTGGCTTCGTCAGCATCGCCGAGATAGCCTTCGCCGTCGCACATGATCAGCACACTGACGACGCCGTTGTCCTCGCAACGCTTCTTCAGTTCGGCTAGATATTTCTCATCCTTGGCTTTGTCTTTGAAGAACTGGTTGACGTATTCGACAGCCTGGATGCCGTAGTCCTTCTTGGCCACGCCGGGGAAGTCGAGGTTGGTTAACTTGCCAGCTCGCAAAGCGCGATGTAACGACCACTGGGCCAAGCTAATGTCAAAAAGCGGTTTCTTGGTCGAATCTGCAGCCCGTAGAAGCAACGGAGCAGCGACCACACTAGCCGAGGCAGCGAGGAACGAACGGCGATTAGTGTTCATGACAAGGTTCCTTAAAAACGCAGAGAGGGCTAAGGAACTATCCTAATCAGTCGGTCGGCAAGCGGCGAGGTGAGTACGAACTGTTACCATTGGGCAAACGGCATGACGGAGTTCTTCTAAGGAGAAGGAAGAGGGGTCCGCTCCCTCTACTGCGCTCAAGCGAGGCTATCGTTACAAGACAAGCCGGGGAGCGGCTCTCGCGAGAAGAGTTCTAGTGACACCAGGAAGCGATACTTGAGGTGTTGAGCAGCGTACAACACGGAGTGTGGTCGCCCGAACAGGTCGTGTTCGTGACGGCATGAGAGCAACCCACTGGCCGGTGATCCAGCGAGAGTCGTAAAAGAAAGAGGAAGCTCCAGCGATTGGATTTGAAAGGTTCGCTTTCCGAAACAACAAAACAACGAGATAAACCATGCTCTCCCGACGTACCTTTGTGCAGGCAGCCACTACCTTGCCGATGCTGCCTGTAGCCCTGCAAGCACAGCGTTCACCACTCGAACAGGTGCGCTTGGGCTTCATCGGCCTGGGAGGCCAAGGAACCAGCAACCTCCGCGTCCTGATGAAGCACGCCGTGGCCCTGTGCGATGTCGATAGCGAGCGATTAGGCAAGGCCAGGGATGCTGTGCTCAACTCGGCCAAGAATCGCAAGGTCGAAAGCTACTCGGACTACCGCAAGATGCTCGAATCGAAAGAACTGGACGCAGTAGTCATCAGCACTCCAGACCATTGGCATGCTCTACCAACCATCGACGCCTGCAACGCCGGCAAGCATGTTTATTGTGAAAAGCCTCTCACGCTCACGGTGGCCGAGGGCCGAGCGATGGTCAAGGCAGCACGAGCCAACAAAGCGATCGTGCAGTGCGGCAGTCAGCAGCGTTCCAATGACACGTTTCGCTTTGCTTGCGAACTGGTGCGCAACGGCCTGATTGGTAAAGTCCACACCGTTAAGGTCGGCATTCCGGGCGTAAATTTCAAAGGGCCACCTGTGCCCGATAGCGACCCGCCTGCGGTGCTTGATTACGAGTTTTGGCTCGGCCCTGCACCGAAGCGGCCGTACAACCTCAAGCGTGTCCATTACAATTTTCGGTTTTTTTGGGACTATTCGGGTGGCCAGTTGACCAACTGGGGCGCACATCATTTAGACATTGCCCAATGGGGCTTGGGGATGGACGATACTGGTCCAATCGCGATCGAGGGGACCGCCAGCTATCATCCGCAGAAGTGGTACGAGGTGCCTCAGTCTTGCACCGTGCAATACACCTACGCCAACGGAGTGAAGATGACGCTGACGATGGGTGGACGCACCGGTACCGAATTTATCGGCGAGAAAGGCAGTATTTTCGTTACCCGCGGCAAAATTGAAACCACCCCTAAAGAACTGGCCAAGCACACTTTTGACGACAAAGCCACTCGCTTATACGAGAGTAACAGTCATCATGCCAACTGGTTGCAATGCATCAAGAGCGGCAAATTGCCCATCTGTGATGTTGAGATCGGCCATCGCTCGGCGACGGTTTGTCATTTGGGCAATATCGCCCTACGCACTGGCAAAAAGTTGAAATGGGACCCAGTGAAAGAAACCCTCGATGACCCCCAGGCCGCGAAAATGCTCAGCTATGAATATCGCAAGCCATGGAAGCTGCCGTCTTGAGCGAAAAGCCGCTTGGTTATCCACTGGCTTGAGAAAACTGCCGGGTTGCAAGCAGACCTCGGTCCAAACCGATTGTGCCTATGCAGCGGGGAGAAAAACAGATCCCGTTGAACAAGATTTCGCGCCGTGTGCGTGGTTGTGGGTCATGTTACTAGGGATACTTTTTGCCTTCGGCAGCCGTCAGGATGATGGCGGAGATGCCTAGGCCGGATACCCTGGAGGCGACCCCACCATGAAGCGTTTGCTGATCCTTTGCGTGTTCGCGTTAGCGGCCCCTTCAACCTTTGCTGGCACCGCGACGTTTGGCCTGATTCCTCATTATGGCAAGTGCGGCAGTTGTAGCGCTTGCCCTGGGCCGTGGAATGCTTTCTCGCCACGGGCTTGCTGTGCCGTGGAGAACGCCAACGGCTGCACGTTGGTACCGGCCGGCTATTTCGGTGTTCCGTATTTAGCTGGTGGTTTTCCTGTGGGTTATGGTCCGGGCCACCGCTGTGGTCTGTTGGGCTGTGGCTTTTTTGGCCATCCAGGTTTGCACACCTATGGCTGGCACGGGGTGGCAGCGTATCCTTGCGGAGCGGTGGCGGCGTGGCATGGCCTGCCGGGCATGGGCGGCTGTGCCGATCCGTTCAGTGGCTGCGGCATGCTTTACAAGCCCACACTGAAAGATCATCTACATGCATTTCTCAATCCGCGTACTTCAGCCCCTCCCAAACATCTTTGGGATTATTTTGGTGGTAAGATGGGCGGCAGTTTTCTGGGCGATGGTTTCACTTTCGGCTACTTCAATAGCCATGAACCGGTGATTGGTGGATGTGTCGGCTGCGATGCTCCGGTGGAGGTTTCCCTGGCAGCCCCAGCTATTGCCCCGACACCATCTGGCCTACCAACTGCCCCTGCATCTCTTCCCGCGCCGGTGCCCCCGCAGACCATGCAACCGGTCTCACACCAGGTTCCCATGAACAGTTTCTACTACTATCCCATGCCGATGAACACCTACGGATATGGATTCGGTTATTATCCACTCTATGGCTACAACTATGGGGTTCCGATGGGTTGGTAATCTCTGGTCACAACTGATCACAGGGCGGGACGTTTCCGATTGGAAACGTCCTACCGTGTGATTGTTTGGGCTTAGTGCATTTTGAGAGCGTAATTTGCTTGATGGAAGCTATCGAGATAGCAGTTTTCTGTCGGGCTAGATCCCGTAACGATTTCACAGCGACTACTTACGCATTCGGGTGGCCTTCCATCCGAGATCACCGGTTGATCCGGGATCAGCTGTTGAAAGGTATGCAACGCTCGCTTGCCCTGGTTAGTCACGCAATTTGATGGCGATATACTTGGTCTCCAGGTAAGCCTCCAATCCTTCGTGGGCCAATTCGCGTCCTAGGCCACTCTCCTTCATTCCGCCGAAGGGGCATTGTGGAGTAGCCGGTACTGGGTCATTCACGCCGATAATGCCAGCTTCGATGCCTTCGGCCATCTTGAAGGCAGTGGTCAGGTCGTTGGTAAAAACATAGGCGGCTAAGCCGTAACGGGTGTTATTGGCGGCGGCGATGACAGCCTCGAGGTTGTCAAAACCGAGGATAGGCATAACGGGAGCGAACGGTTCTTCTGTCATCATTTTAGCTGTGGGCGGCACCTCGCTCAGAACGGTCGGCTCGAAGAAATAGCCCTTGTCGAAGCGGTCGCTGCGATGGCCGCCGGTCAGAATCTTGGCTCCGACCTTTTTGGCATCGTCGACCAGTTCTTGGGTGCTGAGCAATGCCTTCTTTTCGAACATTGGTCCAACTTCGACGCCCGGCTCCAGACCATTGCCGAGTTTCAATGCCTTAGCAAATTCGACGGCCGCCTCGGTAAATTTCTTTCGCACGCTGTCATGCACATAGAAGCGTGTTGGCGAAATGCACACCTGGCCGTTGTTGCGGAATTTGCCGGTCACTGCGAGTTTAGCACCGACTTCGGGGTCGGCATCAGGGAAGACGATGTACGGGGCATGCCCGCCGAGTTCCAGACTTAAGCGTTTCATGGAGTCGGCGGCACGACGCATGAGCATTTTTCCTACTTCGGTCGAGCCGGTGAAACTGATCTTCCGCACCACGGGATTTTCCAAAAATTCGTCGGCGATTTCGGCTCCAGGACCGATCACCAAGTTGGCGACACCCGCCGGTAGGCCAGCCTCGACAAGGCACTCGAACACCTGAATCAGGCACAACGGCGTCTGACTCGCGGGCCGGCATACGATGGTACAACCAACAGCCAGGGCCGGCGCGATTTTGCGAGCCTGCAAAGTGATCGGAAAGTTCCATGGGCTGATGGCCGCGACGACACCGACCGGATGCTTGATAGTCAGGTGTCGTTTGCCCGGCACCGAGTTAGGGATGACCTGGCCGTAGGCTCGTTTGCCCTCCTCGGCAAACCATTCAAAGGTGTCGGCACTGTGCAGCACTTCGCCCTTGGCCTCCGCCAGGGGCTTGCCCTGCTCCATGGTGAGCGTGCGGGCGATGGTGTCGACCCGCTCGCGCATCAGTTCGGCGGTCTTTTTCAGGATCTTGGCCCGGTCATAAGGCGTCAGCTTCATCCAGGCTGGCATGGCCTTGGCGGCAGCGGCAACGGCCCGGGCGGCATCGCTGCGGTCGCCATAAGCCACCTCGCGGAGGACTTCTTCCGTGGCAGGATTGATGACGGGGTGAGTCGCGCCGTTGGCCGCATCGCACCACTGACCATCGATAAACATCTTGGCGGGGCCTTGGGGGGAAAGAGTGGACATGATGCGTCTCCTTGAAGATGTTAAACCCTAGAGGGATCAATGGATATATTGTAGCGATCGGACGTAACGACGGCGGGCAGAGCGTGCCTCGAGGCGAACGGGTCAGGGAGCCACCATGCTTGAGATAAGTCAGGTATCCAAATCCTTTCAAGGTCAAATGGTTCTTCATCCGACCTCACTTACCCTTCCATCCGGCGAAACTACCGTTTTGATCGGCCCCTCGGGCTGCGGTAAATCGACCCTGTTGCGTCTACTAATTGGTTTGCTGCAACCGGAAACCGGTTCGATTCGCTTGCAGGGCGAACCGCTCACCGCTGCCAATTTGCGGACGATGCGACTGCGGATGGGCTACGTCATCCAAGAAGGCGGTCTGTTTCCGCATCTCACCGCCTGGGAGAATGTCGCCTTGGTCGCTCGCCAGCAAGCCTGGGACTGCCAACGTATCCATCACCGCCTCAACGAGTTGGCCGAGTTGGTGCGACTACCTGACGAAGCGCTACAACGCTACCCAGCTCAGCTATCCGGTGGACAGAAACAACGAGTCGGGCTGATGCGTGCCCTGATGCTGGATCCCGACGTGCTGCTTTTGGATGAACCACTGGGAGCCTTGGATCCCTTGGTTCGAGTTGAGTTACAACACGATCTGAAGTCCATTTTCGCGTGCCTTCGCAAGACGGTTGTGCTTGTCACTCATGACATTGGCGAGGCTGATTTCTTCGCCCATCGCATCATCTTGCTGGGTGAGGGCCGCATCGTCCAGACCGGCCGACTTTCCGAGATGATCCAACGGCCGGCCAATGAGTTTGTGCGCCGATTTTTGTCGGCTCAACGTTTGCCGATGCTGCGGGAGGGGGGCAAATGAAACATGCCGTGATCGCCGTGCTTTGGTTCACGGGCACGCTGATTGCACAACCCGTTGCTGTGGGGTCGAAGAGTTTTACCGAATCGGTGATTCTCGGTGAGATGATTCAGCAGTTACTTGAATCGAAAGGTTATCCTGCCATCCACAAGGCCGAATTGGGTGGCACGCAGATTCTCTTTCAGGCGCTACGCACTGGTCAACTGGATCTCTACGTCGAGTACACCGGCACTCTGATGCAAGAACTGCTTGCCATGCAGAGGCCACGTAGCGAGAACGACCTGCGTGGCCTACTAGCCCAACAAGGTATCGCCATGAGTGAGCATCTAGGTTTCATCAACAACTATGCCCTGGGGGTTTCGCGTTCCCTGGCCGAGGCTCGCGGTCTGCGACGGATTAGCGATCTGCGATCGCATCCCGATTTACGCTTTGCCCTGTCCAACGAATTCCTGGGCCGCAAGGATGGCTGGCCGTTGCTGGCTTCGCGATATGCTTTGCCGCAGCAGCCCGCAGGCATGAGCCACGAGACAGCCCTAGCTGGGCTTTACAATGCGCAAAGTGACGTGACGGATCTCTACACGACCGATGCCGAGATTGAACAGTACGACCTCATAACTCTGGAAGACGATCTAGGTGTGCTGCCGCTGTATCATGCGGTTTTACTTTATCGTCAGGAACTGTCCCCGCAGGTGGTCGACGTGCTACGCTCGCTGGAAGCGAAAATCGACACCCCTACCATGACTCGCCTCAATGCTGCCGTGGCTGTCCACAAACGCAGCGAAGCAGAAGTAGCCGCCTCTTTTCTCGAAGAGATGTTCGGCATCCAGGCCAAAGCGCGGCCGGGTCGCCTACAACGGTTGGTATGGTGGGTTGTCACAGCTACACTCGAACATCTATTTCTCGTGCTGGTCTCGCTGCTTGGTGCCATTTTACTAGCCATTCCGTTAGGGATTACAGCCTATCACCGGCCACAACTCGGGGCGGTGCTGCTGGCAATAGTGGGCATCATTCAGACGGTGCCGTCGATGGCGTTGTTGGTGTTGCTGATTCCGCTGCTGGGACTGGGACAGACGCCCGCGCTGCTGGCGCTATTGCTCTACAGCCTGTTGCCCATTGTCCGCAATACCTTTCAGGGGCTACGAGACATCTCACCCGCCTTACGCGAATCGGCCGAGGTCATCGGCTTGACCCCTTGGACGCGACTATGGCAGATCGAGTTGCCGCTTGCCTCGCCTAGCATTTTGGCCGGCATACAAACGGCCGCCGTCATCAACGTAGGGACAGCGACCATCGGAGCGTTCATCGGGGCGGGGGGGTACGGCCAACTAATCCTGACAGGGATTCGGCTGAACGATTGGTGGTTGCTGCTAAGCGGAGCGATACCAGCGGCGCTAATGGCCCTCACGATGCAAGCAGTATTCGCGCTTTTGGAAAAAGTGGTCGTGCCACGCGGCTTACGGTTGTCAGGCTGAGATGTCCGAGCAAGCATCGGCCGGTAGCAGTTCCAAGGTGGTACGCTCGCTGGGGGGAATCTCTTGCGGGGTCAGAGGAATCGGCACCCCCTGACCGCGTAGCCACAGCGGAAACTGATCGCGGTAGTGCGGCGAGAAGGGGTTGCCTGATTGGCCGCCCGGCAACACCCAGCGCGAGGCAGTCCAGTTGCCTACGTCAATCACCATCCGCAACGCCGCGATGTTGTCCGTTGGGGCCGTCGGCTGCATCGGTAAAACGGCGGCATGGTTGATTACATCGGCATCGCCACCATAAGGAACCGGACCCAGATTGAAGATGCATGCCATAGCTGAGCCAAGCAGCCCGCCTGCCTTACTCAGCGGATGATGCATCACAAGCGGCCGTTGCTCGCCCCAGGTGCCGCGCGTGGCCAAAGCCAGCCGAAGCGCTTCTTGCAACTCAGGTCGCCAGCGCTCAAACTCGCGGCGCAACAAAGCCACAAGATGCCCCGTACGGCGGTAGCAGCCGAAGTTGTAGGGCGTCAGCGCCGTTAAGCCGCGACCAACCACCCAGTCCCAGGAACGCGGTGCCAACTGCTTGGTGATGCGTACCTGGGTTTCAATCAACCATCGCTCATAAATCGCCGCTGCTCGTGAGTCGGCCTGCAACCGGCCATCCCACCGCTGCAACTCCTCGGGCACTTCATCGAGTTGAAGCACATAGGGACGCAATTCATCCCAGGCAGCAGTGCGTTGGTCCATTTGTAATGCTTGAAACCGTTCAACCGTCCAATCCTGCCGCGACTGCAAGGCTTGAGCTAGCGTCACCGCCCGGTAGCCGTCGATGAAATCGCTTCCCAAGTAAGGACCGACCCCCTCCGGCGTGTGGCGATTATTAGCCGTGGCGATCCAACCGCACTCGGGGCGGTACAGATGTGGCATCTGCTCGAAAGGGACCGGTTCGCTTTCCCAACAGGCGGACGAGTCCCACCCGGGGCGTGGCAATAGGCCGTAAGCCTCGGCCGAGCTACTACCTTGCCGCACGGGAGCTTCGCCGAGCAATTGAAAACCAATGCTGCCGTTGCTCGAAGCAAAAACCAGACTTTGCGAGGAGATAGGCCAGTGCCGACACTCGTTGCGGAAGGTATCCCAGCAGCGGGCACGATGCAGCGTGAACAGTCCCCGCACCTTGCGTGGCTGCAACCACGTAGCACAAAGCGAGAGCGTGTAGGGCGTCTCGGGCAAAACGGGGGAGACAATGGGGCCGCGCGGCGTGAGTAAGACCCGTTCAACGACTGGATCGGCTCCTTTTACATGAATCACTTCATCAACCGTTTCGCATTCGATCCAACTATCTCCATGACGAATCCATGTTCCGTTGGTATGTACGCTTTCAAGGAATAAGTCAGTATTGTCCACCAGTCCTGCCGTCAAACCCCAGGCGATCTGGCCGTTGTGCCCGGCTAGGATGGCTGGACCGCCCACGAGCGAGGCCCCTGCGACGAGATGCTCGTCATTGCGGGCCGCCACCAGGTAAAAATGCGATGGCAGCCCCGCATCCAGATGAGCATCGTTCGCGAGCAGCGGGCGCCCGGTGGCAGTCCGGCTGCCATCGACCACCCAATTATTCGAGCCGGAGCCGGCCCCCGTGACCGCCAGGAAGCAGTTGATGTCGGCTGCGAGACGATCTAGAGCAGGTCCAACCTCCGCCCCAGGGGGTATGATGGCTGGGTGATGGGCAGCATAGCTGGAATCGACGGCAGCCAACGCCTCGGGGCCGTCGAGCAGCAGCACTCGCAGGCGGACAAGCTCGGCGTCCCAATTGGCCGCCAGTTTGAACGACAGCAGCTTGGCAATGGCCAAGGTATCGCAAGGGTGCCAAGGGGTCATCGTACCGCCTAAAAGCGTTAGTTCATGCGGCACTATCGTTCGGCCCGCATTGACCCCAGCGCTGTAGGCTTCCAGGTCGGCCTGCAGGTCAGCATCCAGAAGCGGCCACTGCTGCTGCGCGGCCCGAAAAAAACCGATACGACGCGCCAAGCGATCAAGGGGCAGGGCGGCGGGGCCGACGAGTTCGGCAAGACAGCCACGGGCCACACGGTGGAGCAGTTCGAGTTGGAAGGCGCGATCCTGCCCGTGGCAAAAGCCGATGCCAAAGGCACGATCGGCTTCGGTAGCAGCGACGATAAGCGGGATACCATAGCGATCGCGGTAGATGTACAGAGGAGCGTGGAGTCCTGCAACTTTGCGTTGACCCGTCCAAGACGGCAGACGTTTTCCTTTCCAGAGTTGAAGCAAGGTTGCTAGCACGCTCCCCCCTCCACGGCCTCAGTCTCCGGTTCACACCAGGTGCTTTGAGGATAGGTTCCTACTTGACAGATGGCAAGGCGTGCGTGATTTCCTTGTTCCGCAGGAGGAAAGAAAACCCTTCCTGCGGTCCTTGCACGCTTCCTCTTACGGCAAAGGAAAGGTCTTAGTGTCGGAACAGGAACTCCTTGCTGTTGAGCAAGGCCCAGTGGATGTCCTCCCAGGCTTTACGGCGATCCTTGGCTTCGTTGAGATACTGTAGTGAGGCTTGGGTATCCTCTGGGGTCGGCAGACGAGATAGCGTGGCTAAATACAACTCTTCTAAGGTTTTCTCGTCGGACTGTTTTTTGCTAAGTAGCTTGCCCAAGCGGTTGTTTGGCTCGCGCAGTTTGCCGTTGACTGTCGGACCGTTGATCAACTGCAACGCCTGGGCGAGGTTGCTATCACTCTCGCGTTCACATTCGCAGGCCAGTTCACGGGCCGGCTGGCCAAAGGTCTTTAGGAACGGGTGATTGATCTCGCTGCCATCGGGGAGTTGGATCGCGCGGGTGCCAGTAGGCATGCCGGCAAACTTCTCGGGCACCTCGGTCGCCTGGCCGATCGCATCCAACAGTACCTCGGCTGGTAACAGCTTGGTGATAGCATGGCTGAAGTATTTGTTGTCGTCTCGGTTGAATGCGTTGGTTTGCGAAGACAACTGATAGGTCCGAGATGTTACGATCGTCCGAATCAAATGCTTGAACTTGAATCCCTTGGCTGCGAAGTCCTGAGCCAGTGCCTCGAGCAACTCATCGTTGGCCGAGGGGTTGCTGTCGCGGAAGTCATCCACCGGATCGACGATGCCTTTGCCCATGAGGTGATACCACACGCGATTGACTACATTCTTGGCAAAAAACGGATTCTTCGCATCGGTCATCCACGCTGCCAATACCTCGCGGCGATCGGTATGGCCCTCGATCTTGGGTACCTCGGCACCGAGGAATTTTGGTGGCATCACCTTGCCGGTGCGCGGCTGAGTGACTTCACCGCCGCGTTCGCTGAAGATGATTTCGCTGACAATCTGGTTAGGGGCCGTGCCAGGGTCACGAGGGTCATTTTTCTGCCGCACGCGGGCAAACCACGCTGCCATGCTGTAGTAATCGTCCTGAGTCCAGCGTTCAAAGGGATGATTATGACACTTGGCACACTGCATTCGCACACCAAAGAACAACTGGGCTGTGGTTTCGGCTAAGCTCTGGGCATCGCGGGCGATGCGGTAGTAGTTGCCGCCCGGATTGTGAGCTGTACTGCCGCGCGCCGTGATCATCTCGCGAACGACGGCATCAAACCCCACGTCGTCTCTGATTTTGCCGCGTAACCACGTCTGAAAAACATGCGTGCCTTTGATCTGAATCGTCTTCCGCGAGGAGCGAAAAACGTCCGACCATTTCATCGTCCAATACTCTGCATATTCCGGCCTTTTGAGCAGTTCCTCAATTACCTGCTCGCGTTTCTTAGGGTTCTTGTTGGCCAGAAACGCCCGTACCTCGTCAGCCGTGGGCAAAGTGCCCAGGACATCCAAGAAGACACGGCGGAGAAACTCGGAGTCGTCGCACAAATCGGAAGGGGGTATGGATAGCAATTTCAACTTAGCAAACACGTGTTTATCTACATAGTTTACTTCGGGCGGAGCCTGCCAGAGAAAATCCTTTCGCGGTTCCAGATATGTCAACCGAATCGTCTGCAACTCCATCAGGTAACGCACCAAAATCGCCACCTCCCCCGGAGCTTTGAACTCGACCAACCCCTGGGCGTTCACCTCAGCCACCCCGGCATCCGATGACGAAAAAACACTTAAACGGGTCACATCACGCTGGCTGCCATCGCTGAAATGGCCGATGACTGCCAGTTGTTGGAATCGCCCGGGGGCAAGTAAGAGGCGCGAGCCAGGTAGCACCTCGACTCGGGTAAGCGTAGCTGCCTTGGGATCGTCGTTGACCATCCCTTGGGTAAGCCAAGCACGAAGCATCTGGGCCGGCAGACTGCTCGGGGCAAAGCGTGCCCCCCCTTCGTGGGCGACTCGGCCCAGCCCCTTGAGTAACACTAGGCTCCGATCCGGAGAGTGTCGGTCGCCGCGTCGAGCCAGGACGTCGCGGGTGAGCATCTGGAAGTCGGCCTCCGGATCAAAACCCCGCAGACTCAGCCGAAATCCCCCTTTGCCCGATGGGGTGCCGTGGCAGGCTCCCATGTTGCAACCGCCGACGTTCAGAGCGGCGATCACCTCGTTGCGAAAACTAACCGGCGCGGGTTGCTCCAAATCCTTAACCGTCACTTTGACCTGGGCGGTTTTGCCTCCGATGGTTACCGTCAGCGTTGCCGTACCATTCTTCCGCGGAGTTAGGTAGCCACCTTCAATGCTCACTATGTCCGTGCCCCCAGTGATCGGTACCAGAGGCGTCAGATCACGCGGTCGGCCGGCGTAAGTGCCTGTGATGATCAGTTGTTGTCGGGCTTTGGGGCCAACAAGCGTGACGGTGGCGGGCTGAATAGTCAGGGCATCGGGCGAACCGACCAAGGCCGCCCGAGCAGTGGCATCACTTGGCACCGCCGCCTGAGCGAAAGGTGGCAACAGGAGGGCCGTTAACAGGAAGGAGTATCGCATCATCCGCAACCCCCGGAGAGATTCAGTCGAGAAAAGTAGGTGGGATTAGTGTAGTGTACCGAATCAATGGCCCAGATGCGACCTAAAAATCCGGCAAGGTTGCGTCCTGCACACTCTGTTAGCCTCTGGATTCATGGAAGTTGACTGCAAGTGAGCAACAGAGAGTGATTGACCTTACCGAAAAGATTCGCAGTGGTCGGGCGAACGATCCGATAGGGAGCTAGCGGAGACTTTTGCATGATGTTGTGGAATGGAATCATCATCTTGCTAGCCTTGTGGGCGTTTTATTCGTTCCTGCGTGGGATCTGGTCGGTTTGCTCGCCGCGCTCTGCCTGGAAGTGGGAACGCGGCGCGGAATTTCGCAACGCCCAACCGTCCGCGTTCGGTATCGTCATGCAAATCATGCGTGGCTTGCGACGTATCCTGGTCGCCGCCCTCCTCGCCGCCTTGGGCTATGCCATCCACCAGTTCCTTTATGGTACTTGGTGGACGACCCCCCTACCGTAATCCATCGGCCGATTCCGAACTACGACAATCATTCGCCCCGTATAGAAATCTTTGTGTCGGGCTAAAACGTCAAATGCCTTCGTGCGCTTTTCCAAGACCGGGAGCAGCCGCTCTGGTAAAAAAACATATGTCTCTTGTGGAAGATTCATATAGCCGAGCAGTTCGTTCACCTGCTCGACGCGTTTGATCTCACGCTGGCAATAAAAGACCAAACTCGGCTGAAAATACTCCCAGGCCACTAATCGCGCCTCGCGACTCTTCAAATCGGCAGGTAAGGCAGCGGCAAGCTTCTTGGTAGCCTTGGATTGCTCAATAGCCGGCAGAACACCGACCCCTATCAGCAGCAGAAAAACAACGGCTCCGCTGGTCAAGGTTGTCAGTACTGCCGTGCGTCGACCCTGGTCTTGAAACCACGAGGCTAAAGCAGCCGTAGCCGTAAGGATCAAGCCCAAAGCAGCCCAGGGAAGCAGTCCTTCAATAACGCGTGAGCGTAAGATCGCCGGTGGATGAAAGCCCCCCAAAAACAGCAGTCCACCTAGGACGGCCACACCGGCCAGCCCTAGGGCGAACAATCCAACCCGTTCTAACCACTCCGGGACAAGTACTTCGCCATTCAGCCAGCGTTCGAGATACCGAGCCACCAGCAGGCCCAAGGCTGGATAAGCGGGCAAGATATAATTGGGCAACTTGGTCTGAGCGATGCTGAACACCAGGAGATACAGCGTTGCCCAGATGAGCAGAAACACCACAGCCGGTTCGCCACGCCGCTCTTTCCAATTGAGCCAGAGGGCCGGCCCGAGAAACAGCGACCAGGGCAACAGCCCGGGCATCAACACCAGCAGGTAATAAAAAAATGGGCCGCTGTGATTCTCCATGACGCCTGAGGCCCGCTTGAGATTGTGTACGTAAATAAATTCACGTACCCACACGCCGCGCGTTTCTGCGGCCACCCAGCCGTACCACGGACCGGCCACGAGTCCCACCGCCAGGAGCAAGCCCAGAACACGCAGATGGCATAACCGCCACAGTTCGCCGCGAAAGGCGAGGAAGCAGAAGGCAACGGCAGCGGGTAAGACAAACCCGACTGGTCCCTTGGCTAGGACGCCCAGGCCGGCACACAGTCCTACCCCTGCGAGCCAACCATGGCCGTCGCGGGCGTGATCATCCCAAAACAACAGCAGCGTTGCTGTCGAACAAGCCAACAATAAGGCGTCGGGATTGGCGAAGTGGCCAGCGGCGACCACCCCCGGCGAGGTAGCTAAGACCAGCGCCGCCAACAGCCCCACACGCGGAGAAAACATCCGTAGGCCCAACAGATACACACACAGTAGCGTTACCAGCACTGCTAGGGCCGAGGGCAGTCGGGCCGCCCACTCATTGAGGCCGACCCATTTGGCCGCTGCTATCTGTAACCAATACAATAAGGCGGGTTTATCAGTTCGCAGTTGATAATTGAACGTCGGCACCACCCAGTTGTCGGACTGGAGCATCTCGCGGACGCATTCGACATTGTTGCCTTCGTCGATGTCCCACAACGAGGGCACCCCAAGAGCCGGTAGGCAGACCACGGCCCAAACCATCGTCACCAAGCTGACGTGACCCAACGGCTGGTCATATCCTCGCAGCATTCCCGAATCCTCTAACCGACGGCACCATACCCGATCTCGGATCCCCGAGCGAGGTCACTTAATCGACCAGTTGACGACGTGCTGTGAGGAATCGAGAGAACCGCTGTAAGAAATCCGATCCTGACGATAAAGCAGCCGGCAGGCCGATTGCTCTATGGTGATAGGCGAACGCACGCTCTGTAAGGCGAGGATGCGTCCCGATTCGATGGTGGTACCCCGCAGCAGCAGTTGCACCTCGGCCGCTCGTTCGAATTCCCTCTGCCCCAGCAGCAGAGCCGCTCCGTCTGGTTGCCGTACACAAACTTCGCAATCGATCAGGTCCAGGTGTTGCCGGCCGGTGTCGGCGACCTCGACCTTAATCGCCTGTCGTCGGGCATCCAAGGTGCAGGAACGAAGTGTAAGTCGAGCGGCCTTGCGGAACAAGATTAGGGGTTGGTCGGATTCGTCGTGAAGGGCAAGACCCCGAAGAGTAAGATCAGCAGTTGCTTGTATCAACGGTTTCTCAGCGTCGGCATTGGCGCGCATTAGACACGGATGCACGCCAGGAGCAGCTTGCACCGTCAAGGGCTGATCGCGTTGGAGCGACCCAACAAGATACGGCCCCGGTTCGTGTAGCGTGATGATGGCTCCGGGGGGAGCCTGGGCAAAAGCACGTTGCAGATCCAAAGGAGCAGCGGCTGGGGGGGTAGCGGTTGCAACCGAGGCAGGAAGTTTCAGTCCCAGACGCACTAAGCCACCCATCGCCAAGCCGATCAGGACGGCAATCATCCAGGGCCACAGCCGACGGTTGCGTGTCGGGACGGTGGCTCTTAGAGGGGGGTGATCCAGGATGGTGGCAACCTGACGCGGGTCGCCGATTCGACATTCCGGGTCGCGCTGCATCAAGCGATTAATCAACTCCACCATTGGTGCAGGGGTGTCGGGTCGCAGCCGATGGATCGGTTCGGGTTCTTCCAAGCGGTGGCGCAATAGCTTGCCCAGAGGATCGCCCCCGGGAAAGGGCACCCGGCCAGTGAGCAGTTCGTACAATGTGCAGCCCAGCGCATACAGGTCGCTGCGTACGTCGACGGGGTCGCCCAAGCCGCGTTCGGGGGCCAGATAATCGGGTGAACCGCAGACAGTCTCCTCGCCCGCCCGACAACTTAAACCCATGTCGATTAGTTTGATCAAAGGTAGATCGGCATCGGGCACCAAAAGGAGATTGGCTGGTTTGACATCGCGATGTACCCATCCCTGAGCGTGCAAATAGGCCAATGCCGAGGCCACTTGTCGGGCCACTGCCTCGACCAGAGGAATCGGCAATGGCCCTGACTCGGCCAAAAGCCGAGATAGATCTACGCCTTGGATATATTCCAGTGCGAGGATCAACCGGCGGCGATGTCGCCAGGCATCGAGTATCTGAACCAGATGAGGATGGGAGAATCGGGCATGGAGCGACGGGAGGCTAAGAGCAGAGATTTGGTCGAGCCGGTGAATCTTCAGGGCCACTGTACGATTCAAGAACACATGATGAGCTTTGTAGACTACGGCTTCGGCACCTCTTCCTAGGCGTTCCTGCAACAGGTATGGCCCCAAACGCAAGCGTTGTAGCCGTCCTCGGGCAATTTGCCGGGCCTGATAACGTGTGAGCAAACCGGCTTCGACGAGAGGGCAGAGACGACCTTGCCAGGACGAAGCAAGACGAGCGACTTGGGAATCGTCAAGTAAATGGTAGTCGCGTAGCGAGTGCAGCGAAAGCGTCGTCCTCATCCGTGAGGCTCCCGGGAGAATCGTCCAAGTCGACGCAGTATAGCCGCCTGCCGTGCGTTCCTCAAGAGCGGCTGGGAAGGCCGGCCTCACAGCAACGGGGCACCACTGTACCAACGCTCGATGGCAAAGCCGAGCCACAACGTCAGGCCAAAGGCAATCCGCAAGGCAGCCTGGGACGCTGTCCAGTAGAAGGTGCCCGCTAACCAGCCGGTTGCTTTTTCCAAGGCGGTGCGGACTTCCTGGCTAACAATGGAACGTGGGTCGAGATACCCCAGGGTCAGCCACCGTACTGCAGGCGCTTTCCAACCACGAAGCCAGGACTCGGCCAAGTCAAAATGCTTTGAGATTGCTTGCTCATCGATACTTCCGACGTGAAACACGGTGTACAAGTCCAAGCTGATCATCACCGCTCCCAACACCAGGGCAATCAATGCTAAGGGTAGCTTGGCAACGAATTCGTCAGCTCGGTAGTTCCCGGCACTAGGCCAAATCAGATTGCAGGCCAGCGAATTGACGGCGATCAGCCCTAGCATAAGGGCCAACGGGCCGATCGTCTCCCAGCCCATCAGTACCCCCCGATGCTCCAAAACCAGTTTAAGCAGGTTCGGCCAACGCTGACCGAAGCGGCACACAAGCGAGAAGATGCTGTAATACTGCCGCAGCCGCAAGAACGTGCTAACGCAAAACAGAAAGACCAGATAGAGGCTAAAGAGCCGAATCGGTCGCAAGTCGTGAAACCAATCCCAGAGCATGGCAGAGCTACCCGTAAGTAGACGGCTCAGCGTCCCATCAAGGTTTCCAGGATGTAGAGTTCCAGAGCCTCGTAGTCGCGGTCGGCTCGCAGCGATTCGACCTTGGCGGTGTCAAGCGATCGGACCACCTCCAACAAGCGGTTGAACATGCGAAGACTGTTACTAAGGTGTGCCGTCTGCTGCTCGGGTTTGGTCGTACGCATCGCCTTGACATCCAGGCCGATGCAGCCGTCGAAACCGCCCCGTTCCAACACCCACACTTGATTGAAGGCTCGCCGCAGATCCACCGAGCCGAACGTCTTGTCCTGGTCGTACTTCAAACCATTTTGATCGTTCAGATGCACGCTCCACAATTTGCCGTGCCAAAGGGTGTAGGCCATGTCGTCGCTGGGGTCTAGGCCGGCCAGAATGCTATGGGCGCTCTCGATCAGCACCCCACACCGCGCCGGATCCACGGTCCGGTAACACAGCCCCACAAAATGCCCCGGTGTCGGCAAATAGGCTTGATCCATCGGCTCGTTGGGTTTCATCTCCCCTAAAATGCGTATCGTCTTGTCATGCTCCAACAGCGCATTGATGGCGTCGAGAATCCTCCCGGTGGCTGTGAGGGGGCATTTGGCCTCGCGGATGTAAGTGCCCTCCCGGGCCAGCCAAAGCACGATATCCTTGGTGCCCATCAGATGTGCCAGATCCACCGCTCGCTTGGACCGTTCGATGGCGTACTTTCGCATGGCCGGATCATTGGCTGTGAAACCGCCGTCGATGGTGTTGGGATGCTCCCAAAGCCTCGGCGCGACAAACTCGCAAAACAGCCCCTCGCCATCGAGCATTGCCTTGACGTTAGCAGCAGCGGCTTGGGTTTGACTCCAACTCCATTCTGCCGGGCAAATATCATCATCGTGAAATTGTACCCCGTCGAAGCCCAACTTTTTATACTGGCGGATCTTTTCAGCAAAAGCTACCTCGTCGCGTACCGGCGGACCGAACGGATCGGTCCCCTGGCTGATGTTCCACGGACCAAAAGTGAATCTGTATTTTTTCGTCGTAGTCATGGTAAAGTTCTCCGCCTGGAGAGCCGATGAGGTTTTTCAGAAGTCTACGGATGGGCGGCCGCGCCGCCGGTATCTCTCTGAGGAATAAGTGGAAGTTCGGTGTAAACAATGTGACAAGGGTTGGATGTTGCCCATGCCCCCTTCGATTCATCAAATTCAAGCCCTCGAATCGTGCCCCTGCCCCTACTGTGGCGCCTGTGTCCTGACGGTGCAAAACGAGCAACTCAAACTCTCTGGAAAAGCCTCTCGACAGACCGTGTTGGCAAGATAGCGAGTGGATTCCATCGAGTCGAGGGCACGCGGCACGCGGCGCTGTCCTCTTTGTCTACCTTAGTCAGCATTCGGATTTAGTTGGATCGCCTTTTTGCGTTCAGTTCTTTGTCAAACATTATGGTTTACTCGTCTCGCGCTTCACCGTTGCTTTGCCTAGCTTGGCCAACTCTTCGGTTACGGCGAACGCTTTATCCGCGTCTATGAGCCGCACCGGTCGCGGTGCCAATAACCCAAAGGCCGTAGGTACATCCATCACCCGTAAAATTCCCAGGAAGTGCGGCCCCTGTAGATGGGTGGGCGTTGGCCGAATCGCTATCACCTCCTGGATACTCGGCTCAAATAAAGCGGCATAGGCCAACAACACAGCGGCTTGCTGCTGACCGATGGCTTGCACCTTACCCAGATGACGAGCGGCAGCGGCGATCCGCTCGACACGTTGCCGATCCATGGTCGTACCCACTAACAGATGCGAACGCTCCAGCGTGTTGGGCTGCTTGCGGGGCGGAATGGCCGGTAGCCGCACGGCCCAGACTGGCCCCTCAGCGGCATAACTAAGTAAGGCTTTAGCATCGTCGCCTTCGTAAAGCACGAGCAAAGTCGCCTGCCCGGTGCCATCGCGTAGCTTCTCCAGGCCGGCTGCACTGGCCGCAATCCGTTGGGGCAAGCGGTAAAACGGCCCCTGACGCAGCCGAGTAAGCATGCCTCGCTTCCAGGCGGGAAATTGCGACTCCGTTGGGATGTGAAGGCGTGGCAAACGGAACCAGGATTCATCGATAGTAGCATTAAGGGCGTCCTTTGGGCGATCTTCTTCGTTGGGAAAAACACGCAGCTTCTCTCCAGGAAGCGGCTTGGCCGTCGCATCGTCCACCGGACCCGGCTCGTTCTTGAGATGCTGTTGGAAGAAGCGAAACACCCTCTTGCGTAGGTCCGGCCGGTAGTCGTGTCCGCCCTTGCTGACATACTCTTCAACCGCCTCGGGTTGGCCGTGTAACTTGTACGCTTCACGCAACCGGGCCATCAGCCGACGATGACCGTCCATCGGAAAGAGCGGGTCGTTGTCCGAATTAGCAAAAAGTAGTGGCCGCGGCGCGATCAAGGCGGGGATTGTCGCCCAATCCCAACCATAAATATTCATCAGAAACATACAGTCGCAATGTCTGCTGATTCCTTTATCAGTAACATAGCTTTTCAAATCGCTGAAGCCGCTAACAGGCGCAGCTACCCGGACGCGTTCGTCGGCAGCACTGATCCACACGGTGGCCGCCCCGCCGCCGCTGATACCGGTCACGCCAATTCGCTGGGCATCGACCTCGGGCCTTGACACCAGGTAGTCAATCCCGCGAATGCCGTTCCAGCACTCGACCCCAGCCGGGGTGTATCCACGCGAAATCCAGTCAAAGCGATTGAGGTTGTAAGTGCCGTGATGCACCCCAGGGACTTCGCCCAACTGGAGCGTGTCCAGTATCAGACACACATACCCATTCGTCGCAAACCACATCCCATGCTCTTGAAACGCTGTCTTGTTCCCATCCCGGCCACGATTGGAGTGACCGCACAGGTACAAAATCGCCGGTAGCTTTTGGCTGACCTTCGCTGGCCGGTAGAGGTTCGCCGTCACATACAATCTCGGTCGGCTTTGGAAATGGAGCTTTTCGATGACCACTGCGTCGCGTTCTACCGTGCCTGTTACTTTGGCCTGGAGCGGGGTACGCGGCGGCAAAGGCCACAACCCCAGCATGTCGAGGTATTCGCGACGCAATGCAGGGAGCTTTGCCTGCCAATCGTCGCGAGATTTAGCACCGTCGAGGAAACGCTGAGAAAGTAGGTCCACGCGTTGATGGAGAAATATCTCCTCATGTGGCAGGAGGAAACAGACCAACCAGATCATGATCCTTCTCCGAAAGATTTGGATGGATTTAGCAGCAGCCAGCACACCAACGCGACCGCATGCAGCGACAGCCAGATACTCAGGGCCAACTCCCAGCCATTGAGAGCTACCATCCACGACCACAACGACACCAGTGCATAGGCTCCGAAGTTACCGGCCATGTTCATTGAGCCGAAGACCACCGGCAGATATTTGCCGCTTAGATCGATGACGAGAGCATAGGCGGCTGGGGAACTGAAATTAAAGAAAAAGGAGCCGGCCGCCAGCAGCATACAGGCCAGATAAACATCTGCAACGAAATAAGCAGCCAGATACCAACCCAAGCACAGTACCAACCCAAACATCGCCACCCCATTACGGGCGAGATAGCGGCTGCGAGTGCGGCGGAGGAGCAAGTCTGAGAGAATGCCACCTACCAAGCCGCCGACGACGCCAGCGTATTGGGGCCAAGCAGCGAGGAAAGTGGCCTCTTTGGGTCCAAGCTGGCGTTGGGTTTCGAGGTAGGTGGGCAGGCGAGCCTCGAAGAAACGCGGGGCAGCGGCGCGAAAGAATTGCTGGGTGCAGAGCAACATCAGGGGCAGAGCCAGCAGTAGCCTGGAAGCAATCACAGAGGGCGGAGCCACCGGCATAGCAGACGTAGCGGCCCAAGGGGGCTGGAGGGGCTGGCTGGGCTTTTTCTCATCCGCTTGCTTGCTCCAGTCGCTTTCTCTACCACTGCGTAGCAACGCCAACTCCGCTGCGTTCACACTCGGATGCTCTTCCGGCCGGTTACGAAACCACCAGAAAAACCAGACCGCCCAGACAAAACCGGGCAAGGAATACCACAGAAAAACGCTTCGCCAACTCAGGGGCGTTGACAGCAAGTAGGGAAAGCCCACCGGTTCCAGCAAGTAGCCGACCACCGCGCTACCGGTGGCACCTCCCAAAAGCATAAAGGAATTCAACATAGCAGTGGCCGTGCCACGCAAACTGGCTGGATACCAGACGGCCAAGATCAGCGTCGCCGCAGGGAAGATGCCGGCCTGGAAGATGCCCATGAGGGTGCGCCCCCAGTACAGCCCCCAGAACTCTACCGCTAGGCCGCACATC
>JBDNDE010000159.1:0-11074 GCA_046719305.1 Gemmataceae bacterium | reverse complement strand
GCATCGTGTGTGCGTGCTCTGGGCACCACGGCCGGTGTTTTTACCCGAGCCGAGGCCGAGGCGTATCTGGCGAAGCATTCGCTGCCAGTGGAACGGTTGGAACGGTGAGGAGGAATGAATCGGTCGGGAGAAAGGTTGAGAAAGGTTACATCCTGAAGGGGGAAAGATCTCATCCAAGGGAGATAACATCAGCAAACGAGGGGTCCAAGAGGTGGTAATACTTTGAAGTTCTGACGTTGAGTGATGAGAAGATATGGAGTTTCATCCCCTTGCAATGAATTTGCTCTTATCTGTTTTACAGTCCGTACCATCAGCGTCAATGCGCGGCACTGGATTCGAACCAGTGACTTCAACCGTGTGAGGATTGCACTCTACCGCTGAGTTAGCCGCGCTTTCGTTCTGAGCCGTCCATTGGAAAAAACAACTCAGAACCTAGTTGAAGAATATCGGTCGCTCGCCGATCTGTCAAGGTTGGGGGGGCGGCCTCGTGATCGGCAGCCAGATCGGGGACTATGGGGTTGGGCGGAATGCCTGGACTGCCGAGCAAAACCCTGGGCGGGGCAGTAAACGCAACTCGTGGGCTTCGTTCCTAGTGCACGTCGACGGCTTTGAGAACCAATCACACCTGGCGCTCACGCCAACTCGACCCAGCGTCGCTCTCGATGGCTTTGCAGGATGGCCTCGACGAGTTGAAGCTCCCGATGGCCATCCTCGAAGGTTGGGAAGGCTCTTGGGGCGGAGTAATCTCCTGCTTCGATGTATTGATACACTGCACGAAACAATTGCTTGAACGTGTCGTTGAATCCCTCTGCATGGCCTGCTGGGTAGTTCGTGAAGGGCCGAGCTTCCTGGGCCAATTGGGATGGATCGCGTAGCAGCAGGGAACTGGGTTGATCGCGGCGCCCCCACCAGAGCTCCTCGGGGCGTTCGCTGTTCCAGGCTACCGCTGCTTCACTGCCAGCGATTTCGTAACGAAGGCAATTCTTGCGCCCGGCGGTAACCTGGGACACGCTAAAGCAACCTGAAGCACCGGAATCGAAACGCAACAAGATCGAGCCGTAATCCTCGGTTTCAACCGCTACGGGGATGCGTTCGCCCTGGGCGGCCTGGAATGTTTCCACTGAGCCAGCCGGCCGATACCTCACCGGATGTGCAACTCCTAAGTCCGCGCATACTGCTGTTACCCGCAAACCGGTCACATATTGAATCAAATCAAGCCAGTGGGTACCGATGTCAGCCACGGCACGCGAAGGGCCGCTCTGATCGGCCAATACACGCCAATTAAAATCCTGATCGTACAGAAGCCAATCCTGTACATAGCTTCCGGAGATATGAAATAATCGGCCTAGTTTACCACTCTGAATGGATGAGCGTACTTGAAGATTTAAGGGATAGTAGCGGGTGTTATAATTGACAGCTGTTACGACCGGACTCTGAGCCGCCAGGCAGACAAGCTCGCTAGTTTGCTGGGTGGAGAGAGCCAACGGCTTTTCGCAGATAAGATGTTTGCCGGCAGCAAGGATCTGCTGGCATTGTTCAAAGTGCAGATGGTTGGGCGAGGTGAGGTGAACGACCGAACACATGGGATCGGCCAGCACCTCGTGCAGGGACGCGTAGACTCGGGAGACGTTGTGTTGGATGGCGGCCTGGCGTGAACGCTCCAAAGAGGAGCCTAGCACACCGAGTACCGGACGGCCCAGGCGACGCAGAGCTTCGATGTGGACAGGACCGATGAAACCGGTTCCGACGATGACCGCGAACAGATGGGTTTCGCTCATGGTTAGTTAGCCCCTACCCGTGGGGAATTGTCTTAATAGGTTAGGTGAAGTCACTCAAGCTGGACAGTCTTTGATGGCACCGACACCCCACCGCATCCAACTGGATTCGCTACGATTTTGGGCGTTTCTGATGATATTTTTGTTCCATCTGAATGAACGACAATTCACATATGGAATTCTGGGGGTACCTTTTTTCTTCGTGATCTCTGGCTTTCTGATCACGCGTTTATTAGTTCTGTATGAATCAGAATGGCTTTGGCGTGATTTGTGGATTTTTTATGTTCGACGTGCCGTGCGGATCTTCCCGCTGTATTATGTCACTTTATTGGTCCTGCTCGCTCTGGGGATGCTTCAGCGTCCCGTGTGGTATTTTTTGTATCTCAAGAATGTCGACTTCTTCTTAACCAATCAATGGTCGCGCACCGCTCATTTCTGGAGCCTTTGCGTCGAAGAACAGTTTTATCTCTTATTCCCGCTGATCTTCTGGCTCTGGCCACGCTCCGGCCGCTTGTACCTGCTGGGGTTGCTTCTGCTGGGTTCGTGGACCTTTCGATGGGGCATGGATCGGCTGGCAGCGGCGAACCCCGAGGTGGAATGGCGAGCCCAGCTTCTGTTGCCTTGTGCCGGCGAATATTTGCTCTGGGGCTGCTTTGCCGGCTGGTACGATGCAACGGTTTCGCCCAAGGCGGTACCTTCCGTGTGGCTGATTGTTGCGGGCACGCTCCTACATCTGCTCACAGCCGTGGATCAATTTCTTGCCCGGCAATTGCTTGCGTGGGGTCTACAAGGAATCTATCCGACCTTGCATGGGCTGGGGTTTATGCTGCTAGTCTACGGTGTTTGGCATTTGCCTGCAGGAGGTATTCAACACCTCTTCACGATTCCGCCGATCGTCTATCTGGGGAAGATCAGCTATGGGTTGTATGTGTTTCATAATTTTATGTATGGAACCAAGGCAGCCTTGCTTCCTTATATGCCGATGATCGGTCACGTGCCGGGTGCGGTTCTCGCATTGGCCGCTACAGTCGGACTGGCGATGCTGTCCTGGCATCTGATGGAGGAGCCGCTTTTGCGTCTTAAACGCTTGGTGCCGTATCCCAACGATACAATAGCCACAAGACCCGAAGCAACGACAAACCACATATGAGTGATCAAGCCGAACAGTTGATCCGTGAGACCATCCGGCAAGAGGACTTCCGCCGCGCCACGTTTGCCGGGGTGGTACGAGGAGCCAAGGCCTGCCCATGGCAACGTGTGCTGCTTCGTGCCATTGTGCTACGGGGCAAAAGGTATTTGCAGTTTTCATATTTTGATATGAAGCAGAACTATACATATAATTTTTGCCTGGATGATCCAAAGCTCAACGAGCATGTGGACCAACTGCTGGCTTGGCAATTTGCAGGCGTACATCTGAGTACGACCCAAGAAGAAATCGACCTGCGCACGAGCAAGAAAGGTAAGGTGCAAATCGGTCGGCGACGGAAGACTCAAACAGCGACGCCCCTGGAAGGACACAACCGCAGCAAAGCCCAACCGCTACCCGAGGGGCAACCGCATCGCCTGTTGGAAATCATGGGCATCACAACGCCCGATGGTCGCGTCAAGCCAACCATGCGACCGAAGTTTACTCAGATCAATGAGTTTTTGAAACTCGTGCAACACAGTCTCGACGAAGCCGGACTTCGCAATCTGGGCCGCCCGGTCGAACTGCTCGATTGCGGCTGCGGCTCCAGTTACCTTACCCTGGCGGTGCATCACTACTTGAATGAACAACTGGGCATTGAGGCCCGCATCATGGGAGTGGACCTCAATGAATCGGTGATTCGCAAAAGTATGGAACGCTCGGCGCGCTGTGGAGCGACCGGTGTTCAATTCGCTGTCGGACGCATTGACGCAACGCAAACTCGGCCCGATGTGGTGCTGGCGTTGCATGCCTGCGATACGGCGACGGATGAGGCGTTGGCCTTGGCGGTTCGGGCCGAAGCGCGAGCGATCCTGAGCGTGCCCTGTTGCCATCATTATCTGAACGAGCGATTGAAACCCCAGGGGCAAGCGAGCGTGTTGCGACCGGTGTTGCGGCATGGCATCTTGCATCAACGTCAGGCCGACTTGTTCACGGATGCCTTTCGTGCCCTAATTTTGCGCATCCTCGGTTACCGGGCCGAGGTCATCGAGTTCATCTCGCCTGAGGCGACGGCTCGTAACCTGATGATTCGCGCTGTGGGCGGGTTGCCTCCAGGCGATCCCACGTTCGTGGCCGAGTATCAGGCGTTGCGGGCGTTTTGCGGCACTGCGCCGTATCTGGAACAACGCCTGGGCGAGAGGCTGTTGCGCTGGATCAGTTCAACAGCTTAGAACTCCATCTGGCGCAGCTTGCGGATGCCCCAGCGAAGTGGCAGGGCGATAGCGACGAATCCAGCCATCAATCCGAGAACCAATCCAATAGCTACGATGTACCAGCCCCACCAAGGCGGACTCTCGTGGGCGTTGGGTACGAAGGCCATCGTAAAATGATAAGACCCCACAACCGTGACGAGTAAAAACATGAGATACAACAAGCCAACGATGAGGTTGACAGTACCACCGAAGCCGACAGCGATTTTGCTGGGGTCCGTTTCGCGGAAGTTGGGTATGCAGGCTCCCAGACCGACAGCTAGGCCGCTCAGCCCAGCGGCTAGCAGCACTACACCCAGGGCGTGAAGCAATAAGGCCGGCCAAGGCATCTCCAGCATCCAATCGCTGTAGAGGACCATCGGCAAGGCCAACAGGAGGCCGCCCACGGTAGAGAAACTGAATTTGCCCCACAGGATGCGATCGCGTTCCAGAGGCAGCAAGCCGAGAATCCAGAATTTTCGGCCTTCGAGGCTAAGCAGGGGGTAGATGAAGCGTCCGGTGTAGGTGCAGAGCAACAGGGCGATCGCACAAAGGTTGAGGAAGCTGAGGGCGTTCTGATAGGGCCATTCTAGGCCACGAATGAACAGGCGTTTAATATTGCTGAAATAGGCAAGCAGGAGAATAGTGAAAAGCAGCACCTGACCCCATTGCTGCGGATCGCGGCGAAAGGTGCGGAAATCCTTGAGGATTAACTGCCGAGTGCCCGGATGGACCCAAAAGAGACAAGCCAGCAGGAGGTTGTCAATCCAAGCACCGCCATGCTTGCGTCGCAGATCACCGCCAGTGGCGACGCGGTTGTAGCCACGCCGATATAGCCAAGTCGAAAGCCAAGTCACCCCGAGGTACAGAACCAGGCCGTGGCTCCAGAGCAACAGCAAGCGATCCAGGCACACCCACAGTTCGCCCCGGCCGGCCGCCTGGAGGCCACGCGTCACCCAGGCATTGGGCAGCCACAAACTACGGGCAAATGCGACCCGGTTGAGAATCGCCCCGGCCGCCTCGCTGACTGGATCATTGCCTACTTGGCCAATGCGTCGGCCCTCCGCTACGATTGACCAAATCCACAACCCAGCAAGGATCACCACGGCCACGATCAGCAGGACCATCACGGTGCGGCGTTGCTTGGGCACTAGATTCACCAGCAGCAGAGCGATCAGCGCTCCCAGGCTGCCGGGGATCAAGATGAAGCCCAGAAAGAACCACGGCAGCACCAGATAAAACCACCAAGTCGCTTTGGCCAGGATACCATAGGCGATGAGGACAGGAGCACCCAGCAAGAGAAACGCCCAGGAAGAGAATCCAACAGCTGTTTGGTATTTGTATGCAAAGATGTGATCGGCAGTAACAGGGCGGGCTAGCAAGAAGTCCGTCTCGGGGCCGCTAAACAGACTACCGTGCAAAATCAAACCGGTGGAAAAGGTCAACGCCACGCCCAGCGTGAAAAACATCAGGTCGATCAACAGCCCAACCATTCGGCCATCGACCGGAATTTTGGCCTCGGCGACCATGAAGCGCAGACCCAGATACGAAACGGCGAAGACAAATCCCCAAACCAGCAAGCTGGCCAAAAGGATGGTGACCGGCCGCACGAGGCCGCCGCCGCGCATCTCGGCGAGGTTGTTGAGCAACAGCCGCCAACGCAAACGACGAAACAGGGCGGCTTGATCGACCGCAGGGGCGCTCATGTCGGCACCTCGTGGGGTTGCGGTTGGGTGAGTGTCAAGAACAACTGCTCCAGCGAACCATTGACCTTGGCCCAGTCGCGTAACTCGTCAATGGTGCCTACGCCGATCAGTTTGCCGTGGTTGATGATGGCCACGCGGTCGGCAATTTCCTCTACGACATCTAGCGAGTGGGACGAGAGAAAGACCGTGGTTCCGCGCTGTGATAAGCGTTTGAGTTCGTCCTTGAGCTTACGAACCGAGTAGGGGTCCAGGCCAACAGTCGGCTCATCGACGATGAGAATTTTCGGATCGTGGACCAAAGCCGAGGCAAAGACGGTGCGTTGTCGCATGCCGTGCGAATAGCGTTCGGTGAGGTCGTCGACAAACGCTTCCAAGCTAAACGCTGCAATCACCTCGTTGATGCGTTCACGGGCCACCTCGGCCGGCAGGCCATACATCTCGGCGATGAAGTGCAGAAATTCGCGGCCGGTGAGCTTCTCATAGAGAAAGGGCAGATCGGGCACATAGCTGAGCAACTGCCGGGCCTGATCGCCCTGAGTGGCTAGGTCGTAGCCGCCCAAGATCACCCGGCCGCTGGTGGGAAACAGCAGGCCGCAGAGCAGCTTGATGGTAGTGGTTTTGCCCGCGCCGTTCGGACCAAGAAAGGCAAACAATTCGCCGGCCTGGACCGTGAGGTTGAGGTTTTCGACGGCCTTTTTGGTGCCGTAGGATTTGGAGACGTTTTCCAGAACGATCATCGCATCAGGGTTAATCACGGTACATGGCCCACCGGGTACGATCCAGAACGACCTCTTGCAACAAGACCAACCCGGTGCTGGTGCTGACCCAGGTGGCGGCCTGAATCTCGTCATTTCTGTAGTCAATAACGTAGCATTCTTCTGAGGCGCGGCGGCCGTGTTCAAAACGTTCGGGCTGAGGGCGGACTATGGCTCGCAGACGTTTGGGCACCGCTGGTGCGCTATGGAAGGAACTCAGCGAATCGGACACCGAATCAAACAACGGCACGCTCCAAGTTTGGCCCGGTCGCAGACCCCGGATGCGGTTAACCGGGTGCAGCGGTTGCAGCAGCCCACCGCCACGCGGCACGGCCACCTCGGGCAACTGGTATTCTTTCTCGAAGCCCAGCCCCTTGCCTTTGACACGCGGAGCCATCTTGCCGTCGACGACTTGGCCTTCGATCGACAATTCCAGGTCGATCTTCGGAGCCTTCAAAAGATCCTTCAAAGCGGGGATTTCGGTCTGTCCTTGAATTTCGACCCGGATGCCGCGTAGCTCTCCTTCGGGATTGACGCGATAAGCACTGAACATGCGCTTGATGTTCATGCCGTTGATGTGGGCCATTGTCCCACGTTCCAGGGGAAGATACTCAGCGGAGAGTTCAAAGAGGTCGCGTTCGGGTTTCTCGACTCGTGTGCGGACATTCATCCATTTCATATCGTCTTTGTACAACGTCCACGGCGTGTACATCTTTTGATTGTCTGTCTCTTCTACTAGGTCGATCGTGAACGTCGGCGGTGTGCCCGGCAGCAGATGCGGCAAGAGATCGTCACGCAGCAACTTTGCCGTCGTGAACATCCATAAAATCAGTATCAGCATGCAGAACCAACGCGGAGGCATGAGAACCTCTTCTTGCAGCGTCTCTTGAGCGATTCTCGTTATTGTGTGAAGGCCCGACGCAAGGTAAAGGTACGCTAAGCGTGCAAGAGGAACTTTCTGGCCGTCGGTTCGTCCGAAGCGTTAGGCAAACACACTACAGACAGCCAACCGGACAGGTTCGGTGCTAGTGTTTAGAGTGCTAGAGTCGCAACAGCCGGCTATACCCGTGCAATAGGAGTATCTCATTCATGTTACGTCCTCGCATCGCTTGCTTGTTCGCTTTTGCTCTGTTTTCTGTCGCGTGGACTCCCAGCTATGCCGCCGACGAGAAGATCAAGATTTACCCCCTGGCCGTTAATTCGCCTGCAGACGAGGATGAGCCGCATCTGGCCGATGGCGGCCTAACGCTGCTGTTCACGGGCCAACCCAAAGAAGGCAAAGACGAGCTAATGATCGCGACGCGGCGAATGGTTGGTGCCCCCTGGGGCAAAGCACAGGTCTTGCAAGATTATATCCGAACCAAGGGCAACGATCGCGGTGCCTTTGTGATGAGTGGGGCCTACCCGCGTTACCTGTTCTATGCCACCACCAAGGATCAGACGCAAAACAATTTCGACCTCTACGTCGCCGTTCAGCAGGACAAAGGCCGTGCCTGGAGCGCGCCGACGCCAGTGATGAACGTCAACACCAACCAGGACGAACTGCACCCCTGGCTGAGTGCGGATGGCAAAACCCTGTATTTCAGCCGCAAGACTGCTGACGGCTGGAAGCAGATGCAAACAACACGCAACACCAGCAAGGGGCCGGGCGGCTGGTCGGAACCGACCGAAGCCGGCCTGCCTGTCGGCTTTCGTCACCTGACCCTGATGCCCGACGGCAAAACCGGCTATGTCCAAGGCCCGCAGGAGAACGGCCGTGAGGGGATCTATGTGGTGACTCGTCAAGACAAGGGCTGGAGCAAGCCGTTGTTGCTGAACCAGTTGGAAGACGGAACCGGCAAGCGTGGCAATCTGTCGCCGAATCTCAGCCGCGATGGCAAATATCTGTACTTTGCCTCGGATCGTGACGGCGGCAAGGGCGGGCTGGATCTGTATTATGTGACCACTGCCTCAATTGCGATCAAGAAGTAGTAAAGCGCTAGGGAGCCGACTAACGGCAACCGCATCAATGGCTGCCATGGGGGGGATGCAGGCCGTTGGCGGGCTGGACGGACACCGGGCCACCGCGGCGGTAGACCTCGGCGAGCATGGTTTTGACCGCAGGCGGTAAGGGGCTTTCGTTGATGGTCCGAATCGTCTCTTCGATCGGGTAGGGTACTCGCTTCAGTTGCACCTGTCCGTCTTGGATGATGGCATACGACGCTCGCGGATCATTGTCCCGTGGTTGGCCGACGCTGCCGGGGTTGATCACCCGTTTACCCTCGGCCTCTAAGACGTAGGGGTGATGGGTATGGCCGACGCAGACGACATCGGTGTCGATGTGGGCCAAGCGACGCGACCAGAAATCAGGATCGGGCGGCGAATACTCATCTAATGGATCGCGCGGTGAGGCGTGCACCAGTAAAAACCGTGTTTGCTCGATGGTGACCATCCGGCTGACGGGTAGTCGACCCAGATAACGCAACTCTTCGCTGCTGAGCCGTTCGCGAGTCAGTGGTCGGGTCATCCCGGTGAGGAATTTGAAGCCGGCTCGGCCTTGGACCGGCACATCGTGAGCGGCTCCGTGGTCGTGATTGCCGCGTACTGCATAAGTGCAGTGGCGGCGGACCCAATCGATGCAGGGCGACGGCTCCAGACCGTAATCAACCAGATCACCCAGGAAGATACACAAATCGTGGGGTTCCTGGGCAACCGCCTGCAGGGCCGGCCAGTTGGCGTGAATATCGCTGAGCAGCAAGATACGCATCAAAAAAACTCCCCCTAAGAGGAGTAGTATACTCGAGGGAAGGCGGTGAGGAGGGAGCGGCCCATTTTGTATGGACCTTTTGGCGGACTGCCTCAGCGGGGGCGTTTGATGGGGTCGCCCTTGAGAGAGCCTTGTTGGGTGAAAGGAGGGTCGGCCGTTCCACTTGACAGAGGCTTGACGGCATCCGCGGCAGTTTTGTGGCCGCTGAGAACCGCGAGTGCTTGAAACGGGTACTTGCTCCTGTTAGCCTGAAGAAAGTTCGGTGAAGAAGGAGGCGGCGGATGCCCCTAAGTCTAGAGCAGTACGCCGATTATCTCGATACCCGGTCGGATTTGCCGTGGCCGGCTGCCCCGACGCCTACGCCGGTCAGGGCCAAGCCGCATTTAGTGGCGTTGCCGGGAATCCGAGCGGTGTTGTGGAACGTGTACGGCACGCTGCTAGCGATTCCACTGGGCGAATTAGTGTTTGAGCATCCGCAACCGTTTATCATGAGCAATGCCCTGGAAAAGACTATCCAGGAATTCAAAATGTGGGCTTCGATGTCGCGAAAGCCTGGTCAGCCGAGCGATTACATGCTGTCGATCTATCAGCAGATCCTTTTGGAGAACAAAACGGGACCCAGCGGCGAACGCTTTCCCGAAGCAGCCTCCGATCGGATCTGGGAAACCATCCTCAAGCGGCTCTTGCAGAAGGATTACAAGTTCGATACGAACTTCTACGGAGCCTTGAACGAATACAGCCGCAAGGTGGCGTACTTTTTTCATGCCAGCTTGCAAGCAACAGCGTGCTATCCGGGGGCGTCTCTGGCAGTACGCCACCTGTCGGAGAAGGGAATCATCCAGGGGTTGCTGGGTGAGGGCCAATGTTTCACACCGGTGCAAGTAGCCCGTGGTTTACGGAGCCAAGATCCCTCACTAGTCGTCCCTTGGGGCGATCAGGTGACACTTTCCTATGAGTGCCGTGGACGCAAACCAAGTGAACGGCTGTTTCGGCTGGGGCTTGAGCGGCTTCAGTCACGCGATATTTCGGCACCAGAGGTGCTACACATCGGCTCACGGATCAAGGAAGATATTCTGCCGGCCCGGCGTTTGGGGATGAAGACGGCTCTGTTTGCGGGCGATAAAACTTCTCTGCAAGCAACCCAAGAACAATTGAAAGACCCCAACTCGCGGCCTGATATTCTGCTGACCGAACTGAGCCAACTGGTTGAAGTAGTCGGCTAACCGACTGACATGAGAGAACCGAATGATCCCTGAACCGATTTTGGATCCTCTGAGCATCGATTTCACCCAGGTACTCGCCGATCGCGAGGGGCTACGTCGTCATAACCCCCAACGCTTCGAGATGGAGCAAGTCGATGCCGTCGTCCTGATGGATCAAACCGAGCATATCGTGGTCGGTTACAAGGAGGTTCGACCTGATGAGTTCTGGTGCAAGGGACATATGCCTGACTATCCCTTAATGCCCGGCGTGTTGATGTGCGAAGCAGCTGCTCAGTTGGTGTCCTACTACATCGTCCACATCGGCGTTCTCAAAGGCGACTTTATCGGCTTCGGCGGAATGGAAGAGGTTCGCTTTCGTGGCGTAGTTCGGCCGGGCGATCGGCTGGTGTTGATGGGCAAGGGAATCCGTGTGGACCGTCGGCAATCCCGTTTTTTGTGCCAGGCGTTTGTTGGTTCGAACCTGGTGTTTCATGGCATTATCATCGGGGTGCCG
>JBDNDE010000158.1:0-11125 GCA_046719305.1 Gemmataceae bacterium | reverse complement strand
GATCTAGGGAATTTTTCATATAGGCCGGCTTCTAGCATTTGGCGTGCCCCGGTGCCGATCTCCTCAGCGGGTTGTCCGATGAACACTAGGGTACCCGACCAATGTTCTTTGAGCGCTGCTAGAACTCGGGCCGCCCCTACCCAAGAGGCCATGTGAATATCATGACCACAGGCATGCATCACGCCGACCTCTTTACCGGTCTTGTCACGAACGCGAACCGTGCTGGCGTAGGGCAAACCGGTGGCCTCGGTGACAGGCAGGGCATCCATATCGGTGCGTACCAAGATGGTCGGGCCGGCTCCATTTTTCAGCACGCCAACGATGCCGGTGCCGCCGACTTTGCTAGTGACGCTGAAGCCACATTTTTTCAGTTCGTCGGCGAGTTTGGCAGCGGTGCGAACCTCCTGAAGCGAAAGTTCGGGGTGGCGGTGCAACTCCTTATAAAGTTCAAGCAATGTGGGTAATTCAGCCTCGATTAGCTTGCGAACGCCTTCAAGAGGCAAGTCCGTGGCCTTGGCCGACTCTTCGGCAGGCAGGGGCCGACCGCAGGAGAAGCCCAGGCAGCAAGCTGCAAGAAAAAGGGAGAGAAACCGGCGTGTGTGGATCATTGGAAGCAACTCCCGAGAGAAGAAGGAAAGATGCAGCTAAGGTAGGGCAGAGGAGGGGGAAAATCCGCAAAATTGCAGAATTTTCCGACCCTTTATCGCAGTGTGGCTGCGTATACTGAAATGGAATGGGTTCACTCAGAGATGCCTCTCTTTCGTGTTCCGTGAGCATTCCCGTCGACTCGTTCGTCGAGCTATCCCAACAATCACCTATTCGCGAGAAGACACCATGCAGGTGAAGCGATTGACCATCAAACAGAAAAAGGAAATCTTCAAAGCTTTGGTAGAACTGCAGGACCGCAACCAACTGAAAGTGAGCGAAACGATCCAACAGGTTGCTGCCCAGTTCGGCATCAGCGAGAAGGAAGTTCGTAAAATCGAAGATGAAGGCATCGAGCGCGAATGGCCGCCGCTCGAACAAGCGTTGTAAGGCGACAGGCAGCAGCCAGCCGAGTGGGCGAGCTTCGATGGTGAGGCTCGCCCAGTGTTGTTTGGTTTAATTGTTTTGGCCCCAGCGAGCACAGACGGGGCCACAGGGCGGACCAGACGAGGTGCAGGCGCGTGGCAGGCTGGAACTCTGGGGCGGGGCGGCAGGCAAACTCATCGCCCGGCGCAACTGAGTGGTGTGGCATTGCGGACATTCCGGTTGTTCGCCCGCAAAGACCAACGTCTCGAAGTGATGTCCACACTCTTGGCATTCATATTCATATAATGGCATAGTCGTGCTTCTCCGTCCGTTAAGTTTGTCGGCGGCGGATCTCTTCGCTGGCTTTGTTTAAAATCTCGCGTTCTTTGTCGGTGAGACCGGCCATGCCGACTCGAGCGATTTTTTCCAAGATGGCATCCATTTGGGCTTCGAGGTGTTCATTGGTGGCACGCCGAGGAGCAGGTCGGACTGAATCCTGGGAATCAGGATTGAACAAACGTAACTGAGGTTGGACACGTCGCGTGGTTAGCGAGGCAGGCAGCCAGCGTAGGATTCGCCATTGTCCGCGATGATACAGGTAACCGAACAGTAATCCGCCCAAGTGGGCTGCCGAGGCCACACCACCGCCGCTGGGACGCATCCGACCGCTGAGCAGATTGAAGCCGTCGCTGGCAATCATCAGAACCAAGATGAACCAGACGGGAACAGGAATGACGAAGAAAAGGTAGATGATCTGCCCCGGAAAATAGCATGCCGATAGCATCAACACCGCTGCCACCGCTCCCGAGGCACCCAAGGCACGCGACCCGTTGAACCCCAATGCGTAGGTCAGACAGAACGCCAGCGAGGCTAGAACCCCGGCTGTGAGATACATGGTTAAAAATTCGCGTGTGCCTAAGTGTTCTTCGACCTGACGACCGAACCACCACAGCATCAGCATGTTGATGACGATGTGCCAAACGCTGTTGTTGTCGTGAAGAAACACACTGGTCAGTAATCGCCAGACCTGTCCCTGGAAAACCAAATCCGCATCCAACAAAAGCCCGTTGGTAAATGGGCCGTCGTTACCGTGTCGGCCCATGGTGAGCAGTTGTAGGACAAAACAGGTGATGTTGAGGCCGATCAGCCACAGGCAGGCTTTACCCTGGTCGTCGAACGACCCCAGAAAGCTCGGTGCTTCCCTGCGATAGTAGTCGCGATCGTTGATCCCCATAGCCTGACCTCGGCTTTCTCTTTATCTCCATCCTATCATAGCGGATTGGCCAGCGAAAAGATGACCCAGACGCTTTCGCGGCGGAGTCCTAAGATACATGGATCTATGCCCTCAAGGAGTGTCTGCATGACCCGCATTAGCTTGATCGTCTGCTCGGTTTTCTTGGCTGTGATGCTGGCTCATCTGCCGGCCGAGGCCGCCAAACCGCTCGCGATTGAGCAGGCGGATTGGCCGATGTATAACCGGGATGTTCTGGGAACCCGCCACAACCCCGCCGAGAAGCATCTTGCCCGAGAGAATGTCACGCAACTGGTCGAGAAATGGCGTTATCCACCACCTTGGTCCTTGGAAGTCGTCGGGGTCGTCAGCGGCACCCCAGTTGTGGTCAACGGCTATGTTTATTTTGGCACCGCTACCTTGCCGGCGGTGTACAAGCTGACGCCCGATGGAAAACGCAAGTGGGTCTATCGGCCCAAGAATGCCGCCTTGCTTCCCACTTCGGTAGCCACCAGCGGCTTGCCGGACAGCGGCTTTGCCAATTCGCCGTTGGTTACTGCTGACAGCGTCTACATAGCAGATGTAGGAGGGCGAGTTTTTGCCCTGGAACGCGCGACTGGCAAGGAGCGCTGGGTGGTCGATACCCGTGCCAAACCGTTTCCTGGTGCCCATCCCTCCAATTGTATCTTCGCTGCCCCGATCCTGGCCGATGGCAAGCTGATCGTCGCTGGAGGCGGGTTTGAACATTTCGCGGCTATCCATTTGGGGGAGAAATGCTGTACAGGCCGTGGCTTTGTAGCCGCTCTGGACCCCGAGACAGGCAAAACGCTGTGGAAATACGAGGTGGGGCCGGAGCCGCGAAAATTCTCCAAGCCGGTGAAGATCGACGACCGCGAGTACCACTATGGACCCTCGACCAGTTCGGTATGGTGTACACCCTCTTATGATGCGACGACCGGGCTGATCACCTTCGGCACCGATGCCCACAATTCACCCCGTGAGCCGACGGCAGACGACCCGCGAACGTACACCAAGCATTCGTGCGCCATCATTGCCGTGCATGTAAAAGATGGCCGAGAGAAGTGGGTGACGCAGATCAATGCTGGTGACATTTGGAACTACTCACACAACAGCTACGACCCCAAGACAGGGCAATACAAGGATCAGTCGATAGGGGACACACCTAAGCCGTATACTCTGACGATCGACGGCAAGCCTCGCCGAGTGGTGGGGGCAGGTTGCAAAAACGGTGTGTTTTATGTCCTGGACTCGCTGACGGGTGAAATCCTGTTCCACACGCCGCAGTATAAGGGGCCACCCTCTAACACCCCCAAAGATGTGCCGGCTGGAACGCTAGCTCTACCAGGGGCGGCCGGGGGCCTGCAAACCGGTTGCGCCACCGATGGTAAGGCCATTTATACCAACGGCCTGGATATGCCTTTGCTCGGTTACAACATGGCCCCCGACAAACGCTATCAACCGCCCATTGGTGGACGTGTCGTTTCCCTCTCCCTCGATACGCGAAAGGAATACTGGCGTCACGAACGCCCGCGGGTTAAGGCGGTCGGCGGCACGCCTGATAAGCCGGCGTTTACCAACGTCGGCGATCCGGTAGCCGCAGGGATCGCCTTGGCTAATGGGGTAGCCTTTTTCACCACCCAAGTCAGCAATCAACTAGTAGCCGTTGATACGTCCACAGGCAAAAAGCTGAAGGAGATACCGCTAGGGCCGGTGTGGTGTGGGCCATCCGTGTCGCGGGGTCGGGTGTATGTGGGCACAGGGAATCTGTTGTTCGCGCCGACGGATCCTAAGGAAGCATTTTTTCCCAAGCAGCCGTTTGGGCGTGTGATTTGCTTTGGGATTCCCGGAGACGATGAAGTAGCCAAACTCGGCTCGGGCAGGGAATAGACCTTCTGGTTGGGCCAGGGCAGGGAAACTTTGGAAGGATCATTTTTAGACATATTTTCATTAGTCGAATAACAGGGCGAAGTCCCTACCATCCAATCGGGAGAACAATATGCGGATTCTGAACCGACAAACCATCCGTAGCTTCCTACAGCCTCACGAACCGCCGTGCATCTCGCTGTATATGCCCACCCACCGCTCGCATCCAGAGAATCAGGTAGATCGTACGGTTTTCAAGAACCTTGTCACCCGCCTAGAAGAATCGCTTCGCGAAAAATATCCGGTGCGGGATGTCCGCGGACTGCTCGAACCGTTCCAGAACCTGGAAACGAAACTCGACTTCTGGCAGCACACCCTCGATGGACTGGCTATCCTAGCCAACCCCACCTCGATGAATCTATTTATGCTCCAACGTCCCTTAAAAGATCTTGTCGTGGTGGCCGATTCGTTTCATATCAAACCACTGCTCCGCTATGTGCAATCGGCCGATCGCTTCCACATTTTGGCCCTGACACGGCAGACCGCCAAGATGTACGAAGGGGACCGGTACCGGGTGGATGCCGTCGAGCATCAAGAGTTTCCCTCGACTATTACCGACGCCTTGGGCGAGGAATTGACCGAAAAACGCATTGTCGCCTCGGGCGCAGGCGGTGGCCAATTTGGCATCCGTCATGGCCACGGTGCCCGGGCCGAGGAGCAAGAGAAGGACGACGAACGCTTTTTCCGTTTCATCGACCGAGCGGTCCTAGAGCATTTTTCCAAACCCTCGGGGCTACCGCTCATCCTGGCCGCACTCACCGAGCATCAGGGTACCTTCCGCTCGATTAGCCAAAACCCCCACTTGCTCCCTGAGGGCATCGCCCATAACCCCGACGCCCTCGATTCTGAAGCGTTGCGTTCGGCCGCTTGGAAAATCCTCGAGCCATACTACCGGCAACGCCTGGCGAAATTCTGCGATGACTACCACGCTGCCCATGCTCATCAACGCGGTACAGCGGATTTGTCCGATGCCGCCCGTGCAGCGGTTGAGGGACGAATTGCCACGCTCCTGTTGGAAGCTGATCGCGTCGAGCCGGGCCGCTTGGATCGTTCTACTGGAGCTATCCAGCCTGCAAATCTGCAAGACCCCGAGATTGATGACCTCTTTGACGATCTCTCGGAAATCGTCTTGAACACCAATGGTGAGGTTATCATGGTACCCAAAGAGGACATGCCCACCACCACGGGCTTAGCTGTGATCTACCGCTTCTGAGCTGCAATTCCAACGGCCCAGTAGTGGAGATGGTCGGCTGTCGGCCGGTTACTTACTTAGGCAGTCCAAATAATAGCCGAGCGTTGAGTGTGGTGACCTCGGCTAGAGTGGCCAACGGCACCCCATGAACTTCGGCAAGCATCGTGGCCGTGTAAACGATGTGGGCCGGTTCACAGCGTTGGCCCCGCACCGCCTGCGGAGCTAAGTAAGGGCAATCGGTTTCGATCAGCAGCCGATCGAGGGGAAGGGTGCCTGCCATGGCCCGCACATTCTGGGCCTTGGGGTAGGTGACCATACCGGCAATCGAGACGTACAGCCCCATGCTAAGAGCTTGGGCGGCCGTCTCGGCAGAACCAGTAAACGAATGCAGCACGCCGCGAATCGGACCGTGGCGGTCATATGCCTCACGCAGCATGCGCAACACATCAGCGTCTGCCTCCCGTGTGTGAATCACAACTGCCCGGTTGTGTTGCCGACCTAGTTCCAGATGGCGAGCAAACCATTCTTCTTGAATCGCAAATGGGCAGCGCTGCCAGTAACGATCCAGGCCTGTCTCGCCGATGCCCACCACTCGCGGATCGTTGGCCAAACGAATAATCTCGTCCCAATCGGCCAAGGTGGAAAGATTAGCATCGTTGGGATGAATTCCAACCGTGGCCCAAACCGAGGGGTAGCGGTGGGCTAGCGTCACACTCTTGAGACTAGATTCGCGACAGATGCCAACGGCCAGAATGGCCAGAACGCAGCATCCAGGGCGTGGGAAATCACCTGGTCGCGATCCGCATCGAAGCGGTTATCATACAAATGAGCATGCGTGTCAATAAAGCCATTCATGGATCATTTCCAAGGTCCGGAGCAACTCCTCCCTGGGGCGGCTTGCCCGGAGGCGCAAAGGCTCCCCTAAGTGGACCCCCGCCGTCGGGTTGAGGTTCGCTACGAAATTGGCCAGCCACGGGAGCAAAACGAGCCAAAGCCTGTTGGCTGGCTAACAGAAGCGGCCCCCACCCAATACCTAGTCCTAAGACGGCAAATGCGAAGAAGATTGTGTAGGCTTGTGTTAGCCAGGGCGTCGGATAGCGTGGTGGTTCGGTACCTTCAATATCCTCGGTTCGTCGATCAAGAACCATTACTTTCATGATCTTCAAGTAGTAGTACGCGCTCAAGATCGTATTAAGTGCTCCGATGACTAAAAGGATGAACAACGCTTGGCCGATCCCTGACTCGCCGATCTGGCTGTAGCGTTGCGACTCCTCCCAAAGTACGGCAAAGACTCGGAATTTAGCGATAAAGCCAATCAGTGGCGGGATACCTAAGAGCGACAGCAGAAAAAAACACAGCGACACTACCATGGTTGGCGATCGTCTCGCCACACCACGATAGTCCAGCAGTTCTTCGCTGCCGGTCTGCTGACGCAACACGGCCACCACTGCGAATGCTCCCAGATTCATGAACAAGTAGCCAACTGAGTAAAATACGAGGACTTCGACGCCCACACGACTCAGCGTACAAAGCGACATGAGCATGTAACCCGCGTGAGCGATCGTTGAATAGGCTAACAGCCGCTTCAAATTGGTTTGGGGGTAAGCAGCGAAGTTACCAAAGGTGGTAGTGAGTGCGGCGACGATCACCAGGCAAGGAATCAGGCTGCGATCTAATGCAATCCATGGTACATCATTCAGAAGTTCGCCACCACGGACAATCGGATCGTAGCCGCCAATCATCAGCAACATTCGGGCTAGCAAAAACAATGCTGCCACCTTTGACCCGACGGAAAGAAAACCGGCTACCTCGGCGCTGGCACCCTCAAAGACATCAGGGCACCAAAAATGAAACGGCACCAGGGCGAGTTTGAAAGCGATACCGCCAAAGATACACAGAGAGCCAAACAGCAGAACCGGGTCGACGAATCCTTGGCGGGTTGCCTCTTGAAAGGCCAAAACATACCCGGCCGCAACATCCGGTAGATAACCGGTGCCAAACCGTCCGGCGATAAGGCTGATACCGTAAAGCATCACCCCGGCTGAGCCGCTGCCATAAACGACGTATTTCAGAGCAGCCTCGGAGGAAAGACGGCGAGTTTTGGTGAAGCCGGCCAGCGCATAGCTAGGGAGGCTAGCCATCTCGATGGCGATGAAGACCATGAGGAGGTGTAAGGACATGCCCATCAGCACCATGCCCAAGGTAGCGCCAAGCAAAAGGACGTAAAAGTCGGCGGAATCTTCGCGATCGGGAACACCCGTCAGACGTGTCAATAGAATGGTCAAGAGGAGTAGGAGATACAACAAAATGCGAAGATATAAAGCAAATCGATCATATAAAAGCATCCCTTGGGTGAGATCCCCAAAGAGATAGATGACCCCTTGGCCCGTGCCAATCGGGCCAGACCAAGAAAAGAGGCTGGCGGCCAGTGCAATCGAGGCCGTCCAAAGGGCCAACCCCCCGAGATGAGTCCGATGCAATCCGGGAAGCAGGCGAACGAGGAGCAGCGAGACGATTCCCAGACAGATCAGCACTTCAGGGAGGAAGTGGATCAAACTAGTGAGCGAACCCCAGGTATCAAGCTGTGGTAGCACGTAACTTCCCCCTGATCAGGGCTTGGAATAAACAAGGCTTTCTACCAGATGCGTCACGCTGGGTTCCATCCAACTTAGCAGCAGCCACGGAAAAACCCCCAGTCCGATTGCTAGCACAATCATCGGCCCAGCGATCGTCACTTCTTCCCAACGAGCATCGGTAAACTTTTTAGTTGCTGGGTTAGTACCCATGAGCACTCGTTGCAGCGTCCAGAGGATCGAACCGGCCGTGATCAGCATGGTAGCCGCCCCCAGAATCGCAAAGACAATCCCCACCCATTGTTTGCCAGCCGGAGCGAACGACCAAGCCGATAAAATGACCATGATTTCGCCGATGAAGCCACACATTCCTGGGATACCCATGGCCGCAAAGAACAAGATCGCACTGATGCCGGCATAGAGAGGCATCGATTCATTGATGCCACGGAAGTTATCCAGATTTCGATGATGAGCGCGTTCATATAACATACCGACACAGAAAAACATGCCTGCAGAAGTAATGCCATGTGCAATCATTTGAAACATCGCACCGTTCATCCCAAGGCTCCAGCCGGTAGCATTCTCCGGGCCACTCCAGGCAGCGATGCCCAGCACCACGTAACCCATGTGGCACACACTGCTGTAGGCAACGAGTTTCTTAAAATCGGTTTGGGCCAAGGCAGCGAACGCGCCATAGACAATGTTCATTACGCCGAACAGGCCGATCCAGATGGCGAGTTGCTGCGCCGCGTAGGGGCAGATCGGCCAAACGAGCCGAACAAAACCGTAGCCGCCCAGCTTGAGTAGCACACCGGCCAGAATCATGCTGATGGGCGTCGGGGCTTCGACATGAGCATCGGGCAACCAGGTATGCAACGGCACAATAGGTATTTTGATTGCAAAGCCAATGAACAGAAGCCAAAACATCGCATATTGAAACCAAGGGCGAAAGAACCATTGGCTTTCCAAGCGATCTTTTACCTCTTTTTCCAAAGCAGCTAGTTTGGCCTTGGCTTTGCTGCTGTCGGCCTGCTTGGCCTCCAGTTGGGCTACCTCGCGGCGAGCAGCGTTCAGGATCGGAGAGGTGCTAATCTGGCGAATATCGCCATTATGGTTGAGGTATTGCAGGGCGGCTTGACCCGCACGTGACAGAACGATTAGGTCAAACGTATGAACAACAGCTTGGTTCGCCTTGCTGAGACCGCCTGCTTGTTCGATCGCTGCTTCTAATCGGGCCGGCGGGACGAAATCACGAAGATTGCTGAAGTAAAACGCCAAAAGCGGTACAAGCAGCAAGACGCTGCCGAAGAGAGTGTAGAGGAAAAATTTGAGGGCAGCATATTCGCGACGAGATCCTCCCCAGACGCCAATAAGAAAGTACATGGGGAAAAGCATCAATTCCCAAAATACATAAAAAAGGAAGAAATCGAGCGAAACAAAAATACCAAGGATCCCCGTCTCTAACAACAGAAACAAAATGCAATATCCTCGCACAAGCCGTTCCGGCGATTCATAGCGATTGATGCCGAAACTGGCCATCATGGCCAGAAACATCAAGAAGGTAGTGAGCAGGATCAGCGGCATGCTAAAGCCGTCAATGCCAAGGAAGTAGTCGATGCCAAACGGTTCGATCCAGGGGGTGCGGGCGATCCAATCGTGGGCATTGGCCGGGTCGCCTGCTTCGGGGGTGACCGCTAAGCTGCGAGCGTCCAGCGAGATCATCTGACGTTTGATCGGGTAATCCGGTGCGCCGGGTCGGACCTGATCGACGATATCCAAGCGATAATTCAGAAAGATGGCAATGCTGATGCCTAAGGTGGCGGCAGTTCCGGTGAGTGTCCACCAACACATAGCGCGTTCGCTGCCGCGCGGGAAAAACAGCAGAGCCACAGCAAAGGCGCAAGGAGTAAACAGCAGGGCAGTCAGCCAGATGAAATCGGGTTCGCTCATAAGGTCGTCTCGTATGTACTTTCTTTGGAAAGCTCGGCGGGTCAGCGTGTCTTCACCTGGGTGATTAGGATGAGAAGCAAGATAAAGAGAGTTGCAATCCCAAATACTAGATATAAAATATATGTTCGAACATATCCTGTTTGAAGAGTGCGTAGGGTACGACCGAACCGGAACAACAGGTTGCCCAACCCATTAACCAGGCCATCGACCAGATAAACATCGAAACGGCGAACCATTTGGGCAACAGTTACGCCGTGTTGGACCAGTTGCTGCGAGCCTCGATCCAAGACAACGCGATCGTTGCAGGCTAAAGCCCGGCCCAGCCCCAAAGCCGGCTGGACAAAGATGCAATTATACAACGTGTCGAGATAAAAACGCTCAACGAGAAGCTGATGGAGGGCCGGAAAAGAATTCGGTGCCTGCTGCGGATCAAGCGAACGCGTCCCGTAGGCAGCTAGGGCCAAAAAGAAGCCGACCAGCAAGGCCAGGAAAGCGAGTAGGCCGGCGTACTCGCTCAGTGATTCGGCCCAGGCGGTTTCGGAAAACTCGGGCGGTTTGGCTGCTACCTCGGGGAAAAAGTCTCGCTTGCTGGGGCCGAAGTCGGCACCCAGTGCGAGCGGCTGAGCCTGAGCGAGGGTGTCACGCAAGAGGCTCGAATGTACGTCCCAGGGAGTCCAGCTCCAGGCCGCTCCGACCGAGAGCATCGCCAACAACCCCAGAGGCAGCAGAATCGGCCAAGAGGCCTCGTGAGCTTGTCGGTGCAGTTCGATCTCACGCGGTTGACCAACGAAGGCTAAAAACCACAGGCGGAACATAGCGAAAGCGGTGAGGCAAACACCGAGAGCTGGAGCCAAGAAGAGAAAGGCATGTTGACGATGAACGTAAACATATCCCAAGGCCTGAGATAGAATCGCATCCTTGGAATACCAGCCACTCAGGAACGGTACGCCGGTGATAGCCAGTACCCCGATAAGCATGGTCAAGGCAGTAAAGGGCATCTTGGCTCGCAGGCCGCCCAGGCGTTGTAGGTTGCCTTGGTGGTGGGTGGCCAGCAGGATGGCCCCCGCGCCAAGAAACAAGAGTGCCTTGAAAAACGCATGAGTGAACAGATGAAACAACCCAGCCACCCAACCGCCCACACCGATGGCTAGCATCATCAACCCGAGTTGGGAGACGGTGGAATACGCCAGCACTTGTTTGATGTCGTTGGCCACGACGGCGAGG
>JBDNDE010000157.1:0-11154 GCA_046719305.1 Gemmataceae bacterium | reverse complement strand
GCGATAGCTTGAAAACAAATGATTCACCCTTCACACCGGCTGTGGGCCTGGTTCGCGGCTTGGCCAAGAGCCTGGCACGGCTACGTTCCGAGGGGCTAGAGACCTGCTGGGCACGCTGCGCCCAACTCGCCCGCATGGCCCGAGCCGGCCTCACTGCTGTGGGCTTGCAACTCTTCGCGAAATCGCCCGCTGAGGTCATGACCGTTGCCTGCGTTCCGGAAGGCCTCGACGGCAACGCCCTGCTGAACCATCTCGAAGCCTGGTATGGCGTCAAACTGGCTGGCGGTCAGGATTCGCTCAAGGGCAAGATCCTTCGTCTGGCCCACATGGGTTACATCGACGCATTTGACATTCTGGCGGTGCTGTCCGCTCTGGAAATGACACTTGCTCGCATGGGCTGGCCTGTGTCCCCCGGCACCGCCGTTGCTGCCGCTCAACACGTTTTCCAGCACACCCCGTAGTTGCCACCCAGGCCAAGGCTGAGCGAAGGCCGATCCGCCTAACTCAGCTTCAGAAAGTTGCGCAGCAGCGTGGGGCCTTCCAACGTGAGAAAACTCTCGGGATGAAACTGCACCCCATGCAACGCCCAAGTGCGGTGCCGCACCCCCATGATCTCGCCCTCGGCCGTCCAAGCGTTGATAACGAAATCCGGGTGGGTAAACGTCTCACGACGAATCACCAAGCTATGATATCGTGTTGCCTCGAAAGGATTGCTCATCCCTTCAAACACGCCGCTGTTGTCGTGATAGATCAGCGAGGTTTTGCCGTGCATGATCCGTTGGTTACGCACGATCTCACCGCCAAACACATGACCAATGCACTGGTGGCCCAGACAGACGCCGAGGATAGGTAGTTTGCCCGCAAAACGCCGGACAATCTCGTTGGAGACGCCAGCCTCGCGTGGGGTGCATGGGCCAGGCGAGATTACGATACGCCGCGGCGCGAGGCGTTCGACCTCGTCGGCGGTGAGTTGGTCGTTGCGAATCACGCGAATCTCCAGTGAGTCGTCGATCTCCCCAAAGCGTTGCACCAGGTTGTAGGTGAACGAATCATAATTGTCGATAAGAAGAATCATGATTGCTTCGTAGGAAAAGGTTGCGCACTGTTCACTTTCGCGTTGTATTTGGCTTTCTGGCTCTCGTCTGTGACCACGATCAAATCGGCCGGGTCCAGGTCGTACCAGGCCCCATCAGCAAAATCGACGATCGCCCGGGCATTGAAGTTGACCGTGACCACCCGCCCGACCCGGCCGGCAAAGCGTGTTAGCTCGGGGCGGTTGGGGGCAACCGTGACGTATTGGTCGGTCCACTGGGCTTTGAGTTGCGTCACGCGCGGGTGGTCCATGGGGTTGTCAATCTCCCTGAAGTTCCTTCCACGACTGCTTCTCGGCTTGGAGGTAGGGGTGGATCACCTTCGAATAGGTCAAGGAGGTTCCGAAGCCCGCTCCGATCAGCAGCAGCACCAGCACCAGTTTGCCCCAACGCCCAAACAAATCAAAAAGTGTTAAAATAATTTGCATCAGTAATCCCACTGCCACGATGGCCCCAGTGATGGGAATCGCCTCGGCAAAGCGGACGCCGACGTCTCCCGGCAGACGAGCCAGCCACCAACAGGCGATGTCGATGATCTGCACGAGCAGAGGGGTGATGGCCAGGGGCACCTTGAGGAAGGTAGGGTAGCGGGTCATAGCCAGCAGTAACCCAGTGAGCATATACAGCATCGAGAAAGCCAGCAGGTGAACATGCGTCGTTTGGGCGAGCTTTTCGACAGACATCGCTGGGCCGCCTTGCTCGACCTTCAAATACTTGCTCAGGTTCTCATAGCTGTCGAGCTTGTAGTTGCTTGCGTTGGCATCGTCGCCTCCTTCTTGATGACACCGCACGCACCGGGCTTCGAGAATCGACTTGATCTTGACGTTCCATCCTTGCTCAGTCTTCTCGGCAAACTCTTCCGTGATCGCTTCGGGAACTTGATCCCTCGGCAGGACGAAGTTGTCTTGCTCATAGGCGGTCTTGTCTGCACCAGCCTGAATCCACGCGACTAGGGCGTCACGTTCCCCGTAGCGTTCGGCTCGCACCTCTTCTTCGGACCGCTTGCGAATCACGGCCTTCCACCCCTCGGAGCGGGTGGTAAACGCGGCGCTCATCTGCCCGGAGCCATTCCACGGCAGCGATTCCTCGGCGGTGATCAGCATCTCTAGACGCGACTTCGGCTGGGCCGTTTCGATGGGGCCATGGAAGGTACGCACGGCATCTTTAGGGGTGGGCAACAGTTCGCCCGGTGAGGCGTGCTGGAAGTGCAACTGCACCAACGCCGAGCAATAACCGATGCCCACGGAGATCAGGAAGCAGGCCAGGGTCAGCCGGGCTGCGAGCGGCAACAGACTCAGGCTCCACGGCAGAGCCGATTCGCGAGGCGGGGTAATCATGGCGGTGAAACTCCGGCAGGGCGGCAAAGTGCGGAGGTAACCGCAGCCAAAACGCGGCGGCGGGCCTCATCCAAAGAGGTGGGAAGAATCGCGCCCGAGGCTAGTCGGTGGCCTCCACCACCAAACTGCTGGGCAATCTGGGCCACATCGACGCTTTCGCGTGAACGGAAGCTGACTTTGATCCCGCCTGTGGGCTGCTCAGCGAAGAACAAGCCGACTTCGACGCCCTTGATCGAGCGGGTGTAGTTGACCAGATCTTCGCTATCCTGTGGGGTTGATCCTGTCGCTGGGTAGTCGCTGGCCAACAGGCTAGTATGGCAGACTTTGCCATCCAGCGTGAGTTCCATGCGGCTCAAGACGCGTGCCCAGAGCAACACCCGGCCAAGGCTGTTTTGCTCGAAGAGGCAGTCGTAGACCAGGGTCGGTTGTGCCCCGAGTTCGACCAGCCGGGCGGCTAAGTCATAAGTGGCGGCAGTGGTGTTGCGATGGCGAAACCAGCCGGTATCCATAGCCAGAGCGACGAAGACAGCCTGAGCAGCGGTAGGGCTTAGCGGCGAACCTAGCGCCTGCGAGGCTTCGTAGACAAGCCGGCCGGTGGCCTCAGCTGAGGTATCCACCAATCGCAGCGCTTGTAAATCATCATCTTGCGTAAGGTGATGATCGATCACCACCTTCTCCGCCATGCTGGTGCGGAGCCAACTGCCCATTTCGCCCAGCTGGGCCCAGGTACCGGTATCCAACACGATCACTGCTTCGGGCGGGCGAAAATCGTGGCTGAGCGGGTCAAACCGCTTCACTTCCCCCTCGGGATGCATGAAATCGTAACGCGGCGGAATGATGCTCGCTACGGCCAGTTGCACCTCTTTGCCGCGTTGCCTCAGCAGGTCGGCCATGCCCAGCATACTGCCCAATGCGTCTCCATCAGGGCGGATGTGCGCGGTGAGCAGAAAATGTTGATGCCGTTCGACCAAGGCGACGAACGGTCTCCAGTCCACAGCCATTGTGTTGGCCTTCCGGCAAGGTGGGCAATTGTGATTATATCGCCCCTTAAAAGGGGAGAGAAGGGAAAGAAACGTCGGATGAGCCTGGGGGAACGCTGGCTTATTTCTTACAAAAGGCCCCGGCTAGCAGTGCAGGCTTAAGCCAAAGGCAGGGGCCGACGCCGGCTGCGGCCGATCGCCGGTTGCGTGAGGGATGGGCCGTTCCGTTTCCTGGATTGCTCCTGACTTCAACGCATTGCCCCTCACTGCAAAGGACAACGGGCTTTGCTCGCTAAACCCGCGTCTGGTGCGTTCGTTCCAGAGCCCCCTCTCGGAGGTAGCGGGCTAAGCGTGGCGTGGCGTAGTTTTGTGGTCGTGGTGGGCGATCAAGCGTGCTGACCGATTACGGGTGAAATAATTCCACGCCCATTGAAACATCACTAGCACGCGATTCTCGAACGCTACCAGATAAATCAAATGAATAAACAACCAGGCAAGCCAGGCCAGATAACCTGACAGGTGCAACCAGCCCAGATCGGCCACGGCAGCGGCCCGGCCGATCGTCGCCATACTACCTCGGTCGTTGTAGGAGAACGTCTCGTTACTCGGACGGCCGTCGGCTCGGCGGGCCACTTTGCGAGCTGCAAACACGCCCTGTTGAATGGCTACCTGTGCGACGCCGGGCAGCGGCTTACCATCCTGCACGAGGTGCATCATGTCCCCCAGGCAGAATACCTCGGGATGGCCCGGCAGGGTGCAATCGGGAAGCACGACAATGCGACCAGAGCGATCGACCTCTGCCCCACTTAGCTCTGCCAGTCGCCGGGCCAACGGTGAGGCGGCCACTCCTGCCCCCCACAGCACTGCTGCCGTGGCAATCCGCCGGACGTGACCGTCATGCTTCACCTCGACGTAGCCGTCGGCAACCTGAGTAACGGCCGTGCGCAGCAGAACCTCACGCCCAGACGTTGCAGCGAACGCAGCGCCTTGGCTGACAGGTTGGGCGGAAAAGCCGCCAGCACGCGTTCGCCAGCTTCCAGCAAGAAGACTTGTGCCCGAGCAGGGTCAATGCGGCGAAAGTTGCTTAGTAGGGTGTGCCGGGCTAATTCGCTGATCGCGCCGGCCAACTCCACCCCTGTCGGCCCGCCGCCCACGACGACAAACGTCAGCAGCCCCTCGGCTTCGATCCGTTCGGGGTGTGCTTCGGCTCGCTCGAAGGCTAGCAGGATGTTCCGTCGCATCGCGGTAGCATCCTCGATCGTCTTAAGTCCTGGCGCGTGCTGTTCCCATTCGGGATGACCGAAGTAGTGATGGACAGACCCCGTGGCTACGAGCAAAGAATCGTAAGGCAGACGTTCTCCCTCACGAAGGATCACTTCCCGAGTCTTCAGATCAAAATCGACCACTTCGCCCAGCAGCGTCGTCACGTTGCGTTGCCGAGCCAACACCGCCCGCAGCGGAGCCGCGATATTGGCCGGCGACAGGCCGCCGGTGGCCACCTGATACAGCAGCGGTTGAAACAGATGGAAATTTCGACGATCAACCAGGGTGATGTCTACCGGAGCATAGCGGAGCTTCTGAGCCGCATACAGGCCGGCGAAGCCCCCGCCGACAATGACAACGCGATGTCGTCCGATCATCTCGATCGCTCCTGCAAAAGCCTGAGCTGTGGGCTGTAATTGATGTATCTAGACTCAGAGATGCAGAGCAGGGCAACCTTCTGGCCAACAACGAAAAATGAAAGCCGCTCACCAGAAGCTAGTGAGCGGCCCTCGGGGAGGGGACATCCACTCGTGACCTCAGCGTCCGCCCGGACGTGTTGGCCGGCTGGGCGCTGTCGCTGGTCGACTCGGTGGTGTGGCCGGTCGGCTAGCCGGCGGCGTGGAGCGTGGCGTCGCGGCTGGTGGAGTGTACCGCGACGGCACAGGTGGTGGAGTGTACCGCGGCGGCGTCGGATTGCTCGGCGGTGTGTATCGTGGCGTTGCTGCCGGCGGATTCGGTGCCGGCCGCGGCGTAGCCGGGGCCGCCGGCGGTGTGTACCGCGGCGGCATTGGGTTGCTTGGTGGCGTTTGGGGCGGCGTATAGCGTGGCGGGGTGGCGGACGTTGTGGGTGGCGTAGCTGGCGTACGCGGTGGCGGAGTCGGGGTGATTTGCGGACGCGACGGCTCCGCACGCGGCGGACTCACTGGCCCTTTCGGCGTCTCGGGTCGAATCACCGGCCCTTTGGGCGTCTCCGGACGCGGCGGACTCACTGGCCCTTTCGGCGTCTCCGGACGCGGCGGACTCACTGGCCCTTTCGGCGTCTCCGGACGCGGCGGACTCACTGGCCCTTTGGGCGTCTCGGGACGCGGCGGAGCTACCGGCGTCTTGGGCGTCTCGGGTCGAATTACCGGCCCTTTCGGCGTCTCCGGACGCGGCGGAGCTACCGGCGTCTTGGGCGTCTCGGGACGCGGCGGACTCACTGGCCCTTTCGGCGTCTCCGGACGCGGCGGACTCACCGGCCCTTTCGGCGTCTCCGCACGCGGCGGACTCACTGGCCCTTTCGGCGTCTCCGCACGCGGCGGACTCACCGGCCCTTTCGGCGTCTCCGCACGCGGCGGAGCTACCGGGCGAGGGGCTGGGATATCGCGTGTCGGCAACGCCCGTGGACGATCCGTCGAGCGGGTTTCGAGGCTCCGCCGCTGCATGGCCGACTTCTGGATGCCTTCGACCAGACGACGGGTTTCCGTGCGACTGGTTTCATCTAGCTTGACCAGTCGGATACCTTCGGGACGATAGCGATCCAAGCGTTCGACTACGGCTGGCCCTTTAGCCCGTTCCTGAAGCACCAGGGTGCGGGGAGGCCGAGCCGTTTCCACCCGAAAACGATTGTTCACTTCGGCGGCCAAGCTCGTGGCCCAACGCGGGTTGGTCCGGTTCACATATCGATAGTGATCGAACAGCGGATCTCGCAGACGCGGTGCGGCCGTGACCCACGGCGTGAAACCACGGCGAACATAGATCGGGTCGTAGAAATCGCCGAAGGCATACCCGAAGCCCGGACGAATCCACAGATGGTTCACTAGTGGATTGACTCCTACCACGAAACGCGGCGTGAACACCACCGGCCGTACTCGACCAAACCACACGGGCGCGAACAAGACACCACGTCCGACCAACGGTCGATCCCAATAACCGCTGCAGAACAGGTAGCCGCGAGGCGTCCAGCACCAACGGGGCGGACAATAGACCCAATCGGGGCGAGGATCCAGCCAGTAGCCTGGACGCCACAACCACCGTTCGCGCCAGATCCAGATGCCCGGAACAAAGGTGGCGAACTCGTCCGGTGGAGGCAACGAGGGGGCAACCGCCAATGGAGCGGGCGGCGCTTCGTAATACGGCAGTTCCTCTTCGCCCGTGGGAGCCCAGAAGCCCGACACCCAGGCATAGCCGCTGTCCGTGCGCGACCAATAGCCAGGCACCCATTTGCGACCAGGCGGCGCAATCCGCCAGATGCCGCTGACCCAGAGGAAGTCGCCGCGGTCTTCATCCCAAGCCCAGTAACCCGGAATCCACACCGCGCCCTCACCCTGCGGGGCCTCCTCAGGTGGTACCTCGGGAATCGGTTCCGGCGGGGCCTTGGGTATCGACGGTCCCGGCTTGGCAAAGCCTTCGGCCGGCATAGCGAACGCTTCGTGAACAGGCCCACGAGCCTGCACCTCGGGTTCGCCGGGCACTGGGGGAGGTGGACCGACAGGGTCCTCCCGACGAAACGGCGGCGGATCCTCGAACTGGGCCGGAGCCGGCGCGGGAAGAAGACTTAAAACCACCCCAGACGCGGCAAGCAGAGAGAGCGGAAGCCAGTGGCGGAGCATCGGGAGTACCTCCTTCTCGGGTTGAACCTCCCATATTTATTATTCTACCGACGAAACCTCTGTCCGATGAACGATTTCTGCGAAAAACTTGCGCCGAACCGCCGTTTGTTTCCTGTTCCGATCGTTCGCTCTTCTCCCCGCCCCTTCTCGCCATTCTAACCTGGCACCAATCCAAATGGGTGCCGATTCGACATTTGGTAGGTATCCCTTTCGGATGACCACTGACCGCTACGGACAGGTGACTGGTAACTGGTGACCAGCGACCTGTGACCCAAAGCCACAAAGCCTTCGCCTAGTCTGTTTACTGGCGACGGGCTGCCTCGTCTGCTATAACGATATGGTGCTGTTTTCGATAACGACATGGTGCTGTTTTCGGGCCAACTGCCACCACCGGGGCGATGTGATGAACCAACCTCACGACCAATTCTCTCGTCGGGAAGTGCTTATCCTGGGCGGAACGGCCGTCATCACGGCCGCCACGTCGCATTTGACCTACGCACAGGCCAAAGACACCGGACCAAACAAAGGCGAACTGAATATCGCCTGGTACGGCCAGTCGATGTTTCAGATCGTGACGCCGGCCGGCACGCGGATACTGACCGATCCAATGGACATCGAGGCCCATCGGGTGCCGTATGTTGTCGGCGACTTATTGTTGATGACGCATTATCATTTGGATCATTGTACGCCCACCAAGATTGAGAATATTAAAGAGATCAAGCAGTTTAACGCGCTGAAGCGTACCGGACCAGGACCCGCTAATCTGGAGTGGACCGCACAGGACGAAAAGTTCAAGGATGTGCGTTTTCAATCGATGGGTACCTACCACGATGACTCCGGCGGCAGCAAGCGTGGCAAGAACGGCGTGTGGATTATGGACATCGAGCCGGGCATCCGTGTGGTGCATCTTGGAGACCTAGGACACCAACTCAGCCGCGCTCAGTTGAAAAAACTCGGCAAGGTAGACATCCTGATGGTGCCGGCCGGCGGCGTCTACACCATCAATGGCCTGGAGGCCTTCGAGGTCTTTCAACAAGTCAAGCCGACGCGCTATGTTATTCCCATGCATTACGGCACAGCGACCTATGATGAACTGCTGCCGCTGAAGTATTTCCTCGATGAGGCCAAGGAGGCCGAGGTGCCGATTCGCACCTTCAAACCCAAGGAATGGCTGAGCGTTGATCCCAAGTCGGCCTTGCCCAAGCAAGCCAGCGTGGCGTACTTGTCGTATCTCGGGCCGGGCGGTTCGGAGGTACCCACTCGCTTGCCCAAAAAAGACGACAAAGCCCCCCCCACAATGGATGATTAAGGCAAATGGATGATCAAGCCGCTTAATCGGCCAAGCTTACCCCGTCCCGTGCCCGCGGTGTGAACGATAGTGTTCGCCTCTTGGCAGCCTCTTTTTCGATTCCTGGACTCCGCTGCAAGGCGACGATCGACAGGAGTCCGCTGCCATTTTTCTGCCGTTGACCTTGCAGCGGTTTGCCGGTTGGATAGAGAGAACGACCCGAACGAGAAGGAGCGTTTGCACCCATGAAACTGATCCTTGCCAATCCTCGCGGGTTTTGTGCCGGCGTTAACATGGCTATCGAGAGCCTCGAACGCGCTCTGGAGGTCTATGGCACGCCGTTGTATGTCTATCACGAGATCGTCCACAACCGACCGGTGGTTGAACGCTTCCGCAAAAAAGGGGTTATCTTTGTTGATCATATCGACGAAATACCCGCTGGCTCGGTAGTCCTCTACTCCGCACACGGTGTCTCGCCGGTCATCCGCACGGCCTCGGCTGAACGTAATCTTCGGGCGATCGACGCCACTTGTCCGTTGGTGACCAAAGTTCATAACGAGGCGATCCGCTTTGCTCGCGAAGGCTATACTATCCTCCTGATCGGCCACGAAGGCCATGACGAAGTGATCGGCACGATGGGCGAGGCACCAGAGAACATCGTATTGGTCCAGGACGAAGCCCACGCCGAGCAGATCGAACTTCCTGCAGACGCAAAACTGGCGTTTTTAACGCAAACTACCCTGTCAGTCGACGATGCCGAACGTATCATCGCCGTGCTGAAGCGTCGCTTTCCCCAAATCGTCGGTCCTTCCAAGGACGATATTTGCTACGCGACGCAAAATCGCCAAGAAGCCGTCCGCGAACTGGTGCCCGAAGCCGACGCGGTGATCGTACTGGGCAGCCAGAACAGCAGCAACAGCATGCGGCTAGCAGAGTTAGCCCGTGCCTCGGGCAAAACAGCCTACCTGGTTGATTCAGTGGACGAAATTCCCCACGATGCTTTTCAGGGACACGAGACGGTCTTGATTACCGCAGGAGCCAGCGCCCCGGAAGAAGTGGTGGAACACTGCGTCGAGACGCTCGTGGATCGCTTCGGGGCCTCGGTCGAATCGCGCACCATCCGCGAAGAACACGTTCACTTCCCTTTGCCGCGTGAACTCCGCTTGATTAATCGCTAAATGCCTCTTTATCGCTAATTGTCTCTGGGGACCATTCCATGATACGCTTGCTCCTCTCCCCCCTGCTCCTTTTCGGCACATTAGAACTCCTTGGCCCGAATCCTCTTTGGGCCTGCCCTAATTGTGCCGAGGCAGTCGCTCTGGATTCCGACTCCGACGAGGAGGCAAGTTGGCAACTCGCCGCTGGCTACAATCGTAGCATCTACTTGATGATTGCCGTACCGTATCTGGCTCTGGGACTGCTTGGTTTGGTCATCGTCCGCCGTTTGGCTCTCGCACCGACTCAAGGCAATGGCACGTTCTCAAACGTGAAGGAGAACGACCGATCCACTACTCCCGATGGCGCGACATAACGCAATGTCCATGTCTCGGGTGTGCCGCGCTTCTGCGTTGGCGTGTCTACAAAGTGGAAAGTCACCACCGTTCGCCGAGCGCTCGTCTCTTCAGCAACCGAGGCAACCGCAGCTAAACGTCGTTTGCCATCGACGCTGACGAGAACCAGTTCATTGGCTATGACCATGCTGCCGGCTTGGTAGCTTTCGAAATCACGATTGGCTCCCTCGGGATAATCAAGTTGCATGCGCAGACTCCAGCGCTCACGAGCCAGCGTTATCTTGTCCACGGTGCAAAGGATGCCGCCTAAACGCATCTGCCGCTGCTCGCCATCGCGCGGAGCTACCAGCAGTCGATCGAGTGTTGTCGCATAGGCGAAGGTGAGCAAATCGCGCAAGACCACGGCCGTGATTTTCCCCTCGATGCGGGCGATTTCCGCGTCGGTACGAGGCAAAACTGGAATAGTAGCATTCAAGTACATCGTGCCTCGGTTGGTTGTGGGCACCAACGAGGCAGAACTCTCACGCGAAAGGAGCTTCCGCCCCGCACGGTCAAAGAACGTACACTGCGGTTCCGACTCGAAAAAAATTGGCCGATAGGTCGGCAACCAGGCAATTTCGAAACCAACTGTGGTTTTTCCTTCACCACGTACAAGATCCCGCTGGGAAGTAACCTCCACGATCTGGAACCGTAGCGGACCATCGTAAACCGTGGGGGGCAAGCGTTCCCCCTCCCGCAGAGGTACCAAGCGAACAACGGCCCGGTCGCTGAGATCGACTCGCGAGCGAAGCTGGGCCGCAAGGTGATCCAGAGCCATCCAGGGGGACTGCTTGTAGATGCGACAGCTCACCGAGGTTTTGGGCTCAAACGTTAGCCGCGGCCGCAAGCCGGTTTGTTTTTCAAACGAGCGGAGGACATCATTTAAAGGAGCATCGACTTCCTGAATCGTAACAGTGGGGTCGACCATGAAGAGAGACAGGAGGAGAAACATGACAATTTCTCCAGATAAGAAAGAGAAACCAAGAGTTCCCCCGTTGGTGTGGAGCACCATACGGGGGAACAGAAGCCCCGGCGATAACCTACTCTCGCCCTT
>JBDNDE010000156.1:0-11221 GCA_046719305.1 Gemmataceae bacterium | reverse complement strand
GGTCATGGATGTTATCAAGGATCGCCTCCATCACCTCGGCCGAAGGCGCTCGCACTTCGATCCGGGCGTGGCTAGGGTCTTCCGGGCGTTGACCGACCTGAATCTCCTTGATGACGTAGTTGCCGCCTCGGGTCAGGATCTCGTCGAGGATCTTGGGCAACAACAACGAATCAATAATGTGGCCACGTACTTCGACGATTTCGGCATAGCATTGCATAGCATCCTCTTGGGGAGAAGAGTTTCCCACGGTTCGACTCTTCAGCAGCGAGCTAAAGAACCCAGTCGCTCATGAAGTTGTGCCCATCGACTCGCCAGTCGTGAAGCATTCGTGTCGGATCCGTGGGGCACTACGGACCTGCTGCCCTACTTCTTCTTCTTGGCAGCTGCGGCCTTCTTGGCAGCGCTCTCCTTGACTACCTGCTTCGGCCTGCCGTGGGTGGTTTTGATCTTCTTGGTTGGGCGGATGTAGATCAATCCACCGTTGGGGCCCGGCACCGCCCCTTTGACCAGAATCAGGTGGTTCTCCTCGTCGATCCGCACCAACGCTAAGTTTCGTGAGGTCACCCGTTCATTGCCATAATGACCGGCCATGCGGATACCCTTTTTCGGACGACCCGAACCGCGGTTACTGGCATTCGAGGCGATCGAACCGCGTTGTCGGCTACCCTTTTTGACACCGTGGCTGTGTCGCAGCCCGCCGAAATTGTGCCGCTTGATGGCACCAGCGGTACCGCGTCCCTTGGTGCGACCGACGACATCGACCGCCTTAATGTCTTTGAAAACCTCGGCAGCGGTGAGGATTTTTCCAACCGTCAGGGTTTCATCGGGTTTAGCCAGCCGGTGTTCCTTGATGAATCGTTGCGGCTCGCAATCCGCTTTGGGCAGCAGCGTCTCCCCAGCAGCCACACGGGCCACCTTGCGCTTGGAGACAAAGTTGGCTGCCACATGGCCCTGCTCGGCGCGAATCGCCTTGCGGCGCGGCTTGTTCTCAAAGCCCATCTGCACGGCGTCGTAGCCGTCGCGTTCTTGCGTGCGGATCTGCAAGATTGGGCAGGGGCCGACCTTCAACACCGTCACCGGCACCGCCGCGCCTTCGTCGTTAAACACTTGTGTCATTCCGACCTTGCGGCCGAGTAAACCCAACTTCATGTGAGAGATCCTTGTCATCGGCGGCGACTGTCTAACCGGGGAAGCCCGCCTTCCCGCGTGAGCATCATCGCCGTGCTGCCGACCGTACATTCCACGATCGCACCCGGATCGTGGCAGATGGGTATTATGGCAGGAAAGCGGCGTTTGTCCAGGCAGACAGTCGCCGGCGAGCTATGCCTAGGCAACCCGGCATCACTTGAAAGCCTAGCCAAGCCGTCCACGGACGTGTATCGTGGGATGAGTCCTCATGGTTTTTTGCGCAGTCCAGGAGCGCGGCAGAACGATGAAAGTCGGCATCGTCGGTTATGCAGGGTGTGGGAAAAGCACGGTGTTCCGTTGGCTGACCGGGGTTACGCCTGATCCAGCCAAAGTTTCCCAACAAGGCCAGATCGGCATAGCCAAGATCCCTGATCCGCGACTGGATTGGCTTTCGGACAAATTCAACCCCAAAAAAACCACCTACGCCACACTAGAGTTTCTGGACACACCAGGTTTAATGCCCGATGAACGCCGCGACAACCCGCGACGGCTGGGCATCCTCCGAGAATCGGGGGGCCTGCTGGTGGTTTTGGATGGCTTCTCCGGGGCTGAGGTTGCCAAGCAACTGGCCAACTTCCGCCATCTGATCATCTTTGCTGATTTGGAAATTATCACCAACCGCATCAGCCGCCTGGAAGACCAGATCAAGAAGCCACGCCCCCCCAAAGAAAAGGAACTCCAGATTGCAGAATGGGAACTTCTCAAGCGAATCAACGCCCACTTTGAGGCCGACAAGCCTGCTGCGGAGTTAAAACTCTCAGCCGATGAGGAAAAGCTCATCCGCTCGTTCCAGTTGCTGACTCTCAAACCCGAGTTTGTACTGATCAACGCCGGCGAGGAAACCCTCAAAAAAGACTACGCGGATTTAGCTCCGCATGTCCTGAATGTCTCGCCCAAGCTGGAGATGGAACTCGCTGAACTCAGCGACGAGGACCGTGCCCTGTTCATGGCCGAGATGGGCTTGACACACTTTCGCCGCGATGAAGCTCTGCGGGCGATCAGCGCCGCGATGGGCCAAATCGTGTTTTTCACTGTGGGTGAGGATGAATGCCGGGCTTGGCCGATGCCTGCTGGGGCAGACGCCGTGGTCGGAGCCTCGCAGATTCACACCGACCTGGGCAAACGCTTCGTCCGCGCCGAAGTGGTCAGCTATGCCGACTTCCGCCGAGTTGGCTCGATGAAAGAGGCCAAAGCCCAGGGGGTGCATCGTCTGGAAGGCAAGAGCTACATCGTGCAGGATGGCGATATTATGCACATTCTCTGAGCCGTTGCCGACACCAAACTCCTTGTGGGATGCAATGCAGGTAGCCCGCCGACCGAGAGAACTCGCGTATGACAACTCCCTCTTCTGCTCGCCATCGCTTCGCCCTGCATCTGCCCGGACTGCTCAAGGTGCTGGCCGAACATCTGTATACCTCCAAAAAGGTCGGCATCCGTGAATTGATCCAGAACGCCCACGATTCCTGCGTCCGTCGTCAGATCGAACATCCCGATCCCAGTTATCGGCCCCGCATCGACGTTTCCCTCGATGTTTCTCGCCGAGTCATCACCATCCGCGACAACGGCAACGGTCTCACGGAGCAGGAGATTCGCGACTACCTCTCGACCATTGGTCGCGGCTACACCCGTGAGTTGCGCGAACGGCTGGCCTTTAGCTCGCCCGAAGAGGCCGCCGCCCTTATCGGGCAATTCGGTTTGGGCTTTCTCTCGGCTTTTCTAGTCGCCAGCGAGGTCACTCTGACGACCCGCAGCATCACGGGTTGCCCAGGCTTGCGATGGCATTCGACCGGCGACGAACACTACGACCTGACCACCTGCGAGTGCGACCAGATCGGCACCTCGGTCGAACTGCATATCAAGCCCTCGGCCAGCTTCTTGCTGCAACTAGACACGTTGGCCGAGACGGTGCGCGGCTATGCCGATTTTCTGCCAGTGCCGATCCACATCCAGGGTGAACGCGAGCCGATCAACTTGATGGCCCCGCCCTGGGAAGACGAGCACCCCCTGCAAGCCATTCGCGACTACATTCAACGGACCTATGGCGGTACCAAGCCGTTGTGTATTTTTCCCCTGCGTGAGGCCTCGATCCCAATAGGCGATGACCGCCTGAGCATTCCGCTAGCGGGGTTTCTGTTTGTGCCGCCCGGTTCAGTGGCCTCGGTGCGAGAGTATGGCGACCTGACCATTTACATTCGCCGCATGTTCATTTGTGATCGCGAGCGAGAGTTGTTGCCCAGTTGGGCACGCTTCGTTCGCGGCGTGCTGGAGTGTCCGTTGCTACAGCCGACCGCCTCTCGCGAGGGCCTCCATCAGGACGAAAACTTTGATCTGGTCCGCCGTGCTTTGGAAACTCAACTCGCCGAGGCTCTGCAAGATCTTGCCCGCGACGACCCTGTCACCTGGCGCAAGGTGGTACGCGGCCATTCCGACCTGATCGTTGGCTGGGCGGTCAACGACGCTAGCTTCTTCGAGAAAGTCGAGGACATCGTCACCTTTCGTACCACCCGCGGCCCGCTCTCCTTGCCGGAGTATCTCGAACTCTCCGGCGGCACTCTCTACTATGTCACGCGTGAACTGGGTTCGCTTCAAGAGCAACTGCTGGCCGAGGGCCGTGATGTGCCGGCGATTGATGCCTCGTGGTTCAGCGTGACGCCATTTCTGGAGCGATACGCCCGACGGCACGAAGGCGTCGAACTCGTCCGTCTCGACGGCGAAGCGCAACAATTGCTGCGTCCCCTGGCTGACGAAGGCAGCTTCGGCCCGTTGCTGGAGCATTATCGGCAGCGGGGCATACGGGCCCAACTGGCGACGTTTCGGCCCACCACAGCTCCAGCGTTGATCCTCTATCCCCAAGGGGCGGAACTGGCTCGGGAAGCCGAGGCTAGCCTGCAATCCGGCGACCTGCCCGGACCTCTGGCTGGTTTGGTACAAAACTACATCGAAGGACGTTTTGCCAACCGAGACGAGTTAGCCGGCACCTTGTACCTCAATGCCGGCAATTCGCTGATCCGTCGCTTGGCCGAGCGGCCTATCGACGCCACGACGCGCGGCCTGTTGCTAGATCTGCTCTTGCCGATTGCTCGGCTCTTTGCAGGACGCATGCTCTCGGCCTCCGAGGCAAGCGTGGCGTTTGGCGACCTGACGCGAGCCTTGGAGGGACTCAGCGAGCGATGAGCCGCGATCAAGAATGGATGGGACGTTTCGAGGCTACCGCCATTCGTCGCGGGGATGACCGGCGGCTCTGCTTAGCGCGGGCCATCTACCAGGCCGATTCGCTACGCCAAACACGACCCGATGAGGCATTGCAGGTGGTCGAACAGGCTTGTCAACTCGCCGTGCAACTCCAGGAGCCTTGGTGGGAATTGTTTTACCGCGACCGCCGCGCCGGCCTGCTGATGAAATACCTCGGCCAGGTTCGCGCCGGTCTCGAGCAAGCCGTTCGCAATGCGCTGCGTTTGCACGAGCCAGCCTTTGCTCAATTTCCTTGGCGCTTTAGAGTGCTGGATCTGCTGGTGGTCGGTTATCTGCATACCGATCCGGTCGGTTATGCCCAGCAGATCCGCGAGGCTCTGGATGCTCTGCAGGCCGAGCAACCCGAGACTGGACCGGGGCGTTATCTGGTTTTAGCCCGGCGACGCTGGTTGGCGGCAGAGTGTGGCCAACTCGAACAGGCGATCGCTTACGCTCAGCAGGGGTTGGCCTTGGCAGCAGGAGATGCCGACCGGCTCATCGCCGCCTCCCATGCCGTGTTTTGTTACAGCAATTGGTGCCATAGCCTGTGGCGGCTGGGGCTATCGGGACGCGAAGCGGAGTTGTTGGCCTTGGCTCAGGAGGGCGAACGCCTGGCTGGCGAAACTGGCCACCGCTTGGAATGCAGCGAATTTCAGCTCTGGCAAGCGTTATTGGCCCGCCAGGACGGCCACGAGGCGACCGCCCAGCTTCTGATGCGTCAAGCGGTCGATCGCGTCCGACGCTTGGGCATGTTGCCAGATCACCTCTATTTTGATGCCCTGTGTGCCTTTCATCTGGCCGGCCACGAAGTCGAGACTGCTCTGGCGATCCGCACCCAGGAACTTACCACCTTGGCCGGCCAGGGCCGCCTTAGTGCTGAATCGCGCTGTCGTCTGCAACGATGTCGGCTTCTGCATCGATTGGGACAACTCAGTACCGGCGAGCTACAAGCAACTCGCGCAGTGTTGGAGCAACTGCGTCATCCCGAAGCTGCCCTTGCGGAGTGGTTAGCCTTGCAAGCAGACCAGTCCCCCTCGCAGGAGGCTAACCGGTGAACCGCACTATCTGGGAATGGATTGCTGATTACCTGCGACAGGCCGAGCGTCAGGGCAACACTTTGGCCTTGCAGATGGCACGGAAGCACGAAGAGGCCTACGGTCATCGCCAGAGCAATCCGCAGCGGATGTACGCCTTACTAGCCGAGGGCAAAAGCCTCGCCCAGCAGCTGCACGAGCCGTGGTGGGTTGCTTTCTTCGAGCATTGGCAGATCGAGACACTCATCTACTACCTTGACGATTATCGCACCGTTCTGGATCGCGTCATCGCACTGACTCTTGAACTACGCAAACCTATTTTTGCCGACTATCCCTTACGTTTCGGCATCTATTGCAATCTAGTGGCCGCTTATCTGTGTATCGATCCACGAGGGCACGCCGACGAGATTCGCCAAGCCCTGGCATATCTGGAACAAATCGTCCCCGAAGAAGGTGGCGACCGCTACCTGCTGCTGGCCCGACGGCATTGGTTCGCCTACGAACTAGCCGAGTATGACGAAGCCCGACGCCTAGCCCTGGAAGAACTCATCCTCGCCGACAGCGACCCGGACAGTTACACCGCCTTGCATCACGAGGTAGATACCTATAAAGCGTTGTGCTGGGTCGCTTTTCGACAGGAGGATTGGGCGAGCTTGTCTCGCTGGGCGGATTTGGGCGAAGAGAAGGCCCGCCAGGCCGACTACCGTTACGAGTTGGCCCTGTTCCTGCTCTGGCGAGCGCTGGTGGCCCTGTTAGGCGGCGATCGACCTGGTGCCGCGCGGTTGCATCGCTTGGCCTTGGCTACCATGCAGCGTATCGGGCAAGCACCCGGCGAATCGTATTACGATACCCTGGCCCGCTATGCCGAGCAAGCCGGTCAACTTCCTCAGGCCTGGGCCATTCGCGAGGAAGAACTGAGACGGCTGATCGGCAAAGGTCAACTGGCCTATGAAGCCCAGGTGCGTATCAAGCGAGTGCGGTTGTTGCGTCTGTTGCAGCGTCCCGTGACCCAGGAACAGGCTGCCGCCCGCTTGGCTATCGCCCGTTTGCGAGCGCCGCAGTGGTACGAACACGAACTCGCCCGCGCGCTGCAGGGCGAAGGCTGACCCCCCTTCAAGCCGCTGGTTCTTGCTGCGTCAGGCAATGCAAGGTGCCCAGTCCCCATACTAGATCCACCGCGTGGATGCCCACCACTTGCCGTGTCGGGAACAACTCAGCTAGCTTGTTCAAGGCATGACGATCCTGGGCATCATTGAAGGTAGGCACTAGCACGCGATCATTAGCAATGAAAAAATTGGCATAACTTGCTGGCACACGCTGACCATCGAACACGATCGGCGAGGGCATCGGTAAGGTATGAATCCTCAATCCGCGTCCTTGCGAATCGCGAAACGCCCGCAGCCGCTCCAAATTCTCTGCGAGCAGATCATGGTTCACATCGCCTCGGTCCGGTTCGATGGCTGTCACTACCGTACCCGGAGCGACAAAGCGAGTGAGGTCATCGACGTGGCCATGGGTATCATCGCCGACTATGCCACGATGCAGCCAGATGATGTCTCGCACGCCCAGATACGTTCGCAGAGCGGCTTCGAGATCGGCTCGGGACAGGCCGGGGTTGCGCACCTGCACGGCCTGATCCAGCAAGCATTCCTCCGTGGTGAGCAACAGCCCCTGCCCATCGACGTCAATCGCTCCTCCCTCCAACACCAAACGCCGGCCGTGCCAGTCTGGTTGAATCCGTTCCAGACCGAGAAAGCTGGCGAGTTCTTCGGGCAATCGATCGTCGTGGTGGTAGTTGTCGTATTTGGCCCAGGCGTTGAAGTGCCAATCCAAGGCAACAAGCCTCGACGTATCGTTGCCGGTCTCATACACGAAGATCGGCCCGCTATCACGCATCCACACCCGATCGGTGGCGAAGGGTGCAAACGTGATCCGTCCCAGATCGACCCCGACCCGCCGGAGCATCTGCCGAGCTTCGTTGGCCAGTTCTTCGTTGGCCACGATGCCCACCTGCTCGCTGGCGGCCAGGTGCCGCACTATCTCCGTATAAACCCAGGGGATGGGTTCAAATTTGGCCGGCCAATCTTCGCGCTGATGGGGCCAGGCGATCCAGGTGACTCGGTGCGGTTCCCACTCAGCGGGCATGCGAAAGGTACGATTCATCATGGCTCCTCGGCGTTCGACTGCTGTTGTTGTAGGAGAAACTCCCCGGTTTCAGCCGCTGCCGTTTTTTTCTGGGCCGCATACCCAGACGATTCTCGGCTCGGTCTGGCCGTTTCGAGGCTGCCCGACTGGCGAGCGGATCACGGTTGCCCTACCCGATGGCGACGCCCTGCTGCTGCACGAAAACACCCCCTGTCGCTGGAAGCCTGGTGGCCCGGTCGCTCTGTTGGTTCATGGCCTGACCGGCTCAGCCAAGAGTGGCCATTCGCAACGCCTGGCGCGGCGGCTGTTGGCCGCTGGGGTGCGTAGCTACCGGATTGATTTACGCGGTGCGGGCGAAGGGGTAAAACTGGCTCGTCGCACCTATCATGCTGGCCGTTCTGATGACCTGCACGCGGCGTTAGGTCTGATTGCTGAACGCTGTCCGGGTTCACCCATCGGACTGATCGCCATCTCGCTGGGAGGAAACATCGCCTTAAAGGCTGCTGCCGAGGGCGGGTTAATGGCCGCGGTGGCTGCGATCAACCCACCAATCGACCTAGAGCGTTGCTCGCGGCGATTTCAGCGACCAGAGAACCGCTTTTATGAGCGGCGTTTTGTGCGTGATCTGATCGCCAACGTGCAACAGCGGCGGGAAGCGTTTCCCGATTTGCCTGCATATCCTCTGGACCCGAAGATGAGTCTACGCAGTTTTGACGATCACTATACTGCCCCGGTCAACGGATTTCGCGATGCGGCCGACTATTACGCTCGAAGCTCGTCGGCTCCCCTACTGGAGCGAATCAAGATCTCAGCACTTCTTCTCACAGCGAGAGACGATCCGTTTGTTGATCCTGCCCCCTTCGAAGAGGTTCCCAAGCGCGACAATCTCACCGTGTGGATCGTGCCACAAGGGGGGCATGTCGGCTTTGTCGATGCTTGGGGTGGCCGCTGGGCCGAACGCCTGGCCGCCGAGTGGTTACTCGGCCAATTTCGGCATACGCCGCTAGAATGAGGCCGCAAGCGAGGAAAAAACATGCGAGAAGAGGAAAAGGACGCACTGGGCCACGACATCCGGCTGCTAGGGGGAATGCTCGGGGAGGTTATTCGCCAGGTGGCCGGGCAACAGGCCTTTGACCTGGAAGAAGAGTTGCGAGCCAAGGCCAAAGCGCTGCGGCAGAGTCATAGCGTCGAAGATGCCCGGCGGTTACGAGACGACCTAGAGCGTCTGGAACTAAGAGAATTGCGCACACTGATTCGTGCCTTCAGTGTATTTTTTGATCTGGTCAATCTTTGTGAGCAACGTGCCCGAGTGCGAGTCCTGCGTCATCGCGCTCGGCAGGCCGATCCGCTCCCCATCCCTGAGAGCATCGAGGCAGCGCTTCGTCAGTTACGGCAGCGCGGCGTCAGCGTGGATCAGTTGCATAGCCTGCTTCAACAAGCACATCTGGCCCCGACCTTCACGGCCCATCCGAGCGAGGCCCGTCGCCGTACCGTTCTGGACAAGCTACGTCAAATCAACGAAGAGATGGACCGCCTAGAGCGGTTGGATTTGTTGCCACGCGAGCAAGCCCGCGCCAAACTGGCCATCAAGGAAGAAATTGAATCGCTGTGGCAATCGGACTTGGTGCGAGTGCAACGCCCGAGTGTGTTGGATGAGGTGCGTCACGGCCTAGAGGTTGTCGAACATACTCTTTTCGAGGTGGTGCCTCGACTGTATCGCGATCTGGAACATTCCGTCGAGCAGGTCTACCCCGAACTCGAAGGCCGGGTGCCCGCGTTGCTGCGTTTTCGAAGTTGGATCGGTGGGGACCGCGACGGCAACCCGAATGTCACGCACGATACCACGGCTCACGCGGTGACGATGCATCAACAAACCTTGTTGCGTTTTTACTGGACGCGTGTCACCGATCTGCTAAGACGGCTGAGCCAGACGGCTCGCTTTGCCCCGCCCTCCGCAGATCTGCTCGCGTCGCTCCAGGCCGATCGAGAGCAACTCAAGGAATTATCCGGCTTGCCGACCCACGAGCCGTATCGGCTGAAGTGTCGGGCGATTCTGGCCCGATTGGAGCGGACCCGTCAGTACCTTAGCACGATCGACTTACGCTGGAGTGAAGAATCTGCCCCACCGCCTGCGGGAGTCTATCTCAGCGGTCAGGAACTGCAAGACGACCTGCGGCTGATGAGCGAATCGCTTGCGGCAGCCAACGCTTGGTCAGCAACCCAGGGGGCATTGCATGATCTGATCCGGCTGGTAGAGGTGTTCGGACTGCATCTGATGACCCTGGACATCCGCCAGCATTCCTCGCGACACAGCGAAGCGTTGGCTGAAGTGTTTGCCTGGGCCGGCGTTTGCTCCGATTACCACGCTTTGTCGTCTGAGCAAAAACTCCTGCTTTTGGATCGGGAGTTGGCCACACCTCGGCCGTTACTTCCGACCCACTTGCCCTTCAGCGAAGAAACGGTGGAGGTGATCCAGACCTTCCGCACGATTGCAGCGTTGCTAGAGCGGCAATGCCCGGAAGCGATTCAGGCGTACATCATCAGCCTGACTACTGAGCCATTTCACTTGTTAGAGGTGCTGCTTTTTGCCCGTGAGGCTGGGCTGTTTCGTCCAGCGGCTGGCGTGTCACGTCTGGACATTGTACCGCTCTTTGAGTCGCTGGATGCTCTGCGCTCGGCTGTTCCTTTGCTCAAGCGGTTGCTCCGCTTGCCTGTCTATCGGCGGCACCTTGCGTTGCGTGGCAATCGTCAAGAAGTGATGATTGGTTACTCCGATAGCAACAAGGAGAGTGGCTTTCTGCAGTCGGTCTGGGCGTTGTATCGTGCCCAGATCGAGTTGACGGCCATGGGCGAGGCTGAAGGGGTGGCGATACCTTTTTTCCACGGACGCGGCGGAGCCATTGGTCGAGGCGGAGGCCCGGCCAATCGAGGCATCTTAGCTCAGCCGGCCGGTACCGTCGCTGGCCGGTTGCGTCTGACCGAACAGGGCGAGATGATCGCCGACCGCTACGGCCAACCAGCCATTGCCGAGCGTCATTTGGAGCAGGTATTGCACGCGACCCTTTTGGCTAGTTTCCCGCAGCCAGCCGAGGCTCCGCCCCCGCAGTGGGAGGCCGTGATGGAGCGACTGGCGGCCTCATCCCGACAGCACTACCGGGCGCTGGTTTATGAGGACGAAGAGTTTCTGCGTTACTTTGAGCAAGCCACCCCCATCGAAGAGATAGCGCAACTCAAGCTAGGCAGTCGGCCGACCCGACGTAAGGCCAGCCGTCGCATCGACGACTTGCGGGCGATCCCTTGGGTTTTTAGTTGGATGCAGAGTCGGCACACCTTGCCGGGCTGGTACGGCTTGGGCAGCGCATTGGAGGAGTATCTCGCCGCCGAACCAGATGGCTTAAAAACACTCCAAGATATGTATGAACGCTGGCCTTTTTGGAATGTGGCCATTAACAACGTGGAGATGATCCTTTCCAAGGCCGACCTAACCATCGCTCGGCTCTATGCCGATCTGGTAGTCGATCAAGGGATCGCCGAACGTATCTTCGGCCGTATCCAAGCAGAATACAACCGCACGGAACAGTACGTCTGTCAGATTGCCAGGCAGTCGATGTTACTGGAAGATC
>JBDNDE010000155.1:0-11222 GCA_046719305.1 Gemmataceae bacterium | reverse complement strand
CGGCCCGGATCGCACTCATCCAGTACGAAGACGGCGAGAAGAGCTACATCCTGGCTCCCGAAGGATTAAAGGTCGGCGACCAGATCATGAGCGGCGAGGAGGCCGAGCCAAAGTTAGGTAATTGCCTACCGCTGCGTCGCATTCCGCTGGGGATGTCGATCCACAACGTGGAAATGCAACCCGGTCACGGGGGCCAGCTGGGCCGTAGTGCGGGGTGTTCCGTCACGCTGACCGCCCGCGAGGGCAAATGGGCACAATTAACGCTCCCCTCGGGCGAAGTGCGCCGCATCAGCAGTGAATGCCGTGGCACCATCGGCGTGATTTCCAATGCCGAGCATATGAACATCACGCTGGGGAAAGCTGGCCGCAAACGCCATATGGGACGCAAGCCCCATAACCGAGGAACGTCGATGAACCCGGTGGACCATCCGATGGGGGGTGGTGAAGGGCGAACTGCAGGCGGTCGGCACCCGTGTAGCCCTACTGGGGTGTTGTCCAAGGGCGGCAAGACGCGCAAGAAGCGCAAACCGAGCAACGCGGCGATTGTGCGTCGTCGCAAGCCTGGCAGGTATCAACAAGGCTGAGCAAAAATATCACCAAGGTATTAACAAGGCTCAGCAAAAATAGGTTGGCCAGCCCCTGGACAAAGGAGCCTGGCCTGATATAATGCAAGCTTTCTGCGGTTCGAGGTGGTGCTATGAGCAGGTCGGCAAAAAAGGGCCCTTATTACGACGAACGGCTGTTGGCCAAAGTCGAGAAAGCGCAGAAGACCGGCAATCGCGAGCCGATCAAAACCTGGTCGCGCGATTGTACCATCTTGCCGGAATTCATCGGTCAAAACTTTCTGGTCCATAACGGCCGGGCCTTCATCAAGCTGTATGTGACCGAGGATATGGTTGGCCACAAACTCGGTGAGTTTGCTCCGACTCGGATCTTCAAGGGGCACTCGGGCGGCAAAAAGGCTGTGAAGTAAAGGATAAGCAACCATGAAGTACAAGGCGATCCACCGATATGCCGACGTGGCTCCTCGCAAGATGCGACCGGTAGCCCAATTAATTCGCGGCCGCAACGCCGACGAGGCGTTGGAGTTGTTGCGTTACCTTCCGAGTCGATCGGCTCGGTTGGTAGAGCAATGTCTCAAGAGTGCGTTGGGCAACGCGGAGGATCGTGGGGCGCGTGACCTGGATGAGCTTTTTGTAGCGGAGGCTCGAATTGATGGCGGCCCCATCATGAAACGCATTCAACCGCGTGCTCGGGGGACAGCCTACCCGATCAAGAAGCGCTTAGCGCACATCCACATTACGGTGTCGGATGGCCAAGACGAACCTCAAGCGACCGCCTAAGTAAGTAGCAAAGGCAAGAACATCTGGAACCAAGTTGAGGAAGAGATAAAAGCTCATGGGGCAGAAAGTTCGGCCGGTTGGTTTCCGCACTGGCATCATGGTGGATCCGCTGAGCAACTGGTACGCCAGCAAGAAGGACTTTTCCGACTTTCTGCTGGAAGATGTCAAAATACGCAAGTTTATCAAGCAAAAATATCGCGGTGCAGGCATCAGCAAAATCTTGATCGCCCGGACCCGTGAGAAAGTGCTGGTGACCATCTATGCCGCTCGTGTCGGAGTGATCATCGGCAAAAAGGGCACGGAAGTCGAAAAACTGACCAAGAAGCTGGAAAACCTGACCAATCGCGCCATTGAGGTCAAAACCATCGAGATCACTCGCCCAGAACTGGATCCACAACTAGTGGCCGAGGCGATCGGCGAGGATCTGGCCAAGCGTCAGGGGTTTCGTCGAGCGATGAAAAAGCACATGGAAGCGACGATGGAAAACGGGGCCAAGGGGATCAAGGTGCAGCTAGCCGGTCGGTTGGGCGGTGCGGAAATGGCCCGCTGCGAAATCGGCATGATGGGCAGCATTCCGCTCAGCACCCTGCGGGCCAAGGTGGACTACGGGTTCCACGAGGCCCCCACGGCTCAGGGGAACATTGGCATCAAGGTTTGGATCAATAACGGGGATTACCTGTCTCCAGAGGGGAATACCGATGGCTCAGATGCCCAAACGAGTAAAGTATCGAAAAAGCCAGCGCGGCGTGGTGCGGGGCAACGCGACGCGCGCTAACCGCGTCTCGTATGGCGATTTCGGTCTACAAGCGCTCGAAGGCGGCTGGCTGAGTGCCGAAGCCATCGAAGCAGGTCGTATCACCATGAGCCACGCCATCCGGGGTGAAGGCCGGGTCTTTATCCGCGTCTTTCCTCACAAGTCGATCTCGGCGATTCCTGCAGAGACACGAATGGGCAAGGGGAAAGGCGAACCGGAATACTGGGCTGCCGTGGTCAAACCCGGCATGATCCTCTATGAGGTCTCGGGATTGCCCGAAGCAGCGGCTCGGGACGCCTTGGCCAAGGTCGCCTACAAAATGCCGTTTCGCTGCCGGTTCGTTAGTCGATTGCCCGGCCAAGCGTAAACCCCGGGTTTGCAAGAACGAAACAGGCCGCGGATTGATCCGGGGGCAATGTGCCCCCGGTTGACGTTGACGAGAAGTGAGGAGAACTCAACCATGAAGCCGGCCGAACTGCGGGCCATGAGCGACGAGCAGCTCAACCTGACGCTAAAAGAGACCATCAAGCATCTGTTTCAACTGCGTTGTCAATCGGCAGCGGACCGCCTGGAGACCCCCAGCGAAATCCAAAAGGCCCGCAAAGACATAGCTCGAATGAAAACAATCCAGACCGAACGTCAAAAGAAAGCAACGGCCGGCCAAAAGGGAGCCAAGTAAACGATGAGTCAACAGCCAACTAACCCCCCCCAAACGGAAGCACGCGGCCGACGACGAACGGCCGTGGGCGTGGTCACTAGCGACAAGATGAACAAGACCCGCCGAGTGGAAATTCCGCGTATGGTCAAGCACCCGCGGTATGGCAAGTACATCAAGCGTCGAACGATCTGCAAGATCCACGACGAGAAGAATGAATCCCGGGTGGGGGACACGGTGGAGATCATGGAGACGCGCAAGCTCTCCAAGACCAAGAGTTGGCGGTTATTGCGAATTATTACCAAAGGCGGCTTGGGCGGCCTCCCTGGCGTGGATGCTCCCAACGTCTAACCCCAAACACAGAGAAGAGTGATGATCCAGCAATACACCTACTGCGACGTAGCAGACAACACCGGGGCCAAAGAATGCATGTGCATCAAGGTTCTAGGGGGATCGCGTCGTCGTTATGCTCGGTTGGGCGATATTGTCATCGCCAGCGTGAAAAAGGCCAACCCGGGTGGCGATGTCAAGGCGGGCGACGTCGTGCGTGCCGTGGTGGTGCGTACCAAAAAGGCAATGCGTCGAGAAGACGGCAGCTATGTCCGCTTTGACCGTAACGCCCTGGTCCTGATCGATCAGGACAAAAACCCCAAAGGTACACGGATCTTCGGAGCCATCGCCCGGGAGCTACGCGACACGGGCTTCGGCAAGATCATTAGCTTGGCGAGCGAAGTGGTGTAACGGAGGTTACGAGCGGCTGTTTTGGGAATACGGTGAGATCTGGTGATTGTTTGTCCTACTTACCAACGAGCGCACTTATGGCCCGGCTTCTAGAGCGATACAAAAACGAAATCATCCCGGAACTGAAAAAGAAGCTCGGCCGGGACAACGTCCTAAGTCTGCCCCGGCTAGAGAAGATTGTACTGAACATGGGGGTCGGCAAGGTGCTTCAGGATAAAAACCGCTTGGAGCAGGCCGCGGAACAACTGACCCAGTTGGCCGGGCAAAAATGCCAGATCACACGTGCCCGCAAGGCGATTAGCTCGTTCCGCTTGCGAGAGGGCAACCCGATCGGCTGCCGAGTAACTCTGCGTGGGCCACGCATGTATGAATTTTTGGATCGGCTGATTGTGATTGCGTTGCCCCGGATTCGCGACTTTCGAGGGGTCAATCCCAAGAGCTTCGACGGTCGAGGCAACTACAGCCTCGGTCTGACGGAAGCCCAGATCTTCCCGGAAATCGACCCGGACAAGGTGACCTTCACCCAGGGGCTCGATGTGACCGTGGTGACCACCACCCAGAGTGATGATGAAGCGCGGGAACTGTTGCGTGCCTTTGGCATGCCCTTCCGCGAGTCCTAATTCTCCACCTAACCCGCGCACCGGAGCAGTTGAACAATGGCAACCGATGGCAAGATTGCAAAGTTTCGCAAACAACTGAACAAACTCGAAGCCTGGAGGAAAGAGCCTGACAAGCTCAAGATGGCTCCTCGCGAACGTATCCGCATTCGAATGCGCTGCAAAATCTGTGGACGCCCCCGCGGCGTGTATCGCAAATTTGGTATCTGCCGAATCTGCTTCCGGGATATGGCCACGATGGGGCTGCTTCCGGGTGTGCGAAAGGCGAGTTGGTAAGGAAGAACAGAACCATGATGACCGATCCGATCGCCGATATGTTGACCCGCATCCGCAATGCCAATGCCATCGAGCGTCCGGCAGTGGATATGCCGGCAACCAAACTCAAAGCCGCTATTGCCCAGGTGTTGAAGCAGGAAGGATTTATCCTGGATTACCAAGTGGGCCAGGAAACAGTGGATGAACAGGGGTTACCCATCTTCCGTGAGATCAACGATTTCAGCGTTCCTAAACTGACCCTGCGGGTCTACCTGAAATACGGCCCAGAAGGCGAAAAAGTCATCCGCAACATCGATCGGGTCAGCAAGCCTGGCGGCCGTCGTTACGTGCGATCGACCGAGGTACGGCCGGTGCTGCAAGGGCTGGGAATCAGTATCATCAGTACGAGCAAGGGGGTGCTGAGCGATCGCCAGTGCCGCGCTCAAAAACTCGGCGGCGAAATGCTCGCTATCGTCTGGTAAGAAAGGGACAGGCATGTCGCGTATCGGCAAGCAACCCGTGGCCATCCCCGCTGGCGTGAAAGTCAAAATCGCTGACGGCAAAATTGCTGTTGAGGGGCCCAAGGGGAAACTCGAATTGGCCTACCACAAAAACGTGAAGGTCGAGATCGGCAAAGTAGTCAAGAAAGAAGACGACACCACGGTTTTCACCCCGGACCCAGCCGGTAATGTGGTGGCAGTGACCCGCATCAACGAAGAACGGCTCTCGAAGTCGGTGCATGGGTTGACGCGAACGCTCATCAACAACATGATGCAAGGCGTGACCAACGGCTATGAAAAACGTCTCAAGATTGAAGGCGTGGGTTACATGGCCAAGATGGACAAGAAAGCAGTGGTGCTATCGGTGGGGTTCGCAAACCAGATTCGCTTGGAACCGCCCCCAGGCATTACAGCCGAGGTACCCGATCCGAACACGATAGTGGTCAAAGGAGCCGACAAACAAATGGTGGGACAATTCGCAGCCGAGTTGCGATTGGCCCGGCCGCCCGAACCGTACCAGGGTAAAGGTGTGCGGTACGAAAACGAAGTGGTCCGTCGCAAGGAAGGCAAATCCTTCGCCAGCGGTGGTTGATCGAGGCAGTCATGAGTGCGCAACAGATCAAAGCAATCCGGCGCAAACGCCGCGCCTTTCGAGTTCGCAACAAGGTACGTGGAACCGCCGACCGCCCACGTATGAGCGTGTTCCGTAGCTCCAAACATATCTCCGTACAGTTGATCGACGACGACAAAGGGATTACCCTAGCCGCCGCCAGTTCCCTGTTGCCCAAGGCCCAACGCGCCAGCATGCCCTACGGCGGCAACGTCAAGGCCGCTCGGGAAATCGGTCTGAAGATTGCCGAGGTGGCCAAGGCTAAGGGGATCACCCAGGTGGCCTTTGATCGTGGCTATTATCGGTATCATGGGCGGATCAAGGCATTAGCCGATGCTGCCCGCGAAGGCGGATTGCAGTTTTAACCTCCTAACCAGCGGACCAGCGAGAAGAGAATATGGCACGTGAACGAGGTGGAGAACGAGGCGAACGCGGCGGCCGTGGCCGAGGTGAAGGCGGCGGCAGCGACTACCTCGAACCCAAGGTAATCAAAATCCGACGCTGTGCTGCCGTGGTCAAGGGCGGCCGACGCTTCAGTTTTAACGCCATGGTCGTGGTCGGCGACGGCAAGGGGCGGGTCGCACAAGGGTATGGCAAGGCCAACGAAGTACCCCCAGCGGTGGACAAGGCGACCAAAGACGCCCAAAACTCGCTGGACCGCTCCAAGCGGATAAGCCTGCGAGGTAGCACTATCCCCCATCGGGTGGTGGGCAAATTTGGGGCCAGCCGAGTCGTGATGGTGCCAGCTGGCCCAGGCACTGGGGTCAAAGCCGGCCCTGGTGTGCGAGATGTCTTGGTGAGCGTCGGAGTTCAAAACATCCTGACCAAGGTGCATGGTAGCACCAACCCTATTAACCTGGTCAAAGCGACCATCAACGGCCTGCAGCAGCTGCGGACCCGCGAGGAAGTGGCCAAGCTGCGTGGAGTGACTCTGTAATGGATCTGTATGCGTTGTATCACCCCAAAGACGGCGAAGAGGCCGTCAACCGTCGCAAACGCAAGAAACGCGTCGGGCGGGGCATCGGTAGCGGTATGGGCAAAACCAGCACGCGTGGAGCCAAGGGCCAATGGGCCAGCGCCGGCGCGGGTCATCCCCGCTTCGACTTTGAAGGCGGTCAAATGCCTCTGTTCCGCCGTATGCCCAAACGCGGCTTCAGCCACGCAACCTGGGCCAAGTCGTTCCTGGCCGTCAATGTGGGAGATTTGGATAGTCACTTCCAGGAAGGCGAAACGGTTGACCAAGCCAGCCTCAAGAAAGCTGGTCTGGCCAAAGGACCAGCCGATGGCGTGCGGATCTTGGGGACCGGCGAAGTGACCAAAAAACTCCATGTAGTCGCTAGCCATTTTTCGGCCTCGGCGAAAGCCAAGATCGAAGCCAAGGGAGGTACCTGTACTCTGGTCGAGGGCCCCAAGCCGGTTCCCCGCAACAAGATGGGTTCGGCCAAGCAAAAGATCGTGGCCGAGAAGCAGGCTCGGTCCGCCAAGAAGAAGTAATCGCAATCCGCTGGGACGCGACAGCCGCTCGAAATGGGGTCGCTCCCGGGCAGGCCGCGGCAAGGAAGGCGGGGCAATCCCCGTCTGGTGCCGCCCTTACCCTCCTCCGGTGCCAGGGAGTTGTTCATGAGTAAACTCATCGCGGTCTTTTCCATTCCCGAACTGCGGCAAAAGATTCTTCTGACCATCCTTTTTTTGGCGATCTATCGGGTCGGCTATTCGATTCCGCTCCCCTTTGTGGATCAGCGGGAATCGAATAAAGTGTTGTCTGGTTCCGGCCTGGGCGCGGTGTTGCAATATGTGTCGATGTTCTCAGGCGGCGACCTGAGTAATGCCACGCTGTTCGGCCTGGGCATTATGCCGTACATCTCGGCATCGATTATTTTTCAATTGCTGGCGTCGTTCTATCCGCCTTTGGAGAAGCTGCAGAAGGAAGGCGAGTCCGGCAGGAAAAAGATCAACGAATACACTCGCTATGCTACAGTGTTCATCTGCCTTTTTCAGGCTTGGCTTTATGTGAATGCCGTAGTCAATCCTGCCGGCTTCAACTGGGGACTCACCCCGGCTCGCTCTCTTGATGGTACCGACTACACCGGGTTGTTCTATGTCCTCTCTATGGTCTTCGCCATGACTGCTGGTACCATCTTCTTGATGTGGCTTGGGGAACAGATTGACGAATATGGTATTGGCAACGGCATCTCGCTGATCATCATGGCCGGTATCGTCGCTCGTTTGCCTGCAGCGACTGCTCGTCTCTTTTTTGAAACCGATGGTAGCGTCAAGTGGTCTGCTTTCACTCTGGGCGGTGCCGGTAGCCAGGACATCAGTTTCGAAACCTTGCTGGTGCTGCTGTTCTTGTTCGTCGCTGTGGTGGTCGCTGTGGTGGCCATGACCAAAGCTCAACGCCGCATCCCGACTCAGTCGGCCAAGCATGTCAAGGGACGACGGGTGTTTGGAGGTACGCGACAATTCTTGCCATTGAAGTTAAATCAAGCAGGGGTGATGCCGGTAATCTTTGCCTCCAGTTTGCTGGTGCTGCCGACTCTGGTGTTCCAGGCGCTCTCAGGAACGACGGATGCGGGCTGGGTGTCGTGGTTCCGCGAAGTGTTCGAACGGCAGGGCTACATCTGGAACCTAATGTTTATTGGGCTGATCTTCTTATTCTGCTACTTCTGGACTTCGATTATCTTCAACCCCAAGGATGTCGCTAACAACCTCAAGGACTACGGCAGCTTCATACCCGGCTATCGACCCGGCAAAACGACGGCCGATTATCTCGAACGGGTGATGGTGCGAATTACCTACGTGGGGGCAGCCTTCTTGGCGGCCGTCGCCGTGATCCCGACGGTGATCTCCTCGACGATGAATGTGGATGCCAATCTAGCCAGTTTCTACGGCGGCACTGGGTTGCTGATCGTGACCAGTGTGGCCCTCGATTTGGTTCAAAAGATCAACAGTCACTTGGTAATGCGAAACTATCCCGGATTGACGGACGATTAATCGAGCAGCAGGAGGCCGTCTGCGTCTATTGGGTCTCGTCTGCATCGCAGTCCAAGGGCCAGAGTCGAGCCACCTAGAAAAAGGCGCTCGTCTTCTGGCCCTGAGCAGTTTTTCTTCTCTCCAGATGAAAAGGCAAGGGTATGCGGTTGATCCTGCTTGGCCCTCCGGGCTGCGGAAAAGGAACCCAGGCCAAGCTGCTCAGCAAGCGGCTGGGTCTGGAGCACATCGGCACGGGGGATTTGCTTCGCAATGCCATCCGCCAGGGAACCTCGCTAGGCTTGCAAGCAAAAGCCGCTGTCGAGGCGGGTCAACTAGCACCCGACGAACTGGTCAACGCTCTAGTTGCCGAACGCTTTGCCCAGCCGGATCGCCCCCTACGGTTTGTTATGGATGGCTACCCGCGAACCTTAGGCCAGGCGAAAGCGTTCGATGAAGTGCTACGCCAGCAGCGGTTGCTTATAGATCATGTGGTGCTGCTGGCGGTGCCCGATGCGGAGATCATTGCTCGGTTGGGTGGGCGCTGGAGTTGCCCGTCTCTGGGTTGCAAAGCTACGTATCATGTAGTGAGCAACCCGACTCGAGTGCCAGGCATCTGCGATGACTGCGGGACCGCTTTGGTGCAACGCGAGGATGACAAGGTCGAAACGGTTCAGGCGCGATTAGTCGTCTACCACCAGGACACGGCCGAACTGATCCCGTACTATCAAGGACAGGGACTGCTTCGCGAGTTGAATGGTCAGGGTCAGATCGAAACGATCTACCAATCGCTTTTGAAGGTGCTGCAACCGTGTTGAGAACCTCCGCGTCGCAAAAACCGGAACTTAAATCCGCTCGAGAAATCGCCCTCATGCGTGAGGCCGGGAAACTCGTCGCCGAGGCTCACCGTCTGGTTCAGGCAATGGCGGTACCCGGACGTACCACACGGGAGATTGATCTGGCAGTCGAAGCTTTCTATGCTGCCCACGGCGCGATACCTCTATTCAAGGGCTACCCCGGCAAAGTCCCCTTCCCAGCGGTTACTTGCCTGTCGATCAATGAAGAGGTCGTCCACGGGATTCCTGGTGGCCGTGCTCTCAAAGAAGGGGATCTGCTCAAAGTCGATACCGCCTGCAAACTCAACGGCTGGTGTGCCGATGCTGCCAAGACTTTGATGATTGGCGAAGTCTCGGCTGAGAAGAAACGCCTGGTCGAGGTGGGCGAACAAGTCTTGCGGGTGGCGATGGTCGAGATGACCCGTTGCAAGTGGTGGTCCGAGGTGGCCCGGGCGATGCAACGCACCGCCGAACAGGCCGGCTACAGTGTTGTCACGCAATATGTGGGCCACGGCATCGGCCGGATCATGCACGAGCCGCCCCAGGTGCCGAACTTTGTGGACAGTGACACCCGCAAGCACGATTTTCGCCTCGAAGAAGGGCTGGTGCTAGCGGTGGAACCGATGGTCAATATGGGCAAGGCGCAAACGGTGACCAAACGCGATCATTGGACCGTGGTGACGCGCGATTACTTGCCCAGCGTCCACGTCGAACACACCCTGGCCATCACCAAAGACGGGGTTTATGTGATTACTGCCGACGAAGAAACCCTCATCCCCCGACCCGCCTAAGCCGACGCTTCGGCCTTGTCCACTACACCACCTACCGCATAGGATGAGCGACATTCGTCTAGGCGTCACGCAAGGAGTTCGCGGATGGGACGATGGTGTATTTTAGTGGCTGTGGTGTCGCTGGTCGGCTGTGAGCGGGCCAAGCCGTATTCCCCCCGAGCTATGACGCCCTTCTCCGCGGCCAATCTTAGCCAATCCTCTGTCCCCCCCCCTGTTCCTCAAGATTGGCACTGGCAGGATGTCGGCCGCAACCCGTTAGAAGGCCAGACGCCGTTGCAGTTTGTCACCTTCGAGGCGGCTCCTGAGGAATGGGCGTCCCTGCCGCAGTATTGGAATCCGCCCTTGCAGACTGGGCAACCGGTGCGTCTCAAGGTGCCACGCGGCCTGGACGATCCCAGTGGCTACATTCCCGACAGCAATCCCCCCACGCTCTCGAAATGGCAACTGGGCCGCGAGTTGTTCCATGCCAGCGATTGGCTAGATGACGCGGGGCAACTCTCCTGTGTGCGGTGTCACAACCCTAAGGAGGGCTTCAGTGATGCACGCCGGGAATCGGCCTGGGGCAAGAACACGCCGACACTGGAAAACATTGTCTACGCTCGCAGCTTGTTCCATGACGGCCGAGCCAGCTACCTTGAAGAGGTAGTTCAGCAACGACCCGAGGATGAGCGAGAGGGTCGCCCGCACGCCTGGGCTGGAGTGATCCGGCGTTTGCGTGCCAGCGCCAAGTGGAAGAAGCAATTTATCGAAGTATTTGATTTCGAGCCGACCCAAGATGCCCTGGGACAAGCGATCGCTACCTATCTGCGGACGTTGCTCAGTGGCGATTCCCTGGTGGATCGGGCGCGCGGCTTGGCCGGCGGGATCGCTCCCGAGGCCAAGCAGTTTGAACCGTTGCTCGACGAGGCTGCCTTAAAACATCTAGATCGGGCTGGTGCCCCCCGCGCGGTGGTAGCTGCGGAGCTAGCCCACGCCTGGAAGCTGTTTCATGGCCCGGCTGGTTGTGTTGCCTGCCATCCGAGCGGCAACACGCTCTGGAGCGATGGGCGATACCACAATATCGGTATCGACGGCATGGGAGAGGTGCTGAGCGATCCACCGCGTCAAGGGCGGGTCGCGGACGCTGATCTGCACGGCGGCATCGGCGGCC
>JBDNDE010000154.1:0-11282 GCA_046719305.1 Gemmataceae bacterium | reverse complement strand
GAGCGTAGCGCGGGGCACCGGGGCGAAAGCCGCTGCCGTGATTCTTAAAGTCGATCGCAAGGGAAACCTCAGCGAGTTGTCGCTGCAGAATATCCCCCATGCCAAGGTGCAGCTTCCCAACGCCAATGACAAGAGCCGCTCCGAGGCCATCACCCACATCGCGTTTTTGAACAATCGGCTCTATGTGGCAGGGCTGTCGAACGAGGAGTTCGCCTCGAACCTGCGGTCGATTCCCTATCCGTTCGAGAAAACGGATCGTGGCGCGAGCATCGAAATCTTCCACGGGGCCCACGGCAAATTTGAAACCCGCTCGCCCATCCGCGTTTTTGCTCCATACAAGATCGGAGAGGAGGACACTATCTTGGCCGCCTACACCTGCACGCCGCTGGTCCGTCTGCCGGTCAAGGCTTTGGAACCGGGCAAAAAGATCAAGGCCGTCACCGTGGCCGAGTTGGGCAACCGCAACCGCCCGCTGAGCATGATCGTCTACCGCAAGGCCGACAAAGATTATGTGCTGCTGGCCAACAGCGCTCGGGGGCTGATGAAGATCAACTTGGATGGCATCGACAGCATCCCCGGTATCACGGAGCGGGTCAAAGATAAGGCTGGTCTAAAGTATGAAACTATCGCTGGTAAAGAGGGAGTTCAGAAGCTCGATGCTTTTGACAAAGAGTATGCACTGATTCTCGTGAGGAATGGCGATAAGTTCAACCTAGAGACGATGGAACTGCCCTGATTCGTTGAGTGACTTTCCAAGCGGGGGCCGGCTCGTAAGATCCGGCCCTGGCCGGTCTCGCGGATTGTCCCGCCAAAAGAAAGAGAGCTGCTCGTATGTTCGCACTACTGCTGTTGTTTACCGCCCCGACACTGAGCCTCTCCGAGAAGGAAATCATTCTCGACAACTTAGCCGACCCGGCGGAGACGCTAAGCCAGGTGCGGGTTTATGTCGAACCGTATGAACCCGGCCAGCCAGCCCTGCTGGGCAAGGTGCGTCGGGTGGGCAACGCCGTTCACTTCGAGCCACGCTTAGGCCTAACGCCAGGCCTGAGCTACCGCGTCGAGGCAGGGAGCTTTCGGCAAAGCATCAGGGTGCCGCGACCGGAACGCAAGCCGTCCACCCGCGTGCAGGTGTATCCCAGCGGCGAGCGTCTGCCGGAGAATCTGCTCAAGTTTTACTTGCAGTTCGACGCTCCGATGTGTCGGGGTGACATCTACAAACATATTCGCCTGCTTGATGAGCATGGTAAAGCAATCGACATGCCTTTTTTAGAATTGGATGAAGAATTGTGGGATCCCACGGGGAAACGCCTCACCCTCTTCCTCGACCCCGGTCGCATCAAACGCGGCCTGAAGCCCCGCGAGGAGATCGGCCCCGTCTTGGAACGGGGTAAATCCTACACCCTGGAGATTGCCAACTCCTGGCACGATGCCGACGATTTGCCCCTCATCGCTACGCACCGCAAACCGTTTACCGTGGCCGAACCGCTTCTATCGTCACCCCAGATGAGGCACTGGAGGCTCTCGTCCCCGACGGTTGATCAGCCTCTGGTCGTCACCTTCGATCGGCCGATGGATCACGCCCTGGCCCAACGACTGCTCCGGGTGACAACGGCCAAGGGCGATCCAGTTGACGGCACCATCTCGCTGAGCAAGAACGAAACCGTGTGGAGCTTCACCCCGACTGCCCCCTGGGCGGTCGGCGAATACCTCCTCGTGGCCGACACCCGCCTCGAGGATCAGGCCGGCAACAGCCTGGGTCGTCCGTTCGAGTTAGATATTCTCCGCCCCATTGAGAAGAAGATTGCCGTACAGACGCAGAGCGTTTCTTTTCAAGTGAATGCAAAGGGTAAAAGTCGATGACAACCGATCGTATGATTGTACATAATGTTTATTTCCGTCTCAAGGATCGTAGCACCGAAGCCCGCGCCTCGCTAGTCGCCGCCTGTCGGAAATATCTGCCCGGTCACGACGGCATCGTCTTCTTTGCTTGCGGGGTCGTGTGTGACGACCTGGCTCGCGAGGTCAACGATCGCGATTGGGATGTCGGCCTGCATATCGTCTTTACTGACAAGACTGCCCACGATGTTTACCAGACCACACCAGCCCACGGACAGTTCATCGCCGAAAATCAAGCCAACTGGGACAAGGTACGAGTCTTCGACACGCTGGGCGGTTGAACCGAAACTTGAGGTCTCAGCAGATAGATTTCCGCCCAGACTCGATTTCGTCTCCAGCGAAGTCCGTTTTTCACGCCGCTAGCCTCCCGATCGGTTGCATGTCTCGTCTGCGTATTCTAGGGTTGCGGCGTCCTCAACTTTGGGGAGAAGATGAGGACCTTGGGGGGCCGTCGGCAGTGAGGGGATTGCCGACGGCTCTATTTCTCGATTCAGCTGGATTGCCTCAGAGTTTGAATGCGATGGCCGTTGCCGTGGCGTAGGCACGACAACGGGCCATGCTGAGCAGGACTCGCACGATGCCCAGTGCTTCGGCGAGTTCGGCGGTACTACCACGTAGCATAACCTCGGGGGCAGCTCCGGGCTGCTCGACAATCTCTATATCGGTCCACTCCATTCCTTCTCGCCAGGGACGCTGCAGGGCGCGAAACACCGCCTCCTTGGCCGCCCAGCGAGCCGCGAAATGCTCCGTGGCCCGCCGGCGTTGTTGGCAAAACTGAATCTCACGAGCAGTATAAACGCGCAAGAGGAATGCCTCACCGTGCTGTTCGATCATACGACCGAGCCGCACGCATTCGATGATTTCCGTTCCCAGACCAAAGATGTCCATCTCAGCTGATCTTACGAAATCTCGCTTCGGTAGGTACAATCTTTTTTTAGGAACGGTTCAGACGTACAGGAGTGAGGCAATGAACCAGGAGATGCTGCTGGCTGATCTTAACCCGGTGCAACGCGAGGCAGTCACCCATGTCGAGGGACCTCTGCTCCTGCTCGCTGGGCCGGGCAGCGGCAAAACCCGGGTCATTACCCGCCGAGTGGCCTATTTGCTGTACCTGGGCATCCACCCAAGCAACCTCCTCGCTATTACCTTTACCAACAAGGCTGCCGGCGAGATGAAAGCTCGCGTCGAGTCGTTGATGCCCGGCAACCGCGTTTGGATTAGCACTTTCCATGCTTTGGGTGCTCGGCTGCTACGGCAATACGCCAGCGATCTCGGCCTGGATCGCAACTTTACGATCTATGACCAGACCGATCGTCTGCGGGTGGTCAAGATGGCCCTGGAGAATACAGGCATCGACCCTGGACGCTTTACCCCTGAAGCTGTCATGAGGGCCATCAGCCAAGCCAAGAATGAGTTGCTCGGCCCGAAACGCTATGCCGAGTTGGCCAAAGACTTCTTCACCAAAACGGTAGCCAAGATTTACCCGGTCTACGAGGAACTGCTCCACGCCTCCAACGCGCTAGACTTCGACGATCTGCTCTATTGGCCGGCGATGGTGCTAAAGAACAACGAAGAGATTCGCTCCGAGTTGGACGCGCGTTTTCGTTATGTGCTGATTGATGAGTATCAGGATACCAACAAAGCTCAATACGAGATCGCCCGTCGCCTCTGCGCTACTTATCCAAACTTGTGCGTGGTAGGTGATCCGAATCAATCCATTTACAAATTCCGTGGCTCGGATATCCGCAACATCCTGGACTTCGAGCGCGACTTTCCTGGGGCCAAGGTACTCTCGCTCAATATCAACTACCGCAGCACCCAAGCCATTCTCGATGTAGCCAGTCGGTTGATTGCCCACAATCGCCTGCGCAAGGAGATTGATCTGGTCACCGACAACCCCCGCGGCCAGAAGGTGACCCAACTGCTTTATGAGACCGGCCAGGAAGAAGCCGAAGGGCTAGCCCGCCGGATTCGCCAAACGGTCCACAACGGCCAGCGTAGTTACCGCGATTTCGCCATCTTAGTGCGGATGAACGCCCTGACACGCGGCTTGGAGACCGCCTTCACCCAGCAAGGGGTTCCTTATCAGATCGTGCGAGGCTTGGCGTTCTACGACCGCAAGGAGATTCGCGACCTGTTGGCTTACTTGCGGCTGTTGCTCAATCCGCGGGATGAGGTTTCCTTCGAGCGGGCCGTCGGCGTGCCGCCCCGAGGCATTGGGGACAAAACCATCGAGTTGATTCGTCAGTATGCCCATACCGCCGATGAAACCTTGATCACAGCCTGCAATCGGGCCGAGTTCATCCAAGGGTTGAAAGGCAAGCAACTCGCTGCCGTGCGCGGCTTCGGCCAAATGATGACCGAACTAAGTACCTTTTTGTCGGCGACCCCAGATGAAATCATTCGCCAAACACTCGAACGTACGGGCCTTCGCAAGATGCTTAAAGACAGCGGCGACGACGAGGATCAAGAACGTCTGGCCAACGTCGAGGAACTGATCTCTGCAGCCAAGCAGTTGCATGTCGAGCAACAGATTGACACGCTGGAGGAGTTTTTACAGAGCATCACCCTAGCCTCGGATCAGGACGGCTGGGACCAGAACAAAGATGTTGTCTCCATCATGACCATGCACGCGGCCAAGGGGCTGGAGTTTCCCGTAGTGTACCTGATGGCCCTGGAGCAAGGCATCCTGCCCCACGAGCGGAGTTTGAACAAATCCGAGGAACTGGAAGAGGAACGCCGATTGGCTTTTGTCGGCATCACCCGCGCTCGGGAGGAACTCTACTTATCTCATGCGCGCATGCGGGACTTTCGCGGCCAGACGCTCTACGCGGTGCCTAGTTCGTTTCTGAACGAGATTCCTCCGCATTTGCTTGAACAGGTCGATCTCTCGACCACCGGCAAGGTATCGGCGATCGAAGCTTACCGGGCCGCCACAAAGGCGATAGCGCGCGAGGCATGGGAAGAGTTGGGGTTGGATCCAGTGCCTGTGCCATCCGCGCGGGCTGAAGACGGCGGCCTTCGCCGAGGGGTGCGGGTACGCCATGCCCACTACGGCGAAGGCCAAGTGCTGGATCTGACAGGTTTCGGAGCCACTCGAACGGTCAAGGTACGCTTCTCGACCCAAGGCGTGATTGCCTTTCGCGTGCAGCAAGCCCGATTGGAAATCCTCGACGCCGGGTGATCTAATTGGATCTTGCTCTAAACTCCGAACCACACAACAAGCACGAAAGCCGGCTTCTCTGCGGATCTCTTTCGTACTTGTCGTGCCTTTCGTGGTCCAACAGGGGCGAAATCAGTCGATCGGCTCGGGGTCGATCTCCAGGTCGCGGACCACGACCACCGTCTTATGCACGACGCCGGTCTCGGCTTTGGTGGTCGTGCAAGTAGCGCCTTTGAAGCATTTGAGGATTTGCAGCCCCACTTGGGTTTCTTTCTTCCAGCGTTTGGCAAATTTCTCCTCGACGAGTAACTCCTTGATGGTTTGTTCGACGCCCGTCTCGATCCACGGGGCAACCAACTCGACAAAGCCCACCCAGTCCAAGACGCACGCCCCCAACACTGGACCACTAAATGCTAGTTCCTTGGTGCGGAAGCTCAACGGCGTTGATTTAATCAGACGGGCCGCATGCTTTTTCGACAAGGTGAAGACGCTAGCGGCCTTGCCGGTGCCGGCAGTTGGCACCACTTGAGGATCCAACGGGCTGGTCGGGATCTCCCACCAATACAGGCCATCCCCTGAGGAAGGTGCGCCGAGCGAGAGTCCCAGCGGCACGCCCAGATTAGGCACGTCGCTGAGCTTCTCCAGTAACTCGTTAAGAATCTCGCGAGCCTCTTTCCACCCCTGGTCGAACTTCTTGGCGTCGCTCACTCCAATGAGCAGCCCCAGTTCGATCATCGGCATTTCCTTCTCGGTCGCCATGCCGAAGGTGGTCCAGTTCTTGCTCTTCCACTTGCCATCGATCACGATGCCCAGGCCGCTTTGTTGCATGGCCGGGATAAACGTATCGCTAATGCATTTGTCGAGCTTGGCCAAGATCGGCTGAATTTTTTGAAGCACCTTCTTGTACTCGTCCACGGTGTTGGCATCGAAGTTATCCCCGATGAGGCCCTCAGCGATCTCGTAGCCCTTTTTCAGATATTTGACGAAGGCTTGGTAGGTGTCGGCGTTGGGGATGTAGCAACCGAACGAGGTTGCGAAGATGGGGGTTCCGCCCCAGTGTTCGTGCATGGCGAACTTAATCTTGTCGTAGCTAGGGTTCTTGGTCAGGTCGTGGGCGTACACTTCGTAACCGCTATTAGTCAGATAAGCGTAGCCCACCGAGGGCCCGTACTCAATCTTGGCTGCCTTGTCTAAGTCTTTGACCAAGTCATTCAACGTCGTGAGAATCTGCTTCTTCCGTTCTTCCTTCAAGTCAGCTTTCTTGACCGCCTCTTGGATGCTCTTGAAGGTTTCCGAGTAAGTCGAGGCATAGCTGCCACCGGCTGTTTCAATGAATTCTTTGCTGAGGTAGCCCAAGCTGGTGAAGCGTTTATCGCCTACATCGCGGATCGGCTTGATCGCTTCGTGGTCGATCAACTTCTTGCCTTTGCCTAGAAACGCTTCCAAATCAGAAGTGGTTTCGCCGATCGACAGCAACAGATAGTTGCCGCTGATGCCTAGCGCTGCGCTGAGCTTCATCTTCTTCAGATGATCCAGCAGTTCCTTGAACTCTTCTTTCTTTTCTTCGATGTCTTTGAGGGCATTTTCCGCCTCTTGCCAAGGAATCAAGCTGCCGTCCAGTTCGACAACCATAAATTCCCCGCCGCCGATCTTCTTGACCTTGAAGCGATCCTGAATCTCCTTGACCCCGGCGGCCAGACCTTCCAAGATGGTCGAACCTTTCTTGAGCAACTTGGTGGCTTTATCCGGGGTAGCCAGTTTGAAGCCGATCACCAGGCCAGGGATTCTGAGTTGAGCTTTATTCTGTCGGAGGGCGCGTAAGATAGCACGCATCTGACCGGTGTTGGGGTCACCGCCCGCAAGCAAGGCCGCATAGGTTCCGCTGGTCTGAGCTTGGCTGACGAGGCTGAACGTGCGGAAAAACTCGCCCCACTGTTTGCCGCCAAAAATAAAAATCTCATCGCTAGCCGCCTCGGTCAGCAATCCCGAGATCTCCTTGCCCAGGTCGCTGTTGAGAAATCCCTCGACGTCGAAACCGCCCCCGAGGTTCTGCTTCAACTGCTCACGGACCTGATCGTAGGCCATCTTCACACTGGGTAGCGCTCGAATCGCCTTGTACGCCCGGCTGGTGTAGAACAGTTCTACCTGCTCCTTGATCCGAAGCGTTGAGGTATAAAAGGCGGCATCCGCAGGTATTTGCGCTAAAGACGAATCCTTGGCCGATTTCGCCTCCGCCGCACGAATCGTGGGCTGGGACACCGCCAGTAGGCCGGTAAGTAGAACGGCAGCGAGGTAACCTCGCGAACAAGCGGCAGACATGGACAATCCTCAATCCGAGAAAGGGGGATCCAACCAAACGACACACCGAGCCATTCTAGTGCGGTGCTGATTGGTTGACCACCTAGCCTACCGCGAGCCGCCCCAAAAGGGTGCAGCGTCTAACGCCACCAACGCTTTGCGCTAACGTCACGTCACACGCGGCCCACTTCAGCGCGAGCCGGCGGCGATGTCGCGGATCAATTGCCGGGCGTGCCGATAGGCGTTGCGAATGGTGGTAGCCCGGGCCTCCATCTGGCCATCGGTAAAATGTTGCGCTGCCGAGGCATCCGGTAGGCCGGCAATTGCCAAGGTCAGAGGCAGCAAGCGCATAAAATCGTTGATGTTGCGCTGTTGCGGATCCATCGGGTCGTTATTGCTCATGATCCATCCTCCAGCAAAGGGATACGACTATTTTACGAGGGCCAAGCACTGCTTACCATCTCGTCTCATTCCTCATTGATCTGCGGGCCGCTATACTTGGGTAGATGACCGCGAAGTGCCCATTCGCCGCTCCAGCGGCATGAACCCCAAGCACAACTCCTGCAGAGGTTTGTCGATGAGTAACAAAACGGTTCTGAGTGTCGGCCAATGTGACCTGGATCATGATATGATTTCGCGGTTAATTGGCTCGCTGGGCGGCGAGGTGCGGCGAGTACATAACGCTCAGCAAACCATCGAGGAATTGGCCAACGGTTGCTTTGCTCTGGTGCTGGTCAATCGCGTGTTTGATCTGGATGGCGGGGATGGACAAGCCCTCATCCGCGAACTGAAAAAACGCTATCCCCAACTGCCGGTGATGTTGGTCAGTAACTACGCCGATGCCCAAGAGACGGCTCAGGCTGCCGGTGCAGAACCGGGCTTTGGCAAGGCAGCGTTGCACGCTCCGGAAACAGCCGAACGTTTGAAGAAATATCTAGGATGAGCTAGCGTTGCCTGACTTGAGGCTGGCTCCGCGGAGTCCCTACCCGACGGGTTTGTTCGGCTTTGCTGATCTGCTCGTGTGTCAAGAAGCTGCTTTCGACCCCGTTCTCGGGCACTTGGACACCGGCAGACCACACCAGACCGTTGAGAATCAGTTTGCGGTAGTTGTCGTTTTTCCAGTTGTGGTAAAAATGTCCCAGCGTTGTACCGAAGCCTCTGCCACGCTCGCGTTGCAACGCCCAGGCCACCACATTGCCATCCCCGTCGCGGCCTTTGAGTTCGGGCACTTCAGCTAACGGCACCGCTTGGGGCGTCAGCCGAAGGTTGTAGTAAAACTCCTCGCGTATCCGAAACGGGGCCACCCCCCGCGTCACTGGATGCTTGGGGGTCGGCAATTTTACCTCGGCCTGCAGGGTGCGAATCGCCGAGTACCAATCCCGCTTGCCATCCTGCTCCCACTGAAAGTAGCCGCCATTCCAGCTGAGCACTTTGGAGCGATATTGTTCCGGGGCAAAGGTCGCGAAATGAAACGTCACGAGGCCGCAGCCGCGTTGCATGAGCCGACCCATCTGCCGGATCCGTTGGGGCGTCGCTAGATGCAACGCCTCCTCACCTGCTTGTCCGTCTCGGCCATCGGATACGATCATGAGTGTGTCGGCGTCGTCAAGTGTTGTTGGATCGTCCGGCCAGCCATTGAGGTGAATCTCAACGCGTATGTCCGCAGCGACATTGCTGCGTTCGAGCATCGCCTGGAGCAGCCGAACGCTCCAGCCGTAATCATGGATGCCGTTGCCCTCGGGCCCGTGCGATTTTTTTCCGGCGATCAGAACGATTTTTTTGGCAGCGACCGGCGGGCCAGCATGCGGTACGGTGCTAAAGATCAGGCCGACAAGCAGGCAAATGGACATGGGAGGCTCCTTCAGTGCGGAAAATAGTCAGGCCCTCGTCAGTCTATAGTCAGTCTTTGTAGGAGAAATCTTATAAGAGCTTCAGCACAAAAATCTTATATACGATCTTATATAAGAGCAATTTCACAAGGGACGATCGAGTGCCCAACCGATTTTCGTCAAACGGGAGACAGCCATGACTACACCGCTTCGGACCTCTACGGCCGACGCTGCGAACTCCTCGCCCCGACGAGGATACCTAGTCCTAGTGGCCTTGATGCTGCTCGTCCTGTCGTTCGTTGCCGTGCCCCTGTATGATGCGGCCGATCTGGACCCACTGTATCGGGGCAGCGTCCTTGTCGCAGCGGCGTTGTCATTGCTTTTGGGTTTGACGGGGCTGGGCTGGTGGTTTGTGCGTTCGGGGCTGGTGGCCCGTCCGCTGCTGCTTCTTGGCCTGTTGAGCGCGGCAGTTATCGGCGGTGGCGTCGCCTGCATTCGCAGCGTGGATGTAACCGGCGATTTAAGACCGGTGCCGGTGTTTCGCTGGCAGAGCGACCCGCAAACGCAGTTAGAAGCGTTTGCTGGACCAACTGCCTCCGAGCTACCGCCCGTGGATCTGAGCGTCGATGAGCGTCTCGACTTCCCTCGCTATCGCGGCAGCACGGCCAATGGTGTGGTGCAGATGGTGCAGCTGTTGGCCAACGACTGGCAGAAACAGCCGCCCGAGGTGGTGTGGCGTCGACCATGTGGGGGCGGCTTCTCCGGTTTTGCCGTCGCGGGCAATGGTTTGGTGACCCTCGAACAACGGCGTGATCAAGAAGTGGTGGTCTGTTATGACCGGGCCACGGGGAGCGAACGTTGGACGTATGCATACGAGGCCCACTTCCGCGATCCCACAGGCAACGGACCACGCTCGACACCCACCATTGCTGATGGTGCCGTCTTTACTTTGGGTGCCGAGGGCGACTTGCTCTGTTTAGAGGCCAACACGGGACAGAAACGCTGGCAGGTAAACATCCTTGCGGATTGCCAGGCCAAACGCGTCACCTGGGGCATGACCGGCTCCCCACTGGTTTGGGGCCATCGTGTCATCGTTAACCCCGGCATTGATCCCGCCAACAACGCCGAGATGGCCGTGGCCGCCTATCATGTCCGGACTGGCCAGCGGTTGTGGGCCACGGGCAAGCACGCCGCAAGTTACTCCTCACCGATGCAGGCCACCTTGGCCGGTCAAGAGGGGGTGCTGTTGTTTGACGCGGGCGGCTTAACCATGCTGTCACCCGAAGACGGCCGTGAATTCTGGCGGCACCCGTGGAAAACCTTTCAGGATATGAATATCATTCAACCGCTCATCCTCGATTCCGACAAAGTTCTGCTTTCCTCCGAAGCGGCCAACGGGGTGGCCTTGATCCGTGTACTTCGCGAGGCCGATTCTTTCTCCACCGAAGTGCTTTGGCAAAACCGTAACCTCGTGGCCAAATATGCCAACCCCGTCGCCTTGGGCCGCACGATCTACGGCTTGTCCAACGGCACGCTCGTCGCTCTTGACGGCGACACCGGCGAACGGCTCTGGCGCGGCCGCTTTTACGGGCATGGCCAACTCTTGGCAGTCAATGGCCACTTGCTTGTGTTGGGCGAGCAAGGCCAACTGGTGTTGGTGTCTGGGGATCGCCGGGCCTTTCGCGAATTGGCACGCTTGGCTGTACTGGAAGGCCGCACCTGGAATACCCCAGCCCTGGCCGAGACTCAATTATTCCTCCGCAACGATAAGGAGATGGTCTGCTTGCAGTTGCCGACCCGACGTTGATTGAGCCCTCGAATGACCCGAGACGTTTCTCCTTCGAAACGGAGCTTGTGAATCATGACCCTTTCCTCATCTAGTTCCCGGCGGATTTTGCTCGTCGATGATCATGCAGATGCATCGCTGGCCTTACAGCTATTTTTGGAGATGAACGGACATGAGGTTCGACTGGCGACCACGATCGGGCAAGCGTTGCAGCTTGGTGAGCAATGGCGTCCCGATGTGGTCTTTCTCGATCTGAATTTACAGGGGACTTTAGATGGCTTCCTTTTGGGCCAGCAGTTACGTAGTGTCG
>JBDNDE010000153.1:0-11410 GCA_046719305.1 Gemmataceae bacterium | reverse complement strand
AAGTTGCAGCCCCAGCCGTTCGCTCAGATAGGTCAGCAGTTTCACCTTGACCAACTCTCGTTCCGCTGCTTCGGCTCGGCGTTCCATTTTGGAACAGTGTTCGCCCAGCGCGGTCAACTCGGCAAAGTCCCCGCCGGCGCGACCGCTGCGCAACCACTGGCTCAACTGGCGATGGACCACCAAGTCAGGATAACGCCGGATCGGCGAGGTAAAATGGCAATAGTCGGCACTAGCTAGGGCATAGTGTTCGTCCTCAGCCTGGCTGTAGATCGCCTGTTTCATAGCCCGCAACAGGGCATAATGGACGGCATAGCGTTCCGGTTTGTCTGCCGATGCTTCCAAAATCCGTTGAAGCGAAAACCGATCTATATCCGTTTTCATCTTGTACCCCAGGCTGCGAGCAAAATCGGCAAAGCTGCGCATCCGCAAGGGCTCCGGGGCTGGATGCACCCGCCGTAGAAACGGCACCCCCAGTTGTTTGAGCTTGGCTGCAACCGCTTCATTGGCCGCCAGCATGAATTCTTCAATAATCTGGTGGCTCAAGTCATGACTGCGAAACTGCCCACCCGTGACCCGGCCTTCGGCGTCATAGGTGAGTTGTACCTCGGGGATGGTCAATTCCAATGAGCCACGTTCGCGTCGGCGACGACGCAGGATCAAGGCCAAATCACGCATGCGGCACAATAGGGCGAAGATTTCCGGGGCCTCATCTCCAGGAGTCTTAGCCTCCAAAAGTGCCATCACTTGTTCATATGTAAAGCGTCGACGAGAGCGGATAGCTCCCTCCATAAAACGTGTATGCGTAATTGTGCCTTCGGATGTATATCCGATGATCACAGTCTTAACATATCGGACGCGATCGGGTTGTAAACTAGCGAGATGGTTGCTGATGAGTTCGGGAAACATGGGCAGGACACGCTGGGGCAAATAAACACTCGTAGCGCGTTTGCGCGCCTCGCGATCCAACGCCCCACCTGGCGGCACAAAATGCCCCACGTCGGCAATGTGAACGTGTAGCTCGTAGTGCCCTGTCGCCGGGTCGTGCGTCAGGCCAATCGCATCGTCGAAGTCACGGGCATCGACAGGGTCGATGGTGACGACCAGTTCGCGGGTGAAATCGTGGCGTCCGGCTAGATCGCTTTCGTCAAAGGTGTCGGCGGCCAAGCGGGCTTCCTGCAAGGCATCTTCGGGAAAGGCATCAGGTAAATTGTAAGCCCGGATAATGCTTAGGGTATCGACACCCGGCTGACCATGGGGGCCGAGTACCTCGGTAATGACCCCTTCCCCGCGTGAGTCGATGGTGGGAAAACGCACCATCTCGAAGACCACTTTGTCTTGAGGACGCGCGTTCTTGGCCCCGGGATCCCCGACCCGCACCGAATGTGCAAACACGTTGCCATCAACCCGAACCAAGGCTTCGCCGTCTCGCTCGAAATAAGTGCCGACAAATTGACGCGTGGCTCGCTCTAGCACTTTCACCACCACTCCATTTGGCGGGCCATCGCCTTTACCGCGCGACACCAGCCGCACCAGCACCGTATCTCCTGTCGAGGCGTCGGCCGTGTGGTCCTCAGCGATGCGAATCTCTGTGTTGGCTCGGCCGGATACCGCCACCGGGCGAACATACCCGACGCCCCCCTGGGTGCGGCGAAAGATGCCGGTGAGCGAGCCGGCCTGGGGCGGACAGCGGATCGTGTGGTTTTTCCCTAGTTCCAGGCGACCTTCGCGGAGCAACGAGCGAAGAACCCGTTTGAATTCCTTGTATTGCCCGGAGGACAGCCCGAGCTTGCCCGCCAACACCTTCGCCTTGAGCGGAGCATAGTTTTTCCGGCTTACATACGCAACGATTTGTTCAGCAAGATTAGCCATGTGTGATGCTCCCTAGGGATGGCCCCGACACAGATTAAGGTACGGCCCGACAGGCGAGCGAGGAGTCAGTCCGCTGTAGAGACAAAGGCAGGAACCCCATTGACCCGTGCGACGAAAGGCAATAGCTTAAATTGCCATAATAGAGAGATGTTTGGAGATCAAACATGACTCGCGATGAGTTGAAGCAGATGTTATTGGACAAGCTTACTGCTTCGCCAGTACCTCTGACCCTTAAAGAACTAGTAAAAGGTTTGCCCAAGGTCAAGAAAGGGCAGCCGAAATGGCCTGAGCAGGTCCAAGAGATTTTAGAGGCTGAAGCAACGATGGCCCGCGTGTTTTGCCAGCCCTCGGACAAGAACGCGGCGCTGCGTTATTGGACCAAAGACGAACGACACCATATACGCGAGCGCATCCTGGCCCTGGCCGCTACACCGATGCTGTTGACAGAGCTGACCGGAGAAGTGGCCAAACAGTTCAAGGCCGAGAAAAGCTATGTAGAAAGACTGGTTCGCGATTTGATCGGCGAAGGTCGATTGCACGAACACAAACCCCTCGGGAAGAGTAAAAAGGCATTGTTCGGTAGCGAGTCGCCGCCACCACCTCCCCCGCCGCTGAGTTTGCCGGCCAATGCTAAGAAGGTGGACGCACTGGCAAAGAGTGTACAGGGGCTGATGGCAAAGGTGGGGGTGGATGCAGAGACGATTTTTGCGGCCGTGCGGGAAAAACTGGGGCTAAGCGCGCCGAGTGTTAGCAAAACGGAGCAAGAAAATCCAACAGAAAAGGTTTTAGCAGGTAGCGAAGCGTCATCGAATCTCGAAAAAATGATCCTGGATGTTATTGAACGGCATGGGACGATATCTTTGAAGGATCTAAGAGCTATGATGCCCGAGGATGGACGAGGTCCAGTGTTTGATCGTACTGTCCTTGCATTGGAAGATAAACAGAAGGTCATTCTAAGTCAGAATTACGATCGTTCACATTTCAGTGAAGAGGAACGAAAACAATACGTTGAAGAGGGTCAGTACATCTTTACTTCCATCGCCGTCCGGAGGTGAGCATGATTCCTTCAGACATAGTGAATCCCTTTGAAGTTACCATGGCGGATAACACGATGGTACTTCCCAAAGGAGACGTTCCGGAAATCCATGAAGACATCTATAGGGCCTATCTCAGCGGACTAGAGTCCGCACGACTGCATCGGCATGGTGTTAGTGTGCTTAGTGTAGGTGAGAAGGGAAGTGGCAAGTCACACTTGATCGCACGACTACGCCAACACCTCGACAAGGACCCGCATGCCGTGTTGGTGATGTTACCTTTGTCTGAGGGCTACTTAAATCGACTATGGATTCCGGTAAGGCAACATCTTTTTGAGGGGTTGCTTTACCCATACCAGTATCAAGGGGCAGGCAAGAACGGATTGCTACGCATTTTAGAGAATCGTTTTCCTGCATGGGCATCTGCAGTTCGAGGGGGTAGCAGTGTCTTAGATATTATCATGGGAAATCCCTCCGCGCAATTGAGACCTCATCTAGAAGCGTTTGCAAGCTCTTGTCCCCTTCACTACGATTTTGTCAAAGTGTTACCCCAACTCTGCGACCAAGCCAAGCAACCGCTTGTGGAACAATGGCTTCGTGGTCATTCCTTGGGAGAGGCCGACCTACAAACCCTTGGACTAGCTCCTAAGTATCCTTCAGATCTGGAACGCGAGATAACCTCGAAAAGTATTGTGCAGTCGTTGTTGCGATTGGCTGGCGATAAAACGACTCTGGTTTTATGTTTCGATAATCTAGAGTCTATCCAAGCAGGCAACTCAGATTCTGCTGTGCTTAAACAGTTTGCAACGATGGTTGTTGACCTGCTTGCCGAGGTAGGCCCACGATTGGTGATCTCGTCGCTTCGGTTTGAGGTGCATAACGATCTGAGGAAAGCAGTTGATAATACCTATCTACAAAAACTAGCTCCCAAGGGACCACATTTCTTCAAAATGCTGCAATGGGAACAGATGCTACAGATAATTAACGCTCGGCTCCTGGCAGAGCCCTGCTGTAAGCAAGAACGTGCCCAACACCCAGACAAGGAGTACTGGCCATTTTCTCATCATTTTTTGGAGGAGTTGTATCAGCAGAACAGGCGAGTTCTGACGCCTCGCCATGTCCTGATGGCCTGTTCGCTAGAGTTTGAACGTCTACGGGCAAACCAACCGACCCAAGAAAAACCGGGTAGTTCTCCCTTAACCGTCGTAGCTTCGAGTGATAAACAGAAACCAAAAGCCGATTTCGAGACCGATGCGATTCCGAACTCCACGCGTTTATGCTTCCAACTGAGAGAACACCTCGATCAACTCTGGCAAACACGAAGGAATCAGTTTCTCGTTCAGCCGCTGTCCATCCACTTTGATTCCGTGTTTGGCAAAGGATTACCTTGGTTAGTTGAGCTACTTCAGTTTCCATACATTCGCAGCGATGGAATGCATGCTGGAATAGACGATATCAATCTGGTGTTTTACTCTGCGAAAAAAGGGATCACATCACTCGGCGTCAGCCTGTGCGAAGAGCCTCCCTCACCCCTACGGTGGAAGCTAGGTCGGCTGATAGAACAGTGGCTTGAAACTCGCAATAAGAACCTGGGTAGCCTCCATCTGCTTCGCTCGGAGACGATTAGGACCACGAACTACGCACACCAGAAAATGAATGAACTAAAGTCCCTTGGTGTCCATATTCATCTCCTCTCGTTGCAGGTGATTGCCGAACTAGCCGCCTATCAACAAATCCTACAACAAACCCAAGAGGGGGACCTAACCTACCCTAACGGTCAGTTGATCACTCGTCAGGAGTACAATGATTGGGCTGTTGCTCACCTGCGCGAGACTCACAGTGTCAAGGAACTTCTCGAAGACATCTTTGGGCTGTTGCCAGATGCTTCGCCTACAGCGACGCCGCATTTCGACACAGTCGCAACGCGTGGATGAACGACTTATGGATGTCAACCGGTTAGTTTATATCGGGTTGCTTGGCATGTGCGTTGCTGCGATGATTCAATTCATCGAACGAGAACGCGATTCGCTTGACCTAGGATTGCACGCAACAGTGTATTGCTTCTGCGTGGCAATCCCATTGCTTGTGGTTGGGTATTTCAACGAACATCTCCGTAGCCTTGGCGAGACGATTCCGCCCCTGCGGCACTTGGCGGCCCTCATAGGTTGCTTGGCCGCGGTTTTGGGTTTAGCGGCCATGTTCTTTCATCTCGGCTGGTTCTTCGGCTTGCTGTTTCTCGCTGTCGCAGGAGTAGCCTTGTTGCTCTGCCGTATGCGGTAAGTACCCCTACGACCGCTGGGGTGATTCTTCTGCATCGGTTTTTTCTGGGCGATGATGTCCGTTGGCCACCTTGGCCCAGCTACGGGTCCATTTGCCTATCATGTCCTTGGGCCGTTTTGCCTGTCTACTTCTGCGACGCTTGCGAGGCTTTCATGTTCGATCGGGTGTTCGTTCAGCCCTCGGCTCTGGAACTGCTAGAGGGCTTTCGTCAGGCTCAACACCGTGCCAACGCACGCGGCTTTTTTCCTCTGCGTGATCATGGCTTCTGGGTCGAGCAATGCGATCAGGTGTTTGCCCGTCCTGAAGGAGCCCTGGCCTGGCTGCACGATGCTTACTCGCTACTGAATGAATACGAAATGGGTCGCGTCGCGGTCGCCTGGTGGACCGATTACCTCGGCCGGCGACATGTGCGGGTTCAGGGCCACGCTCAGCGCGGTCCGACAGGCTGGCACGGAATCAACATCGAGGATCCACCCCTGTTTGCCGTCTATCCCCAAGTGGCGATGTGGCGCAACGTCGGTTCGCGACGCGAAGCCTGGGTGTGGTGCCGCTGTGGCGAACGTGGCCCGTTGAGTCTGGGAAAAGACCCAGGCACGAAGCTCAGCGGATGGATGGGCCCTTGTTGTGCCGCGTGTCATGATCGACAGCAAGAGGGCGAGCCGCTGCCGCAACTCACTGACGAACTCGGCTTGGCTCGTGTGCCGATCCCGGATCATGAAGAAGTTGGCCCCGGGCTGGTCTATGATTTTTCGCCCGATGGTCAGTTGCTGGCGACGCTCAGCGAACAGGGGCGGTTGTGTATTCGCGAGCGGGCCAGTTGTCGGGTGCAGCTAGACATACAAACTCGCCAAGGCGAAGCGTTGCGTTTCCGACCGGTGAGGGACAACAAGTGTGGGCAACAATTGGCGGTGTTGTCGGCCAACGAAGTGCGGCTGTGGAATTGGGTGCAGAACCGCTGGCGTCCAGGCTTGAGCTTCGGAGATGCCTGGGATGTGGCTTGGTCGCCCGACGGTCAGCGTTTGGCCCTGGCGGGGCAACAGCAGGTGCGGCTTTGGCACCAGGGACGGATCGAAGTTTGGGGCGGCCTACCGGTTACGCGTCGGCTGCCGCCTTATCCTAATGGTCGACCGGATGCCTTGGCCTTCACAGCCGACGGCAAGAATGTGACTTGGCTAGCGCAGTCGGAACTATCCTACGAACGCAACACCTACCGGTTGCAACGCTACGGCACCGCGTACTGGAATGTGGCCTCGTTCACGCTGCCGGCTGGAATCGCGTTTTTGTCGGCTGATGGTCGATGGGCTGGCATAGCGGGCGAGAGTGTTCAAATCTGTGCGACAGGGGTCAATGTGTTGCTGGGTAGCATTCCCTGGCCCGACTACACACCGGGAACGCGAACGGCGCGGTTCAGCCCGGATGGGCTGGGACTGATCCAACGCACGCCGCTTCAAGAGCGTCTGGTGCCGTGGCTGCACCTGTTGGGGGTCAAGGGCTGAGGGAACGCTGTGCCCGGTGCCGCGACGCGGCGTATAATACCCACAGGCCATTCTCTCCTCCCTTTCGGCCGGAATCCTCGGCATGGACGAGACAACCTGTGAGGAACGCTGCGATGACCGAACAGATCCACGGGCGCGACCTGATCGCGGGTCGCTGGCGCCAAGCCCCGATGACGTTTGAAAGCCGCTCCCCGTCACGTCCTGAAGAACGGATAGGCACCTTTCCCGCTACGCCGTTGGAGTGGGCCGATGAAGCTGTGGCCGCGGCTCGGGCGGCCTATCCGGCCTGGCGTCGAACCAGCCGTCTTGTGCGAGCAGAGTTGTTCGACCATCTGGCTCAGTTGGTCAAGCAGGAGACGGAGACCCTAGCCCGGCTGATGGCTCGCGAGTGCGGCAAAGTTTTGGCCGAATGCCGTGCCGAGGTCATCGAAGGATTGCACATGATTCAATACGTCTTTGGTACCGGACGGATGAATCACGGCGAAGTCCTGGCCAGTGAGATCGCCGACAAAGACGCCTTCGTTCGGCGAAAACCTTGGGGGGTGGCGGCGGTGATCACGCCGTGGAATTTCCCCTTTGCCGTTCCGCTGTGGATGCTGGGGCCGACGCTCGTCGAAGGCAATACCGTCGTCTTCAAACCCAGCGAAGAGACACCCGCCGTGGGCCAACGCCTCGTCGAGTTGATGCTTCAGGCCGGTTTTCCTGAAGGCGTGGTCAACTTGGTACATGGTGACGGCGCAGTGGGGGAACGGCTCGTGCGCAACCCAGGCGTCAACATCGTGCTGTTCACTGGCTCTTGGGAGGTGGGCAGCCAGATCCAGCAGGCCTCGGCTACCCTGTACGATCGCATCGTGGCCGCCGAGATGGGCAGTAAGAGTGCAGTGATCGTGTGTGCCGATGCTCAGCTGGATTTAGCTGTAAAGGCGACGCTGATCAGTGCGTTTAAGACTAGTGGGCAGCGGTGTGTCTCGGCGGGGCGAGTGCTGGTGCACGAGTCGCTCTTGGAGCGTTTCAGCGACCAGTTGGTTGCCTTAAGCAAGCGGTTGGTGATCGGCGATCCGCTGGACCCATCGTCGTTCACCGGCCCGGTCATCAACCAGCAGGCAGTGCAAAAAGTGCTGTCGTATAACGCTTTGGCCAAGGAAGAAGGGGCGCGGGTGCTGCTAGAGGGCGGCCAACGCGAGGGCAACTTCCTCACACCGTTTATTTATCAGATCGAGGCCAAGCCGGGCGTGCGGTGCGTGCGGGAGGAAGTGTTCGGGCCGCATCTAGCGATTGTTCCCTTTCGCGACAACCAAGAGGCAGCAGCGATTTACAACGACACACCGTATGGCTTATCCTTGGCAGTCATCACCGAGGATTACCGGGCAATGCGCTTCTTCCGCGAAGAGTGCGAGTTTGGCATGGGCTACGTGAATCTGCCCTGCATCGGGGCAGAGGTTCATCTGCCTTTTGGTGGGGTCAAGCGCAGCGGCAACGGCCATCCCTCGGCGGCCGGATTGATCGAAACTGTGACGCACAAGGTGTCGTGGACAGTCAACCACGGACAGGAGATTAAGATGGCCCAGGGCTTAAGCACAGGAATCGAGGGCGCTCAGTGAGTGTCACCTGCACGGTCGTTTCGAGGGGTCAATTCCTAATTTCCAATCGAGAGGTGCCAGATGACCCGATGGTTGTTCGATGACGCTACGGTTCCTGCCATCCACGGGCCGTTGCCCGGTCCCCAAGCGACCGCTCGGCTAGAGCGCTACAGTCGGCTGCTGTCACCGTCGTACACACCGGTCTATCCGTTAGTGGTTGCTCGCGCTAGCGGGGCAGTGATCGAAGATGTCGATGGCAACCTGTTCCTCGATTTCACCGCGGGGATTGCTGTCACCAACACGGGCCATTGTCACCCAGCCGTCACCGCAGCAATTCAAGAGCAGTCAGCTCAACTCATCCACATGAGTGGCACAGATTTTTACTATGATCCGCAGATCGATTTGGCTGAGCGTCTGGCCGCCTTGGCCCCGACGGCACCTGGTCAGGCACGCGGGGGCGGGGCGTGGAAGGTGTTTTTTTCTAATAGTGGGGCCGAAAGCATTGACGGGGCGCTGAAACTAGCGCGGCATCATACCGGCCGGCCCCGCGTGATTGCCTTTTATGGCTCGTTTCATGGCCGAACCTATGGGGCGATGTCGATCTCGGCCTCGAAGCTGGTGCATCGACGTGGGTTTGGCCCGCTGCTAGGGGAAGTGCATCATGTGCCCTATCCCAAGGGCTGCGGCGAGTGCCTTGGCGGGCCATGTGCCTGTGTGCGGACGATCGAAGAGTCGGTGCTGAAACGAGTCGCTCCGCCCGATGAAGTTGCCGCCATCTTCGTTGAACCGATCCAGGGGGAGGGCGGTTATAACGTCCCGCCGCGCGGCTTTTTGCCGGCCTTGCGCGAACTGTGCGACAAGCACGGTATCTTGCTAGTCGTAGATGAAATCCAAAGCGGCATGGGACGCACCGGCAAGCTGTTCGCCGTCGAGCATTCTGGCGTGGTGCCCGACATCGTGTGCCTGGCCAAGGGCATCGCCAGTGGGCTGCCCTTAGGTGCGATCCTGGCCCGAGCCGAGGTCATGAGTTGGCCCCCCGGTAGTCATGCTAGCACCTTTGGCGGCAATCCCGTTGCTTGTCGCGCTGCGTTGGTCACGCTCGATTTGCTTCAGCAAGGTATGATGGCCAACGCAACCGAGCGTGGCGAACAGTTGCGGGCAGGGTTGCGGCGGCTAGCGGCCCGACATCCCGATCTAGGCGAAGTGCGTGGCTTGGGACTGATGACTGCTGTCGATGTCAAAGGCCGCGAGGCGATCATTCAGGCGGCTTTTCAACGCGGGCTGTTGCTCTTAGGGTGCGGCGAGACGGCCATACGCTTTTGTCCGCCGTTGTGTATCACCGCGCAACAAGTGGAGACAGCCCTGACACTATTCGATGCGGTGCTCAGTGAACGCAAGCAAGCGGTGCCGGCAGGCGTTTAAGCTTGGCGGTGGACATCGCCTGCTAGAGCGGTATCAATCACTCTGGGCGACCGAGGGGTCGGTCGCTTGAGCAACGGAGATTTCTACCGCACGGAGACGATCCTATGGACCGCCGCCAGGCTTTGCAAACCATTGGCTGGAGTGTGGCCACGCTCACGCTAGCACCGCTGACGCTGCGTGCCGAGAAAGAGGGCAACCTTGGCTACACGCTGCCCAAGCTGCCTTACGACTACGACGCATTGGAGCCACATATTGATGCTGAAACGATGAAGATTCATCACACCAAACACCATCAAGCTTACATCAATAATGCCATCGGTCTGTTGAAAGACACCCCCGATCTAGCCGCCCTGCCCCCCGATGTCCTGCTGGGACAGATCGACAAAGTGCCGGAGAAAATTCGCCAAGGCGTGATCAACAACGTGGGCGGCCATTCGAACCATGCGATCTTCTGGGAAATCATGGGGCCCAAGGGCGGCAAAGGCCCCACCGGCGCGTTGGCCAAGGCGATCGACGCCAAGTTCGGTAGCCTGGACAAGTTTCAGAGCGAACTAACGACCAAAGCGATGACGCAATTTGGCTCGGGCTGGGCCTGGCTGGTGGTCAACCCCAAGGGCGAGTTGGAGGCCATCCAACGCAAAAATCAAGATAGCCCGATCATGGATGGGCTGAAGCCTCTTCTGGGTGTTGACGTCTGGGAGCATGCGTACTACTTGAAGTATCGCAGCGCCCGGGCCGACTATCTCAAGGCCTGGTGGAACGTCGTAAACTGGGACAAGGTGGCCGAGCGCTACGCCGCTGCGGTGAAGTAAGTCTCCTCCTTGCCTTCACTGGTAGCTAGGCGGCCGTTTTCGACTGTGGAGACGGCCGATCGTTCGCTTCGTTCAAGAATGATGAAAAAGTTGTGAATCAATTGTTACTATCTTGCAGAAGCCTCTTGGCTGGTGTAAGTTGAGTTGTATTCCACACTAACCAATATCTACGACTTTGCGGTCCGATCGTGAAACGACAGAGCATTTACCTGTTGGGATTCTTCGTGCCGTGTTTAATCCTCGGATGTGGCTCCAGCGGCTACTATCCCGTATCGGGCAAAGCCACCTACAAAGGTGAACCGATGGTCGGAGCGCAACTGTTCTTTCATCCGGTGAATGACAAAAGCCACCAAGCCATTCGGCCGGGGGCTCAGGTTAAGGACGATGGCTCCTACGAGTTAATGACGATGGGGAAACGCGGTGCGCCCGCTGGGGAGTATCGCATTACAGTTTACTGGAGTGGTCCGAAAAAGGACGGCGGCCAAAAGAAACCAAGTTTCGGTGGGGGAGCAGAGCAGGGCGGCGGACCCAACTTCATTAAGCCGCCCTACAGCGATCCCGACAACTCCCCGTTGAAAGCGACCATTCAAGCGGGAACCAACAATATCCCCGTTGAGATCAACTAGTTACCGGTTCTTTCATCCAAGGAGTTCTTTTATGCGACTTAATCATCCGAAACGACTCGCCTTTACCCTCATTGAATTGCTGGTAGTGATCGCCATCATCGCTATCCTCATCGGTCTGTTGTTGCCCGCCGTGCAAAAAGTCCGCGAGGCCGCTGCCCGCATGCAATGCCAAAACAACCTCAAGCAAATCGGCCTGGCCATGCACAGCCATGAAAGCACCTACAGCTTCTTCCCCCCTGCGGGCTGGGTAGCCAATGGCAATGCCAACACTCCCTACCACTCCTTCCATAC